>CAZOXZ010000044.1:0-17434 GCA_964583865.1 uncultured Rhodanobacteraceae bacterium | reverse complement strand
GCCACGAACCGCCTTCGTATAAATTACCAGCAGCCAAATACCCCCCCCTCTTCCAATCGATTGAAATAAATCACGCGAGCACCACCACGTTTGCCTCTTCCGGATGCCGCCCAACGCAGCTTGCGACAACCGCCACTCCCGGGAATCACATCACCCGCTTCAGGATGCGTCGCAAGCCAAGAGCAGAACTCCAGTCGTTCGGCCTAGGAGCTTGGGCGGTAGGAACCATGTGAGCGAGGCACAGCCATTTTGAGAACGATTTTTCGACCATTTGAGGCGAATACTGGCTGCTATTTAACGAAAATGGGCGGGAAATCGGGCCAAAAGGGCGCAGCCACAGCCGCTTGTGTTTCTGCTGCCCAGGCTCCTCGGTCCATATCGAAGCCACATCATCCTTGAAGACATCTGTTTCAGCCACCGTGAGCATGTGTTGGCTATACGGCATTGCCGTATAGTCAGTCAAACCATCCTGGCATCGAAAGACAGAACACGGCGGCAGGATTTCATCGGCGTACAATGGCCTGATGACCGATGTCACCGATTCCGGGCTGGGCAAGCCCACACATTACCCCGACGAACGCGACCCGGGCCTGCTGCTGCCGCTGGCACGCAGCCAGGGCCGCGAGGGCCTCGCTGTCGATGCCGGCACACATTTTCGTGGTTGCGACATCTGGCATGCATGGGAGTTTTCCTGGCTGGATGACCGTGGCAAACCATGCAACGCCGTGGCCCGCTTCACCTTCGACGCCGCTGGCACGCACCTGATTGAATCCAAGTCCTTCAAACTCTACCTGAACAGCTTTGCACAAACCCGCTTCGCTTCAACGGCAGAGCTGCACAAGCTGCTGCAACAGGAGCTGCACGAGGCGGCGGATGGCCCGGTGACGGTGGACTTGCTTGCCGTGGACGATCCGGCCCTGGCCATCCAGCCGTTGGCCGGCAACTGCATTGACGATCTGGATATCGACATCGACCACTACGGCCCGCCCCGGGCCAGCCTGCTCGAAGTCGACCACGGCCGCATCGAGGAGCAATGCTGGCTGAGCCATCTGTTTCGTTCCAACTGTCCGGTGACCGGCCAGCCGGACTGGGCCAGCGTGCAAATCACTTGCCACGGCCCGCGCATCGACCCCGCCAGCCTGTTGCGTTATCTGGTGTCCTTCCGCCGGCACAACGGCTTCCATGAACAATGCGTGGAAACCATTTTCGATGACATCCGCACGCACTGCCAGCCACAGGCGCTCAGCGTGTATGCTTGTTTTACGCGCCGCGGCGGGCTCGACATCAGCCCCTGGCGCAGCAACCGCGAAATCCGTCCTCCACGCATCGCCCGCACGACGCGTCAATAGCCGGCGTTGCATCATTCGAAGGAGTTTGCCATGAACCACAACTACGACTACCTCATCATCGGCGCCGGCATGACCGGCGAAGCCGCTGCCCAGGCCATCCACCAGGCGGCGCCGGAGGCCAGCATTGGCATCATTGGCGACGAAAAGCACCCGCCCTATGATCGTCCTCCGCTGAGCAAGGGTCTGTGGGGTGATGGCAAGGAAGCCGACATTTTCCGCCCGCTGGACAAATCCAGCGCCACGCTGCATTCGGGACGGCACGCAGAAACGCTGGACGCCGACGCCCATCGCGTCACCGACGATCAGGGCGACACGTATGAATACGGCAAGCTCCTGCTGGCCACCGGCGGCACGCCACGTCGGCTGGATATCGACTCGGACCGTCTGGTGCACTTCCGCAGTCTGGACGACTACCACCGCCTGCGCGAACTGGCCCAGCCCGGCAGCCACATCGCCGTCATCGGCGGCGGCTTCATCGGCAGCGAACTTGCCGCTTCGCTGGCCGCCAACGATCTCAAGGTCACCATGCTCTTCCCCGAGGACTACATCGGCGAGCGCGTTTACCCCATCGGCCTGGCCGATTACCTTACCGAGTATTACGAGACCAAGGGCGTGGAGGTGAAGGCCGGACGTCTGGTGAAAGCCGGCCGTGACGAAGGCAACAAGCTGCACCTGGAGCTGGACGACGGCAGCAGCGTTGATGTCGACGGCGCCGTGGCGGGCCTGGGCATCATTCCCAACACCCAACTTGCCGAAGCGGCAGGCGCACGCATCGACAACGGCATCGTCGTCGACGAATGCATGCGCACCAGCCTGCCCGATGTCTTCGCGGCCGGCGACGTGGCCGCCATCCCCAACCAGGCCCTGGGCAAGCTGCGCCGGGTCGAGCACGAGAACTGCGCCATCACCACCGGCTCCCGCGCCGGTCGCGCCATGGCCGGCCAGCCCCAGCCCTACGATGAACTGCCGTTCTTCTATTCCGACCTGTTCGACGTCGGCTACGAAGCCGTCGGCGACCTCGACGCACGCCTGGAGATCGCCGAAGACTGGCGCGTACCGCACCGCGAAGGCGTCGTCTACTACCTCGACAACGGCCGCGTGCGCGGCGTGCTGCTGTGGAACACCTGGGGCCAGGTCGAGACGGCCCGCAAGCTCATCGCCGACCCCGGCCCGTACAACGCCGATAATCTGCGTGGCCGCATCACCGGCTGACGCACGCAACAGTTGTCATCCAGGCGGCGGGAACGTATCATGGCGCGCCCGCCATCTGACGATAGCATTGTCGGACTCGCAGAGCCATCCTGCGGTCGGGCACCGAAAGTATTGGAGAGGTGGCAGAGTGGTCGAATGCGCCGGATTCGAAATCCGGTATACGGGTCTCCCGTATCGAGGGTTCGAATCCCTCCCTCTCCGCCAAATTTGATTTTGAAGCTGTTGTGCTCGCCGGCTCGAACGCGAGCGGTACTCGGCATCCTCACGTACCATCGTGTACGCTGCGGTGCCTGCGTGCCGCGCACGTCCGACCCGGCTTCGCTCACGACGCTTCAGAAGCAAATTCCGAACCCGAAAGAGCGCCCCCGCCAGGGGGCGTTGGCGTTTCTGGCCGTGCGACGATTCGAACTCTCGAAACAAGGCGGGTTCGACGGATTTGCAGGAGCAAATCCGGACCGCCGCAGGCGGGCCCCGGAGCGAAGCGGAGGGGTGAGCCCCAGGGATGGGGCGAGCATATCCCTCCCTCTCCGCCAAATTCGCTTGTGTGGCTGCTGCGCTCGGTGGGCTCGGGCGCGTCCGGTGCTCGCCATCCTCACGTACCATCACGTACGCTACGGTGACTGCGCGCCGCCCGCACCCGATCCACCTTCGCTCGCGACGCCACAAAAGCGAATTTCCATATCGGAAATATCGGAACCAAACCGCCGTGCTCGCGGCTCGGAACACGCCCGGTGCTGGCCATCCTCACGTACCATCGTGTACGCTGCGGTGGCTGCACGCCACCCGCACCCGATCAGCAGCAAGGCAGGCACGCTGCGCCGGAGCTGCATCCGGTTGGCTTCAACGGCCGTCATTCCCGCGAAAGCGGGAATCCAGTGCCTTTCTTGTCCCTGTTCCAATGGAACGACATGGCAGCAGGCCGCACCATGGCCTGATGAATGCGCGACATCAGCTTCCATCACCCCCGCCCCGCACCACGGTCACAGGCACGGGGGCGCGAGCGAGGACATCGTTGGAGACCGAGCCCAGCAGCCAGCTGAGCAGGCTGCCACGTGCGGTGTGGCCGATGACGATGTGGTCATGGTGGCCGCGGGTGACTTCCGCCAGCAGGGCATCGCCCGGGGAGCCATAAACCACGCGAACCTCGAAGCGTGCCACGTCCTGCGGTGCCAGTGAGGCCAACTCGCGCTGCAATTCGGCCACCAGTTCGCCGTCGTTGTCGGTGATGACGCCGACCATGGCATCAGCCCCGCCTTCGGTGAGTTGCAACACGCGCAGGGCACAGACCTGCCCGCCGGTTGGCCGCACCATGTCGAGCGCCAGACGAAAGGCGCGCTGTGACGACTCGGAGCCATCGTAACCGACCAGTACGCGTTTGATCATGCTTTTGTCCTCTCGCCGCGGTCCGTTGTCAATGTGCTTCGCCCTGCCGCGTCAGGACGGCTCAATTCGCAACGTGCTCAAGTGCCGTTCCGGCAAGGGAATGAATTCCGGGTCTCCCGGAACCATGCGAAAGCGTTGTTGCTGCCAGTCCTCGCGCGCCTGCGCCAACAGCTCTTCCGAGGAGGCGACAAAGTTCCAGGACATGAACCGCGGACCGTCCAGCGGCGCACCGCCCAGCAACACGACATGAGCATCATTCCGCGCCTGCAGGACAATGTCTGCGCCAGGCATGAACACGCCCAACTCTCCAACACCGAACGATCCGCCGGCGACATCAACTTCCCCGGCAACCACGTAAAACGCACGCTGGGCATACTCAGGCGGCATGTCCAGACTGCCGCCGGCCGGAAGCCAGGCATCGACGAAAAACAGGTTCTTCGCGTGGCGAACCGGCGCATGCTCACCCCAGGCTGTGCCGGCCACCAAGCGTGCGCGCGCACCATCGCGATCCAGCAGTGGCAATTCACCGGCATCAACATGCTCGAAGGCTGGTTCAGCCTGCTCCAGTTCACGCGGCAGGGCCGCCCAAAGCTGCAGGCCATGCAACGCCTGTTCGGTGGCGCGGTCTTCCGCACGGCTGCGCTCGGAATGCACGATGCCCCGCCCGGCCGTCATCCAGTTCACGGCCCCCGGCTCAATGGTCTGCACATGGCCCAGGCTGTCCCGATGCTCGATGCGGCCACGCCACAGGTACGTGACGGTGGCCAGGCCAACATGCGGGTGCGGCGCCACGTCGAGTCCCCTGCCTGACGGCATTGTCACCGGCCCCATGTGGTCCAGGAAAACGAACGGGCCCACCGCACGACGCGCGGCCGAAGGCAGCACGCGGCGCACCTCGAAGCCTTCCACCAGCTTGCGTTTGTGGGCGCGCATTCGCGCTGCGATTGCCTCGATCATGTTGTTGTCTGTCGGTTGCCTGCCTGCCAGCCTACTGCATCAGGACGCGAACTTGCGCAATGGAACACGCCGGTGCATGCTGCAAGCACCGACACAACCGAAACCCTTATGCGCACCACCATCGAGTTTCACCATGATGATTGAGTTCGGCCACAGCAGCCATGTCGGCCTGCGGCGCGAGCACAACGAGGACACTTACCAGGCTGATCCCGAACTCGGCTTGTGGTTGGTGGCCGACGGCATGGGTGGCCACGCTCGCGGCGAAGTCGCCAGCGCTCTGGCACGCGACAGCATCGCCGAATCGGTGGCCGCAGGCATGCCGCTGGCGGAGGCATTGCGCGAAGCCGACCGCACCATCATGGAACAGTCCGCGCCCAGCCACAGCATGCTGCCCATGGGCACCACGGTGGCTGCCTTGCATTTGCGGGATGATCACTACGAGGTGGCCTGGGTTGGCGACAGCCGCGTTTATCTGGCGCAGGATCGACTGCAGCAACTGTCACAGGATCATTCGGTGGTGGTCAAGCTGGTCGAAGAAGGCAAACTTACAGAAGACGAGGCACGCCATCATCCGCGGCGCAACGAAATCACGCAGGCGCTCGGCATCACGCCGCCGGACATGCTGCACGTCTCTTGTGTCGATGGTCCGCTGCAGGCGGGCAGCCAGTTCCTGCTGTGCAGCGACGGCCTCACCGAGGAAGTTGCCGATGCCCGAATCGAGGCCATCATCATGCAGCCCGGATTGACGGCCCAGGAATGCGTGGACCATCTTCTCGTGGCCGCGCTCGAGGCTGGCGGCAGCGACAACATCACGGCCATCCTGGTGCGCGTCGGCACGCTGAACCGGTAACAACCGATCGCGACAAAACCCTCGCAGCACCGGCTCAGTCGACCGACAGCCCCCGGCGCCAGAGGCTTCCTTCGCTGCAGGCCTCGTCAAGCCCGTCCAGAAAGGCCTCGTGTGCGGCCGCTTCCATCGGCGTTGCCCGCACCACGAGACCCTTGCGGGTGGCCGATATCGTGGCAGCCGTTGCCTCGCCAGCACGGGAGCGCGTCGCCTCCAGCTCCAGGCTGCCCTGGCCGGACGTCATGGCCAGATACACCTCCGCCAGCAGGCGTGCGTCCAGCAGGGCGCCATGCAACTGGCGCGCACTGGCATCCACGCCGAGGCGCCTGCACAGCGCATCCAGGTTGTTGCGCTGGCCCGGATACTGCCGTTGGGCCAGCGTGAGGCTGTCGATCACCTCGCAGACATCGCCCACGTGCCGGCAACGTGCACCAACCCGTTGCAACTCCGAATCCAGGAATGCCACATCGAAAGCGGCGTTGTGGATGACCAGCTTCGCGCCGGCAATGTAATCCAGAAACTCATCCGCCAGCTGTGCAAACAGGGGCATGTCCTGCAACGACTCGTTGCTGATGCCGTGCACCCGCATGGCGCCGGCATCAATGGCGCGTTGCGGATTGATGTAGCGATGCCACTGCCCGCCGCTGATACGCCGCCCCAGCACCTCGACGCAGCCGATCTCGATGATGCGGTGTTCCTCCACCGGCTCCAGGCCGGTCGTCTCGGTATCCAGCACAATCAGGCGACTCATGCGTCTGCCACCTCCTCGGCGGCCGCGCGTGCAGCCTCGTCGACACGTTCGTTCTCGGCATGGCCGGAATGGCCCTTGACCCAATGCCAAGCAATCTGGTGCTGGGCCATAGCCTTGTCCAGGCGTTCCCACAGGTCACGGTTTTTCACCGGCTTTCTGGCTGCGGTACGCCAGCCGTTGCGACGCCAGCCCGCCAGCCACTCCTGCACGCCGCGCTTCACATACTGGGAATCGGTGGTCAGATCCAGCTCGCAGGGCCGGGTCAGGGCCTCCAGTGCAGCGATGACGGCCATGAGTTCCATGCGATTGTTGGTGGTGTGTTTCTCGCCCTCAGCCAGCAGCTTCTCGGTGTCACCCCAGCGCAGCAAGGCGGCCCAGCCACCCGGCCCGGGGTTGCCGAGGCAAGCCCCGTCGGTAAAAATCTGCAGACGCTTCATGAATGTTTCACGCTCTCTCGGCCAGACGTTGGCGGTGAACAGGAGCCTGGGCGGCAGAAACACAAGCGGCTGTGGCTGCGCCCTTTTGGCCCGATTTCCCGCCCATTTTCGTTAAATAGCAACCAGTATTCGCCTCAAATGGTCGAAAAATCGTTCTCAAAATGGCTGTGCCTCGCTCACATGGTTCCTACCGCCCAGGCTCCTGGCAGCAGCATACGGCGAACCGGCCACGACCTTGAGGTGACGTGGCTGCCGCAGACGCATGACATTGTTGCCATGCCGCCGCGCCTGCACCAGGAAACAGGCCGACAACGGCCCGGCCGAGGCCGTACGTGCGGCTGATGCGGGCCTGGCGCTGCCGTAGCGCACTCTGGTTTCGACCTGCAGGCCCGCCTCGCGCAACATGCGTTCGACGACACCCGGCCGCACCGGTTTGTAGCTTTCCATGCGATCGCCCTGTTGTCGGCCCAGCCAAACATGCCACATGTTGCATGGCTGGATGCCCGTCACCAGAAGGCGCCCGCCCGGCACCAGACATCGCGCAGCCTCCTGCAGCACCATGCGCGGTCGCGAAGACACGGCCAGGACGTGACGCAGAATCACCAGATCAAGATAACTCGAACGGATCGGCCAGGCATGGATGTCAGCCACCATCACATCGTGCAAACGCCCGGCACGATCGACCGGCAACCGCAGCACAACCGTGTTGCCGGCGGCATCGTCAGCGGTCGCCAGACCGCCGTCCAGGGCGATGACCACGGCCCTGCCCAAACCGGCCAGCGGACGGTGCTTGCCAAGGACAGCCAGCTCGCGCTGCATCAGCAATCGCCAGGGTTGTGTTCGTGTCAGGTCGCTCACGTTTGCCAATCCACCAGGGTGCACCGCCGCCGCAAGTCATCATGACCAGGCCACGGCTGCTATAGTGTCGCACGTTCGCACCACGGATGACACGATGCAACTGCACCCGATTCCGGCGCTCAACGACAACTATATCTGGGTGCTGCATGACCAGTACGGCCACGCGCTGGCCGTGGATCCCGGCGCAGCCGATCCGGTCGACAGCTTCATGGCTGAGCGCGGGCTGCAGCTTGAGAGCATCCTGCTGACCCATCATCATGCCGATCACATCGGCGCTGCGTCCGAATTGGCAGCCCGCCACCAGGCGCACGTCGTGGCACCGCATGATCCACGCATTGAAAGTGCGGACCAACGGGTCGCGGAGGGCGACGCGGTGCAAGGACCGGGCCCGTGGCAATTCCATGTGCTCGCCGTCCCCGGCCACACACGCAGCCACGTCGCCTATTTTGGCGAAGGCATCGCCTTCACGGGCGACACCTTGTTCAGCCTGGGCTGTGGCCGCCTGTTCGAAGGCAGGCCAGAGGAAATGCTGGACTCACTGGAGCGCCTTGCAGCGCTTCCGGATGACACCCTGGTGTGCTGTGGCCATGAGTACACACTGGCCAACGCCGCGTTTGCACGCACCATCGAACCGGACAATCCGGCCCTGCAAAGCCGCATCCGACAAGCACGACACCTGCGCGACAGTGGCCGCGCCACCTTGCCCTCCACCATCCAGGACGAAAAGGAGGCCAATCCGTTCCTGCGCGTGGACAGCTCCGAGGTACGCCGCTGGGCGGCATCCCTGGGCATTGCAGATGACCGGATCGCACGCTTTGCCGCGCTGCGACAAGCCAAGGACCGGTTCCGCCCATGACCCTCCTCCGTCTGCTACTGATGGTGCCGGTTGTGCTGTGGCTGGCCGGCTGCGCCACGACAACACCGCGCCCCCAGCCACGCGCGACACTGATCATGCCCCCGACTCTGCAGGCTGCCGCTGCAGTCGACGTCGACACCGATCCGCCGGATCTGTGGCAACAATTGCGCCAGGGCTTCGCCTTTGCCGACTGCGACCAGGCACGGGTGCAGCACTGGGCAGCTTTCTACACCCGCCACCCGGAAGTCTTCACGCGGGAGCTCGCCAAGACACTGCCGCGCCTGCGCTACATCCACGGCATCATCGCCGAAGCCGGCCTGCCAGCTGAATTTGCACTGTTGCCATGGGTGGAAAGCAACTTTCGCGCGCTGCCGCCGCGCAACCGTCGCGGCGCGGCGGGCGTGTGGCAGATCATGCCGGCGACGGGGCGCAGCCTCGGTTTGCGCATCGACCACCGGTACGACGGCCGTCTCAACCTGGACGAGGCCACCCGAGCCGCAGCCCGCCTGCTGCAACGCAATCATGAGCGCCTGGGCAGCTGGTGGCTGGCTGATCTGGCATTCAATGCCGGCGCCGGTCGCGTCAGCCGCGCCATGGACGCGCACCCGCAGGCGGTCGTGTCTCGGCAACCGGCCGCGCTGGGCTTGCCCGACGTCACCGTGAACCATCTCGCAAAACTCGAAGCGCTGGCCTGCATCATCACCAATCCCGCTGTCTGGACGGCAACCCTGCCCGACCCGGAAGACGGACCTCACCTGGTGCATCGTCGCCTCGACCATGGCCTCGACCTGCCTCTGGCCGCGCGCCTGGCCGGCGTGGACACGAGTGCGTTGCAGCTGTTCAACGAAGCCGTGCGCGATGGGCAGGCACCGTTGACGTCCCTGATCCTGCCGCAGCAAGTGGCAACGACGTTTGACGACAGCTACGCCCGCCTGCAACAGTTGGGCTGGCAGCAATGGCAATACGTCGCCATGAACCAACCGGGCAGCCTGGCGCAGATCACCCATGGCAACGCGACCCAGATGCGCACCCTCGCGACCCTGAACGACCTGCCGGCCGATGCCGCCCTGGCTGCCGGGCAGAAACTCTGGCTGCCACGCAAGATGGTGGCCGCCCTGCCCGCCACCATCGCCGTACGCGATGCCCACCAGCCGCCGCGGCACTACATCGTCAGAGCCGGCGACACCCTGTGGACCATCGCCAGACGTTTCGACCTGCGCATCCCCGACATTCGCCAGTGGAACGGCATCAAGGGCGACCTGCTGCACCTCGGGCAGCGCCTGATTCTCCAGCCCTGACCCGCGCCAGCACACGACCAGCCGGCCAACGTCGCGGTTCTTTGTCTGGGCAACTACAATAACCGATGCTGCGATCTGCAGCCGATTCCATTTCTCGCACAAACGGAGGCACCATGGGTTTCCTTGAAGGCAAACGCGCATTGATCGTCGGCGTGGCAAGCAAGCGTTCGATCGCCTGGGGCATCGCCGAGGCCATGCATGCGCAGGGCGCCGAGCTCGCGTTCACATACCAGAACGAGCGCATGAAGCCGCGCGTCGAAGAAGCCGCCAAGGCATTCGGTTCCGACATCATCCTGCCCTGCGATGTGGCCGATGACGCGGCCATCAACGCGGTGATGACGCAACTCGGCCAGCACTGGAGCCAGCTGGACATCCTGGTGCACTCGGTCGGTTTTGCGCCACGTGAGGCACTGCAAGGCGAGTTCCTGGACAACCTGACGCGCGAGAACTTCACCATCGCGCACGACATCTCCAGCTACAGCCTGGCGGCCCTGGCCAAGGCGGCAAGGCCGCTGATGGCCAACCACGACAGCGCCATCCTGACATTGACCTATCTGGGCGCCGAACGCGCCCTGGCCAGCTACAACGTCATGGGCCTGGCCAAGGCCAGCCTCGAGGCCAATGTGCGCTTCCTGGCCTACAACCTGGGTCCGGAAGGCACGCGCGTGAACGCCATCTCGGCCGGCCCGATCAAGACTCTTGCGGCTTCCGGCGTCGCCAGTCTGCGCAAAATGCTGGACCATGTCAGCGAGCAGGCGCCGCTGCAGCGCAATGTCACCACGAGCGACGTCGGCAACGCCGCCGCATTCCTGTGCTCGGATCTGGCCGCCGGCATCACCGGCGAAGTGGTCCACGTTGACTGTGGTTACAGCACCGTCGGCATGACCGGCCTGGATCGCGGCTGAGGGATTCTGCCGGCGCCTGCCCACCAGTGCGCCGGCTCACCACGAACGTCCTGCCCGCGACGCGAACGGGGCAAGTCAGCCAGCGCTACCGCTGGCCGGGGAACGCCCGTTCCCCGAGTTACATGGGCTCGCTGAGGAGCTGATCCTTGTTGATGCTGACATCGGTCGCCGCACGCAGGCCATCAAGCAGGCCGAGGACCTCGGTCTGGCCATACAGATTGCGCAATTGCATGGCCACGCTCTGACGCTCGGCATCGGTGATGTTGGACGTATCGCCCGGGTGGACGGCATCAAGCTGCAACAGCGTGAAAGCGCCCTCGCCAGTACGAACCATGGCAAAACTGTGCGCACCGGCCGCCGGATGCGCCATCTTGAAGGCCTTGTCCATCACCGCCGGCGGCAACTGCGGCGGGAAGCGCTTCAGCTCCTTGATTTCCTTGACGTCCAGCGCCTCGTTGGTACTGGCCAGGCTGGTCAGGGTCGTCTCGCCACCCAGCGACGCCAGCATGGCCTCGGCACGCTTCTCGGCTTCGCTGTCGGCGCGATCGGCCACCAGGGCCGTGCGCACCGCGTCGGTCACCTGCTCCAGCGGCTTGGGCGCAGCGGCAGCATGCTGGAAGACACGCAACACCACCATGGAGTTGTCCCCGAGCTTCACCGGATCGGAGTTCATGCTGTTGGCCAGCACATGTGTCGAGAAGGCCGCCTGAACCACCTGCGGATTTGCCGCGATGCCATCGCCACCGGTCGCCGGAAACGGCCCGGCGGTCTTCACTTCGAGGTTCAGTTCCTCGGCCGCCTTGGCCAATGACGTCGGGTCCTGGAAGGTTAGGTCGACCAGGCGCCCGGCAATCTCGTTGTACTTGCGCTCGCGCGCCGAGCCAAGCAAGCTGTGCACGATCTCGTCGCGTACCTCAGCCAGCGGCTTGGCATGGCCCGGCTTGATCGCCTGGACCTTGATGATGTGGTAACCATCGGTGGACAGCACCGGCGCGGAAACCGCGCCCTCGGCGAGGCTGAAGGCGGCATCGTCGAAGGCGCCACCGATCATGCCCGGCTCGATCCAGCCCAGCGAACCGCCCTGGCGTTTCGAGCCAAGATCATCGGACTTCTCGCCCGCCAGCTTGGCGAAGTCGGCGCCATCCTTCAGAGCCTGCTCGATTTCATCGGCACGCGCCAGGGCCTTCTTCTGCTCGTCCGGGCTGGCGTTGGGCGGCACGGCCACGAGAATGTGAGCGACCTCGCGCTGTTCCGGCACCACGAAGCGATTCTTCTCCTGCTCGTAGCGCGCCTGAATGTCTTCCTCGCTGGGGCTGACGTCCACCGTCATGTCCGCGGCGCTGACCTGCAGGTAATGGATGGTCACCGTCTCCGGCTTCATGAATTCATCGGTATGCGCCTGGTAATAGGCCTTGATATCCGCCTCGGTGACGCTTTTCGGGTCGATCTCGGGCACCGGCAACGCCACATAATGCAGATCACGCGTCTGGTCGCGCAGTTCCAGGTAGTTGTCCACCTCGGCAGGGGTTACCAGAACGGAGCCGGCAACGGCCTGCGGCAACACCTGGTTGGCCAGGTCCTGGCGGATCTGCTCCTGGAATCCAGTGGCCGTAAGCCCCTGCTGCCGCAAAATGGCCTGGTAGGTGGTCTGATCGAATTTGCCGTCCACCTGGAATACCGGCATGGTGGCGATGCGTTGACGCACCTGGCTGTCCGGCACCGAAATGCCCAGCTTCTGGTTGGCCTGCCCCAGCAGAATCCGGTTGATCAGGCGGTCGAGCACCATGCGGCGAAACTCCGGGGTCTGGAAATCATCCGGATTCAGGCCACTTTGAGGATTCTGGGCCTGGCGGCGCAGGTTGCTCATCTCGTTCTGGAAGTCCTGCTGCGTCACGGAGCTGTCACCAACCCGGGCCATGTCCGACCGTCCCTGGGCCACGAAATAGGATTCGATACCCCAGAAGGAGAAGGTCAAGACCAGGAGAAACAGGACGAACTTGGCAATCCAGCCCGTGGTGTGTTTGCGCAGTTCTTGCAGCATGATGGTTCCCGTTGCCAGCCACCAGGGCCGGGTTTGCGTTGATCAGATTCAGGGCGCTGTCACGAAGCATGGCCGCTGCGGCCTGCCGCACCGGCCAAGGACAAACGCGACCCGGTATTCTACCCGAGCATGCGCCGGTCCGCATCGGGCAGAACGACATCGCACGCAAACCGGATCAATGGTGGGTGCTGAGGGGATCGAACCCCCGACCCTCGCCTTGTAAGGGCGACGCTCTACCGCTGAGCTAAGCACCCACGATGGATGCGGCGGGCCGACAAGCACGTCGCTTCCCGGCCCTCCGCACCCAGCACCTCGAAACCTGTGAAAACCGGTTCTCCGGTCTTTCCAGGTGCGCGGCGACAGCAAAGCGCAACGTCGCCGCCGGCATGAAACGCCTTCGCACTCTCAGTTCAGGGCGTCCTTGAGTGCCTTGCCCGCCTTGAACGCCGGGTTGCGCGATGCCTTGATCTGGATCTCCTGACCGGTCTGCGGATTGCGGCCCATGCGCGCGGCACGATGGCGGACCGAGAAGGTCCCAAAGCCGATCAGCGAAATGGTTTCCTCACGCTTCAGCGCATCTTCGATCACCTGGGTGAACGCGTCCACGGCGCGGCCGGCATCGGCCTTGCTGATCCCTGCCTGGTCTGCGATGGCTGCAATCAAGTCTGCTTTTTTCATGTCTGACTCCTGTAAAAAATGGGTCCGGCCGCGAACGCGCATGATGTCTGCCACGCTGACCACCGGAAAATGTTGTTGATGTGTCGGTCCGCCCCCGGACCGGAAACGCTGTGTGCCAAACCGATACCATGCTCTGGGCAAAACAGGCCCACGACCTGTCCGGTCGCTCAGGGGCGCATGGCAAGGGCAGTCTTTATACCAGCGTGCCGCCATGTCAGGCAACACGATCTCTTCCGCCGGGGCCTTCTGTGCCTGCGTGCGACGCCTGGCAACGTTCGCCAGCCCGGCTTGACGCCGCCGCATGAAAATCACGCAAGTCCATGTTGATACGACGACTTTGCTCACCAGCGCCGTTCGGCCCGCATTCGTCACCAGTGTCCGGACGCGGCATCAATGCGGCCTCGCCGGACGATCGGCCTGACCGGCCCCGCGGATCGTCTTGCCTGCCGCAAGCCCGTCCTTGCCGGCCTTGCGTGGCGTCAACGGCGCCTCCAGGGCAATATCCAGCACCTCGTCGATCCAGCGCACTGGATGGATATCGAGCTTGTCCGTCACCTCTTCGGGCATGTCGACAAGGTTCTTGCGATTGTCCTCGGGAATGATCACGGTGGTGATGCCACCGCGCAATGCCGCCAGCAACTTCTCCTTCAGGCCACCGATGGGCAGTACCCGGCCGCGCAAGGTGATTTCACCGGTCATGGCCACCTCCGAGCGCACCGCGATGCCGGTCAGCGCCGAGACCAATGCGGTGCACATGCCGATGCCCGCACTCGGCCCATCCTTGGGTGTGGCACCTTCGGGCACATGGATGTGGATGTCACGGGTCTCGTGGAAATCAGGCGCAATGCCGAAGCGTTCGGCGCGCGCGCGCGTCACGCTCAAGGCCGCCTGGATCGATTCCTGCATCACCTCGCCCAACTGGCCGGTGTGCAACAACTTGCCCTTGCCCGGCACCACTGCCGCCTCGATGCTGAGCAGGTCGCCGCCGACCTGGGTCCAGGCCAGGCCGGTCACCAGGCCCACTTCGCTTTGACGCTCGGCGCGACCGAAGTCAAACTTTTGCACGCCAAGGTAATGCTCCAGATTGCGGATGCTGACCTGCACGGCCTTGCGCTTGCCGGGCTTGCCGGTGTCCGCATTGCTGTCCGGCATGCTGAGCTCCTTGACCACCTTGCGCGACACCTTGGCGATTTCGCGCTCCAGGCTGCGCACGCCGGACTCGCGCGTGTAATGACGCACGATGTCGCGCAAGGCTGCCTCGGTCAGTTTCAACTCCGACGTCTTCAGACCATTGGCCTCAAGCTGCTTGGGCACCAGGTAACGCTTGGCAATCGACAGTTTCTCGTGCTCGGTGTAGCCCGGCAGGCGAATGACCTCCATGCGGTCCAGCAAGGGGCCGGGAATGTTCAGCGAATTGGCCGTGGCAATCCACATCACTTCACTGAGGTCGAAATCCACTTCGAGGTAATGGTCGGCAAAGGTGCTGTTCTGTTCCGGGTCAAGCACTTCCAGCAAGGCCGACGACGGATCACCACGAAAATCCATGGTCATCTTGTCGATCTCGTCCAGCATGAACAACGGATTGCGCGTTCCGGTCTTGCTGAGGTTCTGGATGATGCGCCCCGGCATGGAGCCGATGTAGGTGCGCCTGTGACCACGGATCTCGGCCTCATCACGCACGCCACCAAGACTCATGCGCACGAAATCGCGTCCCGTGGCACGGGCAATTGACTGGCCCAGCGAGGTCTTGCCCACACCCGGCGGCCCGACCAGGCACAGAATCGGCCCCTTGATGCGGTCCACGCGCTGCTGCACCGCAAGGTACTCGAGGATTCGTTCCTTGACGCGTTCCAGGCCATAATGGTCGGCATCGAGGATCTCCCCGGCACGCGGCAAGTCCTTGCTGACCTCGCTGCGTTCTTGCCACGGCACACCCAGGAGCCAGTCGAGATAATTGCGCACCACAGCCGCCTCGGCCGCCATCGGTGCCATCTGCTTCAGCTTCTTCAGCTCGCGCCGAGCCTTCTTGGCGACCTCGCCAGGCATGCCCGACGATTCGATGCGCGCCTCCAGCTCCTCATACTCGTCCGGTCCGTCCTCGTCGCTCAGCTCCTTCTGGATGGCCTTCATCTGCTCGTTGAGATAGTACTCGCGCTGGCTTTTCTCCATCTGCGACTTGACGCGTCCGCGGATGCGCTTCTCGACCTTCTGCAAGTCCATCTCCGCCTCGACCAGACCGACCAGCAGCTCCAGGCGCTGACCAACCGGCAGCGTCTCCAGGGCACGTTGCTTGTCCGCCATGCGCACGGACAAGTGGGCGGCCACGGTATCGGCCAGGCGCGACGGGTCGTCGATCCCGGACAGCGCCGACAGCACCTCCGGCGGCAGCTTGCGTCCGCTCTTGACCATGTTCTCGAACTGCGTCACCAGCGTGCGCGAGGCCACTTCCAGCTCCCGCGGCTCGCGCCCGAACTGTGACCGCAACTCGGTGGCTCTGGCACGCAACATGTCCATGCCGAACGACATTTCCTCCAGGTGCACGCGCGCGTGCCCCTCGACCAGCACCTTGATGGTGCCATCGGGCAACTTCAGCAACTGCAGGATCGAGGCCATCGTCCCGACCTCGTACAAGTCGTCCTGGCCGGGATCATCGACCTCGGCATTCTTCTGGGCCACGAGCGCGATCCGCCGATCACCCTGCATGGCCGCGTCCAGCGCGTGCATCGACTTGTCCCGGCCGACGAACAACGGAATGACCATGTGCGGGAAAACCACCACGTCACGCAGCGGCAATACCGGAACGGCGTTCAGCGAGGCGGGGCGGCGGGAAGGCTTGTCAGACATTGTGGCTCCGTTGTTCAGGATCATCGACGAACCGCCAACCATCACAGCCGGCAGGGCGCGCCTTGCGCACCAGAGTCAACGAATATGGCCACCGCGGTGGCAGGTTCAGGTCAAGACATGGCGGCGGCGGGCGCCGGCTTCAAGGGCGCATGTAACAGCAACGCGGGCCCCTGCAGACGAATCAGCCGTCAGGCGGCATCTCCGTCGCCGGCACCGGCAGCGCGCTGCGGTTGTTCCATGTTGCCGCGGTAGATCAGCAACGGATCAGCCTTGCCCTCGACCACGGCTTCGTCAACCACGACCTTGCTGACGTGATCCAGCGAGGGCAGCTCGAACATGGTTTCCAGCAGGACCTGTTCCAGGATGGTGCGCAGCCCACGCGCGCCGGTCTTGCGCTCGATGGCCTTGCGGGCCACCGCCTCAAGCGCCTCGGGTCGCAGTTCCAGCTCCACGCCTTCCATCTCGAACAGTAAATGGAACTGCTTGCTCAGCGCATTGCGCGGTTCGGTCAGGATCTTGACCAGCGCGTCTTCGTCCAGCTCTTCCAGCGTCGCTACCACCGGCAAACGGCCGACGAACTCGGGAATGAGGCCAAACTTGATGAGATCCTGCGGCTCCACTTCCCGCAGCAACTTGCTGATGTCGTTGCGGTCGTCGCGGCTGCGCACATCCGCCGAAAAACCGATGCCCGTGGTCTCCGAGCGCTGCTGGACGATTTTCTCCAGCCCGGCAAAAGCGCCACCGCAAATGAACAGGATGTTGCGTGTGTCCACTTGCAGGAAATCCTGCTGCGGATGCTTGCGACCGCCCTGCGGCGGCACCATGGCATGGGTGCCCTCGATGAGCTTCAACAGGGCCTGCTGCACGCCCTCGCCGGAGACATCGCGGGTAATGGAAGGATTGTCGGCCTTGCGCGAAATCTTGTCGATCTCGTCAATGTAGACAATGCCGCTCTCGGCCTTCTCGACGTCGTAGTCGCACTTCTGCAGCAGCTTCTGGATGATGTTCTCGACATCCT
>CAZOXZ010000043.1:15895-17453 GCA_964583865.1 uncultured Rhodanobacteraceae bacterium | reverse complement strand
TGTTGGGTGCTGCTGAGCGATAGCGAAGCGCACCGTCGACGCGTCATCCCACGGTGCGCTTCACTGCGTTCAGCAGCACCCTACGAGTCCCGAGTCCCGAGTCCCGAGTCCCGAAGCCCGAACCCCGCACTATCAAAACACCGGATCGTGCGGCTCGGCGGCAAAACCGAGGCTGATGCCGCCGGTGCCGACATTGACCATGCCGGTGATGCTCATCACGCTCTCGTGTATCTGCACGCGGTTCTCGCGGCACACCTCGCGCAGGACATCGTAGTTGGGCAAGTTGCGCATCGCCTCCAGGTCGCCACCGTAACTGAGGCAAAGCGTCTTGGTGAGCAGACCTTGCTGCACGCGCGCGATGACGTAACCGAACAGGTCCGCGGTGGCCTGCTCGAAACCACGCGCCTTGTGGATGGCCTTGGTGTCGCTGCGATAGCCCTGCAACACCGGCTTGATGTCCAGTGCGCCGCCAATGGCGGCCGTGAGAAAGCTGACGCTGCGTTCGCCGCGATGACGGGTGCGCGCACGGATGTAATGCACGTCCCGCAATACCACGTAGGTGTAGGTGTGATTGGCCAGCGATTCAAGACGCTCGCGCACACGCCCGGGACTGGCACCGGATCGGAACATGCGCACGGCTTCCAGTGCCGTCACGCCCTGGGCGGCAAAGACGTTCCGGGTGTCGACCACCCGCATCAGGAAAGGCCCTTCCACGCCGGCCTCGCGACGGCGGCGGCGATAGTCACGCAAGATGGCGTAGCTGGCCTCCGAGGCGCGCTCGAAGATCTTGCTGCGACTGGCAGCCACGGTCAGGCAGAAGACACAGTCGTAGTCGACCACCAGGCGGTCGATGAACAAGTCATGGATCTGGTCGACCGTGAAAGGCGTGGTTTCAGCCTCGTGGCCGCGCTGGCTCGCTTCACTGCGGTAGTAGTCGATCGTTGCCGCCGTGTCGCGTGTATCGGAAAACGCCTTGCCGTCCAGGCGAATGGCAACGGGCATGATCTCGACCGGGTTCTGCTCGAAGAAGGCCGCAGGCAGGTCGCAAGTCGCATCCACTATAATGCCGAATCTCATCGCACTTCCCCCGCGTATCGTCTGCAAACGGGTGCTGGCTGGCAAGGTCGTCCTGACCGGATGGAGTCAAGTGGCAAACAATGTCGCCAACATCTTGAAAATCAAGGTGTCCGTTGTTGGTGTTTGGCAACAATATACACCTTTTTCGTGTGCGTCCCCACGTACAAGGCATCTTTGCGGCGACCTTCGGCGGCAAAAGCGATCAACATGAGCACAACCTGGTTGCCAGCCGACTCCCCTGCGAGCCGATGGGAAACCGGTTGACCGGACAACAACAAAGGACAAGATGGATGAAAACCAAGGCCGAAATCGTCGCCAACTGGCTCCCGCGTTACACCGGCACGGCGCTGGAAGAATTTGGTGATTACATCCTTCTCACCAACTTCGGCAATTATGTGCACCGTTTTGCGGAAATGGGCGGCGTCGAGGTCTGCGGCGAGGACAAGGCCATGCCGAACGCAACCGCAGACGGTATCACCAT
>CAZOXZ010000043.1:0-15885 GCA_964583865.1 uncultured Rhodanobacteraceae bacterium | reverse complement strand
CTTGATCAATTTCGGCATGGGCAGCCCCAACGCGGCCACGGTGATGGACTTGTTGTCCGCCATCAACCCGAAGGCGGTACTGTTCCTGGGCAAGTGCGGCGGCCTCAAGGACAAGAGCAAGATCGGCGATTTGATCCTGCCCATTGCCGCCATCCGCGGCGAAGGCACATCCAACGACTACCTGCCCGAGGAAGTGCCTGCGCTGCCGGCCTTCCAGCTGCAGCGTGGTGTGTCCACCATGATCCGTGACCTGGCGCACGACTACTGGACCGGCACGGTGTACACCACCAACCGTCGCGTCTGGGAACACGACTCCAGCTTCAAGGACTACCTGCGCAAGACCCGCTGCATGGCCGTGGACATGGAGACGGCCACGATCTTTTCGGTGGGTTTTGCCAACTCCATTCCCTGCGGTGCCCTGCTGCTGGTATCCGACCAACCGATGACGCCGGAAGGCGTAAAGACGGCCGAGAGCGACCGCAAGGTCACCGGCAACTTCGTCGACAACCACATCGAAATCGGCATCGAAGCCTTGAAGCTGGTACGCCGCAAGGGTCGCAGCGTCAAGCACCTGATCTACGAATACAGCTTCGATCCCTGAGAGGCCGTGAATTTTTCACGCTCGAAGCCCGGCCATGTGGCCATTGCGAGGTGCACGCACAAGCTCAACCCTTGTCATTGTGCGCGGAGGGCGGGACCCGCAGTCGCAGAATCTGGCCACCGGAAAGTCATGATGAGGGATCCTGCGATTCCGCTCGCTGCGCTCGCTCCACGCAGGATGACGGATGGTCTGTTCGCTGCGCTTGCTGCACACAGGGTGATGGCTGGTCTTCGCGTCCGCCGGGTCAACGGTTCTTGTGGAAGAACACCGGCCCCCAGGCGTGTGCCGTGACCAGCTCCACGGTGACGGGAATGCGTCCGTCCACGCGCTGCGCTTCCAGTGCCTCGAGGAACTTGTCGAACTTGTGCTTGCCGGTCAACCCTCGCAGCCGTGACTGGTCGGCATTGCGCGTACCCAGCCCCGCCAGCTCGCGCAGCAAGGCCATCGGCTCGGGATAGGTCAGCGTGTAACGTGACACATCCAGCATCGGTTCGCGCAAACCGGCCGCCAGCATGGCGTCGCCCAGGTCGTGCATGTCCAGGAAGCGGCCTACATGCGGGTTGTCATCGACCTCGGCCCAGGCCTGGCGCAACTCCTTGAGGGTATCCGGGCCGACGCTGGACAAGGCCATGAAGCCGCCCGAACGCAGCACCCGCACCCATTCTCGGAACACCGCGGCCAGATCGTCGCACCAGGGCAGGCACAGGCTGGACCAGATGAGATCCACGCTCTTCTTCGGCAACGGCAACTGCCGCGCATCGGCGGCCACGCAGGAAAACCGCCGCCGCCAGCGACTGCGACCCGCCGCCTGGCGCAACATTGGCCGGGCCAGATCGATGGCCAGCACCTCGGCCTTGGGATAACGCTTCACCAGTGCCTCGCTGCCGCGGCCGATGCCGGCGCCGATATCCAGGATTCGGGCCGGCTCCTCGAGGCAATAGTCGAGCCGCAGCGCCAGTTCATCCTGTGCTTCGCGCTGCAAGGCATCGTGCTCGGCATAGGTGGTGGCAGCGGCCGCAAACTGGCGGCGCACCTGCGCCCTGTCGAGTTGGAAATCGCTGGTGAACATGTCTGCAGTCACATCGCGGGCTGCCATGATAACCCGCGCGGCGCAGGGAATCCCTGACACAGGGCATGGGCATCGGCTGACAACACGCGACGGCCCGGGCCGGCAGACAGGCGTGGCGAAGTGATCCAGGCTGGGCATCATGGAAACCTGGAAAGGAACTTCACGCGGGGCCGGGTTCGACTGGCAGCAGGTGATGGCCTGGCTGGGCCGCGGGCTGTTGTCGTCGCATTGCCTGCTTTGCGGCAGTTCGACTGTCGGCCCGGACCTTTGCCGCGCCTGCCTGGCGTCCCTGCCGCGCAACGCCATCGCCTGCGGCCACTGCGCGCTGCCCCTGGATGCACCCGCGCCGTATTGCGGTCATTGCTTGCAGCATCCCGTGCCCTGGCAAAGCGCCTGGGCGCCGTTTCGCTACGGCTGGCCGCTGAATCTGCTGGTGACGCGTTTCAAGTTTTCCGGCAACCTCGCGGCCGGCCGGGTACTTGCGCAGGCCTGGCAGCTGGCCGGCAAGCCCCGTGACCTGCCGGACTGCCTGGTGCCGGTGCCGCTGCACCGCCGTCGCCGTCAGCAGCGCGGCTACAACCAGGCACTGGAACTGGCACGGCCCCTGGCGCGCGAATGGGACATCGCGCTGGCGCCACAACTGCTGCAACGCTGCCGGGCCACGCCGCCGCAAAGCGACCTCGACGCCGTGGCCCGGCGACGCAATCTGCGCCATGCCTTTATGGCGCGGGTACCGGGCCGGCCACCGCAACATGTGGCATTGGTGGACGATGTCATGACCACCGGTGCCACGCTGGCAGTCTGTACACGTGCGTTGCGGCACGCCGGCGTCGAGCGCGTTGATGTCTGGGCGCTGGCGCGCGCTTGAGCTTTATTCGTGCTGCGCGGCAGCCACGAATGGCGGCTTGGCCAGCCAGGTGACCGCGATCAACAGCAGAAAGGCCCAGCCCAGCATGTGGAACAGCTCGTTGAAGGAGATCTGGAAGCTTTGCTGGGTAATGCTCTGGTTGATGATGGCCAGGCCCTGTTGCGCATGCGCACCCATGCCGTCGATGGCCTGGCGCGCGACGGGATCATAGGCGTTGATGTGCTCGGTCAGGTGGGCGTGGTGCACGCTGGCACGACGGGTCCACAGGAAAGTGATGATCGAGGCCGCGAAGCTGCCGCCCAGAGTGCGCAGGAAGGTGGCCACGCCCGAGCCCGAGGCGATCTCGTGCACTTCCAGGTCGGACAGCAAGATCGTCAGCACGGGCATGAAGAAGAAGGCCACCCCCAGCCCCAGCATGAACTGCATCATGGCGACGTGGAAAAAGTCCGCCTGCACGTTGAAGCCGCTGTAGGTGAAGCTGATGACGCTCATGGCCAGGAAGGAGAACGACGCCAGCCAGCGCAGATCAAAGCGGGTGGCGTACTTGCCGATGAAAAAGCTCAGCAGCAGCGGCAGGATGCCCACCGGCGCGGTTGCCAGGCCCGCCCAGATGGCGGTGTAACCGAGGATGCGCTGCATCCACAACGGCAGCAGCAGCGAGACGCCGAAGAACACCGCGTAGGCCAGCACCAGGCACAACGTGCCGGCGCTGAAGTTGCGATGGCGAAAAAGCTTGAGATCGACGATGGGATCGTCGTCGGTCAGTTCCCAGATCACGAACACTGCCAGGGCAATGGCCGCGACGATGCTGGCCACGAGGATGAACGGCGAGTCGAACCAACCGGCATCGTTGCCCGTGTCCAGCACCACCTGCAGCAAGCCGACGCCCAGGATCAGGGTGACCAGGCCGACGTAGTCCATGCGCGGCTTTTCGATCTTTTCGAACATGCCGCGCAGCTGGTCGCGCACCACGAAACTGCAGAAAAAGCCGATGGGCACGTTGATGAAGAAGATCCAGCGCCAGGAATAGCTCTCGGTAATCCAGCCGCCAAGGATCGGCCCGAGGACCGGCGCCACCACGGTCACCATGGCGATGATGGCCAGCGCCATGCCGCGCTTGTGCGCCGGGTAGATGGCGATCATCAGGCTTTGCGTGACCGGGTACATCGGCCCGCACACCGCGCCCTGGAGGATGCGGAAGAAGATCAGCATCTCCATCGACTGCGCCATGCCGCAGGCGAACGAGGCCAGCACGAACAACAGAGTGCACCAGGTGAACACCTTGACCTCGCCGAAGCGCCGGCCCAGGAAGCCGGTCAGCGGCAGGCCGATGGCCTGGCTGACGGCGAACGAGGTGATGACCCAGGTGCTCTGGTCGACACTGACACCGAGGTTGCCGGCAATGGTCGGCAACGACACGTTGGCGATGGTCATGTCCAGCACCTGCATGAAGGTGGCCAGCGCCAGGCCGAGGCTGGCCAGGGCCGGGTTCGGTGGTCGAAAGGAACTGCTCATGACGCTGGCGGCAACGATGCTGCCGGTCGTGAAACCGGCAACGGCCTCACTCGCCTGCCGCCTCGGGCTCGGCAGGCTGCTGCGGGGCCAGATTCTGCCGGATGACGCGGGCGATCATGGCGTCGGCTTCGTCCAGCTGCCGATCGTAGACGTCGGTGGCCTGCGCCGGCTCGGTATTGGTGCGCGCAACCAGGCGCGGCCCGGAGCGGTCGTGCAGGTTGACGGTCGCGGTCATCGACAAACCAAGGCGCAGCGGGAAGTTGGCCAGTTGGTCGCCGGCCAGGGTGATACGCACCGGCACGCGCTGCACGATCTTGATCCAGTTGCCGGTGGCATTCTGCGCCGGCAGCAACGAAAACACACTGCCGGTGCCCACGCCCAAGGCCGCCACGGTGCCGTGGTAGGTGACATCACCGCCGTAAACATCCGATTCCAGCGCGACGGGCTGACCGATGCGCATGTGCTTCAGCTGGGTTTCCTTGAAGTTGGCCTCGACCCAGACACTGTCCAGCGGCACCACCGCCAGCAGCGGCCGGCCCGGGCTCACTTTTTCGCCCAGTTGCACGCTGCGTTTGGCCACATGACCATCCACCGGCGCCACCAGCGTGGTACGCGCATGATCGAGCCAGGCCTTGCGCAGGCGCGCCGCGGCCGTCTTGACCGCCGGATTGGAGGCCACGTCGGTGCCGCCCACCAGGGCTTCGGCCGCGTTGGCGTGCTCGCGCGCGCTGGCCAATGCGCTTTTTGCCGCCACCAGAGCATCGCGCGCATGCGCCAGAACCTCGGTCGGAATGGCACCGGTCTCGGCCAGGTTCTTGCGTCGCCGGAAGTCCGAGCGGGCCTTGTCCAGGGCCACCTGGCGTGCCTTGACTTCGGCTTCGGCAGCTTCGAGCTGGCTGTACAGGCCGCGCGTCTGGCGCACCGTGCTGGCCAGTGCCGCCCTGGCCGCGGCCAGCGCCACGGTGGTGTCGGTCGGGTCCAGGGTCACGAGCACATCACCGGCGTGGACGAAATCGCCCTCGTCCACAGCAATGGCAACCACCGTGCCCGGCACATGTGGCGAAATCTGCACGACATTGCCCGTGACGTAGGCATCCTCGGTGCTCTCGTACCAGCAGCCCTCGAACAGGTACCAGGCCGCCCAGGCCAGCGTACCCAGAACGACGACGATGGCCAGCAGGCGCAGGAAGAATTTGCGCTTGCGTGCACGCGGCTGGACGGCAGGTGAGTCGATGTCTTGGGCCTCGCTCATGACGGGTTCCGTGCTGTGTGGTGGGCGGCAGGGCCGGGCGCCTCGGCGGGCGGGATGGTGGCCTCGAAGCCGCCGCCCAGCGCCTGGACCAGCTGAATGGAGAGATCGACTTGCCGGGCCTCGAGCGCCACCGCGGCTTGCTCGGCGGCCAGCAGCTGCTGGCGCACGCCCAGGGCCTGCAGGAAACTGCCCACGCCCGCCTGGTAGCGCTGCCGCGCCAATTCCCAGGCCTCACGCGCGGCGGCGACGGCCGTTTGTTGGGCCTCGGCCTGTTGTGCCACAGAACGCAGCGCATGCACCCGGTCGGTGACCTCATTGATGGCTCCGACCAGGGTCTTGTTATAGCGGGCCACGGCCAGGTCACGCGCGGCATTCTTGCCGGCCAGGTTGGCACGCAGTCGCCCGCCGCTGAAGATCGGCAGGCTCACGGCCGGTGCAAGCTGGTAAAAACGTGCCGGCAATTGCAGCAGGCTGTCGCCGCCCTTGTTGACCAGACCCGCCAAGGCGCCCAGGCTGATGTCGGGCAGAAAGGCGGTTTCAGCGGCATCGATGTCGCGACTGGCGGCCTCGACGCGCCAGCGCGCAGCGACCAGGTCCGGCCGCCGGCCCAACAAGGCGGCAGGCAAGTCGGACGGCAGGGCCAATGCCAGTGGATCGAGCGGAGCGGGCGGCGCGAGATCGGCGGTACGGTCCGGACCGCGACCCAGCAGCACGGCCAGGGCAATGCGCGCCGCATCCAGGCTTCGGGCCGCGGCCAATTGCTGACGCGTGGCCATGGCGACCTCGGCGTCGGCGCGCCTGGCTTGCAGCTGGCTGTCGATGCCGGCGCTGACGCGCTGGCGGGTCAGCTTGCGTGCTTCGCGGGCACGTTGCAGCTCCTCGTCGGCCAGCGCCAGCCGGCGCCCGGCATGGCCCAGCTGCGCCCAGGCGCGGGCCACGTTGACCGACACCACGAGGCGCGCCGCGCGTGCATCCACCGCGGCCGCATGGGCCTGGTCGACCGCCGCTTCCCAGGCGGCACGCTTGCCGCCCCACAGATCCAGGTCCCACTGAAAGGACAGGGCACCGTACCTCACCCAACCGAAATGTCCGCCCAGCGGTGGCGGCAACAGCGTGCCCGGCAGGTGGGCCCCGGACACACTGGCCTTGGCTCCCAGGGTCGGCAAGCGTCCGGCCTCGGCCAACCCGGCACGGGCCGTGGCCTGGCGGGCGCGGGCAAGCGCGATGGCGAGTTCCGGGTTGTGCGCCAGGGCTTCGTGCACCAGCGCATCCAGCTGTCGATCACCCAGCGCAAGCCACCAGTCACGCGCGGGCCAGGCAGCGTCGCTCAAGGGCAGGCCGGCCAGGGACCGTGCTGCCTGGACTTGGTCTGGCGACAGAAGCTCCTCGTGCGTGGTCAGGCCCGCCGTGCTGGCACAGCCCGCCAGCAAGACCGTCAGCAAGCCAACGAGCAGGCGTCTCCATGCCCCGGTGCGGCTCATGACCGACCCGCCCGCATGCCGGCCAGAACGCGCTGCAGGCAATCGGTGAGCTGGGCGCGCTCTCGGTCGTCCAGCGGCGCCAGGGCCTGACCCAGGACCTCGTCAGCGGCCGTGCCGAGCCGGGTCGCCAGTGCGTCGCCAGCCGGCGTCAGCGCCACGATGCGGGCACGCCGGTCCGTCGGGTCGACATGACGTTTCACGTGGCCCAGACGCTCCAGCTGATCCAGCACGCGCGTCATGGCACCGCCGTCGTGGTACAGCGAACGCGCCAGGGCACCGGCGCCCGTCGGTCCCAACTGGCGCAAGCGGCGCAAGGTGCGCACCTGGGTGAGGTTCAAGGCGATGCGGCGTGCCGTCAGGTCCTCGCCCATGGCGCGCTCCAGCTCGCTGCGGACATCGGCCACCAGCTGGGCCAGACCGGCCACGCCCGACGTGTTTTTGTGCGCTGCAACATCCATGGCGCAGTATTTTATGGCTGCGTCAATATTTGTCAAGGCAACTAGTTATCCCCTGTTCCGTTCCATGGCACTGGCTCGGCTACAATTCTGTGCCATGTCGCATTTCCTGTTGCCATGAGTCCGTCTGCTTCACGTCGCCTGCCATTGCAGCGCCTTCAGCGTCATCTCGCGGTCTTGCTGACCGGCGTGTTGGTGTTGGCGCTGGCCTGCCTGGCCGGCACGGCAGCGGCCGCCACGGAAACCAGCCGCCCGGAAGCCCTGACGCAATACAAAAAGGACTTGCTCAGCATCCTCGCCCTGCGCAGTGATTCGGCGCATCTGCTGGGCGCCGCATTGCTGGCACGCTCGCTGGACGCAGGCGACACGGCGCGCGCCGAACGGCTTTTGCGACGCGCCCGACGTGCTTCCCCGGACCGTCCCGTGCTGGACTGGCTGGCACTGGCGCATTGCGACGCCGGGGCCGATGATTGTCCCAACAGCCAAGCCCTGACACGCCTGCAGCAACAGGCCACAGACAATGCCGCCGTCTGGATCATCACCCTGGCACACGCGCGTCACCTGGGTGACATCGATGCTCAGCGCACCGCCCTGCAGCACGCGGCGGATGCCACGAGTTTCGACGATTACGCCGGCGATGTGCTGCATGCACTGACCCTGGCCGCCACGGCGCTGCCCGTGCCCGACCGTGTGCTCGCAGCCTACATCGGCACGGACGACAGCGACGCCGGCCCGGCCTCGGTGCAGGCCTTCATCGCCTACGGCGAGGCAGCCACCCGACCGCAGGTGAACTTCATCCCGCTGATGCGCCTGTGCGACCCGACCCTGGACGAGGATGCCCGCACCAACGAAGCCGCCTGCCGCAAACTGGCCCGCGTCCTGGCCTGGGGCTCAAGCCCGCGTGCACGTGCCGCCGGATTGCATCTGCAAGAGGTGCTGGCCGACGATGCCGCGCAAGGCGATGCGGCGCGCGCCGCCATGCGTGACCTCACCTGGCAACTGCAAAACTACAGCCGCCTGGTGCTGGACGGCTTTCGCCAGCAGACCCTGGCCGTGCAGTTGCTGCGGCTGGGACAATCCGGCGGCAGCACCACCAGCCGCATGGCGGCCCTGCTGCACAGCCTGGCCATTCCCATGCAGGCCCCGGACGGGTTCAAGACCGACGCCATGAACAAGCCACCCACGGCGCCACCGGAAGACCAGGCGAACGACGACAAGGCGGCGGACACGCCGGCACCGGAGATCGAGCTGCCGCACAAACCCATCGACTGGCCGCACGACTGGTCAGCACGGCGACCGTCGATCGGGCTATGCTGTAGCCGGGCAAGCACAGGAAACCGTGATCATGCGCAAGATACTGGTGGCCAATGGCAAGGGCGGTTGCGGCAAGACCACCATCGCCACCAACCTTGCCGTACAGCAATGCCGCCGTGGCCGGCGGGTGGCCCTCGTCGATGCCGATCCGCAGGGCTCGGCCAGCACCTGGGCCGGCATGCGCCCACCGGACCTGCCGGCCATGACCGCCCTCAAGGCCGGCCGCAAGGCGCTGGATACCCTGGCCGAAAAGCACGACGTCGCCATTGTGGATACGGCCGCCGGCACGCGCCCGGCGGCGCTGGCACGGCACTGGCTGGACCAGGTGGATGCCATCATCATCCCGGTGTTGCCGTCCGGCATCGACCTCGATGCCAGCTATGCCTGGCTCGGGGAACTGGCCGCTACCGAGGCGGTGCAATCCGGCCGGGTGCCGGTGGCCATTGTTGCCAACCGCCTGCGCGCATGGACCCGCACCGGGCGTGATGCGCTGGCCGAGATGGACGACGACTTTCCCTTCCCGGTAGTGACGCGCATCCGCGACAGCCAGGCCTACGTGTTGCTGGCCGGCCTCGGCAAGAGCCTGTTCGACTACCATGCCGCCAATATCCGCCAACACCAGCAGGACTGGAAGCGCCTGGATCGCTGGATCAGCCGGCATACCAGCGCCTGAGAAGATACGGGGGGACCATGCCGGGTGAACTGATCCTGATGCGACACGCCGAGGCCGGCGCAGGCCTGGCAGGCGAAACGGACCGCGACCGCGAGTTGACGGCCAACGGCCGGGCCCAGGCGCAAGCCGCGACGGCCTGGCTGCAAGCGCGCCAGCCGGTGCCGCAAGTCATTGTGCATTCGCCGGCCGCACGCACCCGCCAGACCGCCGATGCTCTGCAAGCCGCGTTTCCGCGCGCAGAGCGGGTCGTCGAGGAAGGCATTTACCTTGCCAGCGCCGGCGAGCTGCTGGCCCTGGCCAGCCAATGGCCGGACTGCCCCTGTCTGCTGCTGCTGGGCCACAATCCGGCCATTGCCAGCGCCGCACGGGTGCTGACCGACGCACCGCCGCGACCCGTGCCACCGGCAACCGTGATGTGGCTGCGGCTGGAACAGAGCCTGGCCGAACCCGGCCGTGGTCGTCTCATCGCGGCCTGGGCGCCATGATGGCCACCTTGCTGGCGGTGGCATGGCTGGCGAGCGTGCCGGCCGCTTCGGCTGTCGTGCTCCATGTCGACAGCGAACACTCCAGCGCGAGGTTCAGCGTGCGCGTGCTGTGGTTTCGCGTGCTGGACGGGCGCATGGGTGACATCCACGGCACGGTGAGCACCAGCGATGCCGGTCTGCGCGTGGCCGTCACTGTCGACACCACGACCCTGCACATGGACGACCCGGCGCACGCCGCCGAGCTGCGCTCGGCCACCTTTCTGGACGTCGAGCACTTTCCCGACATGCGCTTCGTGTCGCAGCCTTTCGAGCGCGCCCTGCTGGCCCGGGGCGGCCCGGTCGATGGCCGCATCACATTGCATGGCATCACCCGTCCGATCACGCTGGTGCTCGAGCCGTCCAGCTGCGACTTGCGGCAACCCGACACCTGCCATCTGCAGGCACACGGGAGCATCCTGCGCTCGCACTTCGGCATGACGGCCCACAGCTTCGCTGTCAGCGATACGGTAAAACTGGCGCTGGACATACGCCTGGAGGCCCCGTGATGCAGCGTATTGCCGCCGTGCTGTTGCTCGCCAGCTGCCTGTTGCTGGCCGCCTGCGCGCCCTCGCAGCGCCAGGTGCTGCGGGCGCAGCACATGATCGCCAGCGGCATCGACCACCAACTCACCTGCCAGCGTGCCGATCATTGCGCCCGCGACTCGGCGCTGTACGCGCTGGGCAGCGATGACACCGGCCAGCCCGTCAACGAGGCCATCCTGCTGGAGCGCGGCGAGGCGGCACTGGTGGCCCGCATCAACCTCATCCGTGCCGCCCGCGAGCGCATTTCCATCCAGACCTTCATCTGGGTCAACGACGATGCCGGCGGCCTGGTGCTGGACGAGCTGGTGCGCGCCACCCGGCGCGGCGTCAAGGTGCGCATCCTGGCCGACCAGCTGGGCTCGTTCAACAACCTCGAATTGCTGGCACGGCTGGCGCGCACGCACGTCAACTTTCGCGTGCGCCTGTACAACCCGAACCTGCACGCGGCCATCACCACGCCCATGGGCTACGTGGCCGGCGGCGTGTGTTGTTTCTCGCGCCTGAACCAGCGCATGCACAACAAGCTGCTGCTGGTGGACGGCCATGTCGGCATTACCGGCGGGCGCAACTACGAGAACAAGTACTTCGACTGGGACCCGGACTTCAACTTCGTCGATCGCGACGTGCTGGTGGCGGGCCCGGTGGCCGGGAGCATGCGCGCCAGCTTCGAGCGCTTCTGGCGCCACCCGCGCGCAGTGCCACTGGCACGGCTGCGCGACGTGTCGCAACGGCTGATCGAGGATGGCCCGGATGCCTCGGGCTGGCAAAGCCCGGTGTTTGTGCACCCCGAGCGTGTGCAACGTGTGCGCCAACTGGCCGTGACTCCGGCCTGGATCAAGCGCCATTTCCTGTTGCGTTGCCACCAGCTGGAACGCGTCGAGTATTACGCCGACCAGCCCGGCAAGACCCGCGACGAGAGCCTGCGTGAGCGCCAGTTGACGGCGCGCCTGATGAAAATGGTGGCCGGCGCCCGGCACGAAATCGTGCTGCAGACACCCTACCTGGTCATCAGCGACGAGGCGCAGAAGATCTTCCGCCGCCTGGGCAAGCAACCGGACATGCGCATTCTGGTGTCGACCAACTCGCTGGCCGCCACCGACTCGTTCGCGGTCTACGCGCTGGCCCATAAGTATGTGCGGCGCTACCTGGCCGTGTTCGACTTCAAGCTGTACGAGTTCAAGCCACACCCGGTGGATGCCCCGCGCATGATTGCGCATTATCACCAACTGGCAGCAAGCAGCGGTCAGGCTGCCACCGACCCGGTGGACGCCCGTGCGCGCGGCCGGGTGCCATTGACCACGGCCGGCATGCGCCTGAGCCTGCACGCCAAGTCGATGGTGATCGACGGCCAGTTCGTGCTGATCGGTTCGCACAACTTCGATCCGCGCTCGGACAACTACAACACCGAGTCCGGCATCATCGTCGACGATGCCGATTTTGCAGGCATCGTTCGGCGCTCCATTGTGGCCTTCACGCGGCCCGGAAACTCCTGGGTGGTGACCAAGCGCGAGGTCGACGGCATGCTGGGGCGGGTCAACCGCGCCCTGGCCAAACTCTCGGCCAAGCTGCCGATCTTCGACATGTGGCCTTTCGGTTACGCCACCAGCTGGCAGCTCAATCCCGGCGCCACGCCGGTACTGCCCGGCGACCCGCGCTTCTACGACCGCTACCACCCGGTGGGCGAGTTTCCCGAGGTGGCCCTGCCCATGAAAACCATCTACACGCGCATCATCACGGCTTTCGGCGCCGGATTCAGCGGGTTGCTGTGACGGTCCCGGCCTCAGAGCCTGTGAAAAATCGCCGACTTGAGGGTTTTCCAGTCGCGGTGCCTGTACGCTCGTGGCAGAGTCCAGCCGTCATCCTGCGTGGAGCGAGCGCAGCGAGCGGAATCGCAGGATCTCCACCCAGATGCCCCGGTGAACAAACTCTGCGACTACGGGCTTCGCCCTGCGCGCAGAATGACAAGCGATGGGGGCGTGCGTGCATTTCAAAATGGCCTCGTGCACGGCTTCGAGCTTGAAAAATTCACAAGCTCTCACCGCTCCAGAATCGCGGTGACGCCCATGCCGCCGGCGGTGCAGATGGAAATCAGCGCGCGGCCGCCGCCGTTGTCCTTCAGCTGCTTGGCGGTCGAAGCCAAAAGGCGCGCGCCGGTGGCGGCAAAGGGATGGCCCAACGCCAGCGACGAGCCGTTGACGTTGAGCTTGTCGCGGTCGATGGGGCCGAGCGCCTTGTCCAGGCCCAGGCGGTTCCTGCAGTACTCGTCGGACTCCCAGGCCTTCAGCGTGGCCAGCACCTGGGCGGCGAAGGCCTCGTGGATCTCGTAGAAATCAAAGTCCTGCAGGCTGAGGCCGGCCTTGTCCAGCATGCGTGCCACGGCCAGGGTCGGGGCCATCAACAGGCCCTCACCGCGCACGAAATCAACGCCCGCCACCTGGGCATGCGTCAGCCGCGCCATGATCTCCTGCGCGTGCGCCTCGGCCCAGTCCTCGCCGGCCACCAGCACCGCGGCCGCACCATCGGACAGGGCACTGGAATTGCCGGCCGTCAGGGTGCCCTTGCCGGAATGCCTGTCGAAGGCCAGTTTCAGGCTGGCCAGCTTGTCCAGGCTGCTGTCGGCGCGCAAATTGTTGTCCCGCGTGACGCCGCGGAAGGGCACCAGCAGGTCCTCGAAGAAGCCGCGCTCGTAGGCTGCGGCGGCTTTCTGGTGGCTGGCCAGGGCTAAGGCATCCTGGTCCTCGCGGCTGATGCCCCACTGGCGCGCCATCAGCTCGCAATGCTGGCCCATGGACTTGCCGGTGCGTGGCTCGGCCACGCCCGGGAACGCCGGCTTCAACTCGGACAGGGAAAAGCCGGACACGGCCGCCTTCAGCTTGCCCCAGGCGCTGCGCTCGCGGTTCATGTGCAAGAAGCGCTTTTGCAGCCCGTCGCTCAGGGACAGCGGGATGTCGCTGGTGGTATCCGAGCCGCCCGCGATGGCCACGCCGTATTGTCCGGTGGCAATCCGGTCACGCGCGATGATGGCCGCATCCAGCGAGGTGCCGCAGGCGCGGGCGATGGTCAGGCCTGGCGTGGTCGGGGCCAGACCCGAGCCCAGGGCCGCCTCGCGTGCCAGGTTCCAGTCGCGGGCATGCTTCATCACCGCGCCGAAGACCACGTCGCCCAGTTCCTCATCCTGCAGGCTGTACTTTTCCACCAGCGCGCCCAGAACCTTGATGGACATGTCCAGGTTGCCGGCCTCGGCATAGCCGGTGTTGATGCGACAAAACGGAATGCGCAGTCCGCCGATGATGCCGATGGGTGCTTGTTGGGCCATGATTCGGGTTTCCTTGGTGAAGGATGCAACGGACCCGAAGGACGGGCCGCTTGAAGCTTGCATTGTAGGCTGATCTGCAACGCTCTTGAAAATTCGGTCGGGGACAAGCAGGATAAGTGCGCGGCACGACATGGTGCCATCTCACCCATCCGGGCCTCACCCATCCGACAAGGAGAAGTAATCATGGCCGACACCTGGCTGCCTTCGCTGGTCACCAGCACGCCCCAGGAGGGCTTCGAGCTCGCCATCACCCTCAGCCGACGTGGTGTGAAGTACACCCAGCCCGACACCGACGTGCTGCACCGCGAGCGTCCGGCCTATGCCGGTTCTGCCGACGGCCTGACTGCCGCCTCGCAGGTCATCGCCATCAACTTCCAGACCGTGGCCGCGGCCAACAACTACTGGCGCGACCGCGACTGACCGGCGAGCGTTTCCCCCGGGCCTGCGGCGTGGCCGTCCGCTGTGCCGGCCACGGGAACATCCGCGACCGCCGGCTGGTCTGCCAGCCACGGCCAAGCCAGCCACAAGGCCGGCTGGTCGCGGATGCGCTGCTCCAGGAAGGCGGCGTAGCGCTGCACGATCTCTTCCATGGAAAACCCGTCCGGCAGGGTTTCGACAAACAATTGGCGCCGACCAGTTGTCGGGTCCAGACCAAATGCCAGGATCGTCAACGGCACAGCCGCTGTGCCCGCCAGCCATGGCAGCCCGGTGGGAAAATGCATCTGCCGGCCCAGCAGGCGTACCGGCACTGAACGTTGCCCCGGCGCCGTGACCTGGTCGGCCGCTCCGAGCACCGTCTGCCCGGATTCGAGCACGCGGCGCAGACGCGGCGCGCTGCCACCGACAAAAATGATGCTGCGGCAGGCCGAATGGCGAATGGCCCAGGCACGCAGTGGCACGTAACCGCGCGCCAGCCAGCTGCGGCCGACATCGCCGATGCCGGCCGGACGCGCCACCAGGTGCGCCGGCAATCCATGCGCCGCCAGCACCCGCCAGATCCAGTTGCCGCTGCCCCAGTGACTGAACATCATCACGCCGGGCCGAAGGTCGGTCAGGGCATCACCGATGACATCCACCCGCCGTAACCACCAGCGCGCACCGCGCAGCAAACAGAGCACGGCATCGCAACGGTCGACCAGCAGCAGCAGGCGATAATCGTGGCAAAAGCGGGCGCGCTCGAGCTGCGGGAAGCCGGCCTTCGCCTGGCGCCAGGATGCCTCCACCACATCACCAAAACCAAGTTCGCTGTTGGCCAAGCAGCGCAGCAGGGCAAAGCCCCAGCGCCACGGCAGCAAACCGATCGTCACGGGCAAGAGATACAGAAAGACCGCGTCACTCAGGGTGCGACGCCAGCGGCTGGCTGTAGTCATGACAAGAACGTGTCAGTCGAGCGGCAGTTCATACATAAGATAATCGCTGGGCTGCATGCTGCAGGCAGCATACACCGCCTGTGCAGGCTTGTTGTCACGTTCGACATAAAGCCGCAATGCGGCGGCGCCAGCCGCCCGCGCGCGCTCACGCACGGCCGCGAAAAGCGCCGTGAACACGCCGCAACCACGCGCTTCGGGCTCCACATACACGCTTTGCAGCCACCACATCGGTGCGTTGCGCCAATCGCTCCACTCGAAGGTCACCAACAGACCACCCACCGCCGCGCCATCCTGTTCGGCGATCAGGTAAAAGCCCTTGGCCGGGTCGGTCAGCACGGCTTGCACACCAGCACCAAGACGGGCCGGTGACAGGGTCTGGCCTTCGGTTTCCCGCGCCATGGCGGCGTTCCAGCCGGCCAGGCGGTCGCGATCACTCGCGGCCGCCTCGCGCACGCGCATGTCGCTGGCTGCGCACACGCTTCAGACGCCGTAGTACATGGCAAATTCCAGCGGGTGCGTGGCCGCGCGGTAACGCGTGACCTCATTCATCTTCACGCCGATGTAGGCATCGATGAAGTCGTCGCTCATCACGTCGCCGGCTTTGAGGAAATCGCGGTCGGCATCCAGCGCTTCCAGCGCCACGTCCAGGCTGGAAGCCACTTGCGGGATGTTGCGCTCTTCTTCGGGCGGCAGATCGTACAGGTCCTTGTCCGCCGGCGCGCCGGGATCGATCTTGTTGACGATGCCGTCCAGGCCCGCCATGAGCAGGGCGGTGAAGGTGAGGTAACCGGACTGCATCGGATCCGGAAAACGCACTTCGACGCGCCGTCCCTTGGCGCTGGTGGCAAAGGGGATGCGGCAACTGGCCGAACGGTTGCGCGCCGAATAGGCCAGCATCACCGGCG
>CAZOXZ010000042.1:0-17535 GCA_964583865.1 uncultured Rhodanobacteraceae bacterium | reverse complement strand
AGGACATCGCCGTGCAGGAAGCCCGCAAGCTGGGCATCCCGGTGATCGCCGTGGTGGACACCAACTACGATCCCAACCTCGTCGACTATGCCATCCCCGGCAACGATGATGCCATCCGTGCCATTCAGCTGTACGTTCGTTCAGCCGCCGATGCCGTGCTCGAAGGCAAGGCCGCATCGCCAGGGACCGCCAAGGGCGACGGCAGCGACTTCGTCGAACTGGACGAGGCCGGCAACCCGGTAGCCCGCGTGGACAAGCCGGCACCGAAGAAGACTGCCGGCAAGGCGCAAGCAAAGGCCGAGACGGCACCGAAATCGGACCAGGCCAAGCCTGCGGCCAGTGCCGAAAAGGCCGAAGCCGCCACGAGCGACGACAACACCGAAGCCGCCAGCAGCAAGGCAGCCGGCGACGACGCCTGACGGCAAGCACGGCTCGTGGCCCGCTGCGGGCCACCGCCTCCGGGCCGGCCATTTCTGGCCGGCCCGCGATTGAACACGAAACGAGGAATCCCATGGAAATCAACGCACAGATGGTGAAGGCGCTGCGCGAGCGCTCCGGCGTCGGCATGATGGAATGCAAGAAAGCCCTGGTGGCCAATGATGGTGACATCGACACCGCCATGGAGTGGCTGCGCAAGCAGGGCCTGGCCAAGGCCGACAAGAAATCCAGCCGCGTGGCCGCTGAAGGCCGCATCGCGGTCGCCAGCAACAGCAAGGCTGCCGTTCTGGTGGAAATCAACTGCGAAACCGACTTTGTTGCCAAGGACGAGAACTTCGTGAAGTTCGGCGACAAGGTTGCCAACATCGCTCTGGACGGCGAGATCGACGACATCGACGCCCTGCGCGCTGCCGAGTACGAAGACGGCACCAGCGTGGCCGATACCGCCAAGGGCCTGGTGGCCAAGATCGGCGAAAACATCCAGGTGCGGCGCATGGCACGCATTGCCAGTGACGGCACCATCGCCAGCTACATCCACGGCGGCAAGATCGGCGTGTTGGTGGCCATCAACGGCGGCAGCGAGGAACTGGCCAAGGGCATCGCCATGCACGTGGCAGCCATGAATCCAGCCTACATCTCCGCCGACGATGTCCCGACCGAGATCGTCGCCAAGGAAAAGGAAATCGCGGCCGCACAGCTGGGCGACAAGGACAAGGCCAAGCCGGCGGAAATCCAGGACAAGATCCTGGGCGGCAAGGTCAACAAGGCCATCGCACAGATGACCCTGGCCGGCCAGCCGTACGTGCTGGAGACCGACAAGAAGGTCGGCAAGGTGCTCGAGGAAGCCGGCGCCAGCATCGACGCCCTGGTGCGCCTGGCCGTCGGCGAGGGTATCGAGAAGAAGGAAGAGGACTTCCATGCCGAAGTCATGAAACAGGCCGGTCTTGCCTGATCAGCCCGCAGCATGCACGGAAAAGGCCGCCTCGCGCGGCCTTTTTCATGCCCGTGAGCCTCGTCAACATCAACCGGGCGCCGTTGCACCGGCCTGTTTCCGGTACAATGCGCGCGCCTGCACTGCCGCCGACATACCCATGAGCAAAGATCTCAAGTACAAACGTGTTTTGCTGAAACTGTCGGGCGAAGCCCTGATGGGCAAGCAGGACTATGGCATCGATCCTGAAGTGATTCAGCGCATGGCGCGCGAAATCATTGAAGCACGCAATCGCGGTGCGCAAATCGGTCTGGTCATCGGCGGCGGCAACATTTTCCGCGGCGCGGGTCTCGCCGAGGCCGGCATGGACCGGGTCACGGGTGACCACATGGGCATGCTGGCCACCGTCATCAATGCCCTGGCAATGCAGGACGCGCTGGAGAAACTCGGTGCCTATGCGCGTACCATGAGCGCCATCAAGATCAACGAGGTCTGCGAGGACTTCATCCGCCGACGTGCCATCCGGCACCTGGAAAAGGGCAGAATCGTGCTGTTTGCCGCCGGCACTGGCAATCCGTTCTTCACTACCGATTCGGCCGCCGCCTTGCGTGCCATCGAGATCGGTGCCGAGTTGCTGGTCAAGGCCACCAAGGTGGACGGCGTGTACTCCGCCGACCCCACGCGTGACAGCAACGCCAAGCGGTTCGACCACCTCAGCTACGCGGAGGTGATCCGCAGCAACCTCGAGGTCATGGACACCAGTGCCATTGCCCTGTGCCGGGATCACAAGATCCCATTGCGTATTTACAATCAGGACCGCAAGGGCGGTCTGATGGGCATTCTGGAAGGCGAAGACATCGGCACGCTGGTGGACGCTTCATCCTGAGCGCTCACGCTGCGCTTGCAGGTGTGCACAGCCAGCGCAAACACACAAGGACCGGCAGCGCTTGCTATACTCGCCGGATTGCTTCTTCGGGATGTTCCCCAATGCTTGACGAGATCGAGAAAGACGCCGCCACCCGCATGCAGAAGAGCGTGGATTCCCTCACCGGGGAACTGCAACGCCTGCGCACCGGGCGCGCCAGCACTGCCCTGGTCGAATCAATCAAGGTGCCCTACTACGGCTCCGAGGTGCCATTGTCACAGGTCGCCTCGATTGCGGTCGGCGACGCACGCACACTGACCATCACGCCCTGGGAAAAACCCATGGTGAAAGAGGTGGAAAAAGCCCTGATGGGTTCCGATCTGGGCGTGACACCGAATGTCGCGGGCACGACGATCCGCCTGATCATGCCGCCATTGACCGAAGAACGCCGCCGCGACCTCGCCAAACAGGTCGGACAGGAAGCCGAGGCGGCCAAGGTTGCCGTGCGCAATATTCGCCGCGATGCGTTGCACCAGGTCAAGGAACTGCTGAAGGACAAGGAAATTTCCGAGGATGACGAACGGCGCGCAGGCGATGCCGTGCAGAAGTTGACCGACCGCTTCACCGACGCCATCGACGAGGTGGCAAAAAACAAGGAAGAAGAGCTGATGGCGATCTGAGCGCGTCGTTGCACGGGCCTGCCCGGCCCCTGCCGTCGCAGGTCGTGACCTTGACAGCACGACCCGCCTGACCCGACCAGCCGCCACGCCGTCCGAGACCTCGGAGCTCATGCCTGAAAAACCCATCCCCGCGGACCACAAGCCTCGCCACATCGCCATCGTCATGGACGGCAACGGGCGCTGGGCACGGCAACGACGGCGACCACGCAGCTTTGGTCACCAGGCTGGACAGAAGGCCGTACGCGCAACCGTGGAATGCTGCCTGCACGAGGGCGTGCGGCATTTGACGCTGTTCGCCTTCTCCAGCGAGAACTGGAAGCGCCCGGCCGACGAAGTCGGCGCGCTGATGAACCTGTTCATGAATGCGCTGGACAAGGAAGTGGACGAGCTCGACGGTCATGGCGTGTGCATCCGTTTTGTCGGCGAACTGTCGGCATTCAGCGAGGCCTTGCGTGCCCGCATGGATGCCGCTGCCGCCCGCACTGCCGGCAACCGCGGCCTGATCACCAATGTGTGCGTCAATTACGGCGGCCGGTGGGATATCGTCCAGGCCGCACGAGGTGTGATTGCGGCCGTCGCCGCCGGACGCATGGACGCCGCCGCGCTGGACGAGCATGCGTTCGACAATTACCTGTCCCTGGCCAACCAGCCACCGCCTGACCTGTTCATCCGCACCGGCGGCGAGCACCGCATCAGCAATTTCCTGTTATGGCAGCTGGCCTATACGGAGTTGTACTTTACCGATACGCTATGGCCGGACTTCGATGCCACGGCCCTGCGTCTTGCGCTGACGGATTTTGCCCACCGGCAACGACGCTACGGCGCGACTCCGGAGCAGGCTGCCAGCTGAGTAGGGGCCACCACCCACCGCATCGCCTGGAATACCCGTGCACAGGTCGCCCACGGGTACAGGCAATCCACCACGCGCGACGATTTCACGGGCTGCACCGTACGGACATCACATGCTGAAGCAACGCATCATCACCGCAGTCATTCTTGCGCCCTTGGCCGTCGCGGCCGTCATCTGGCTGCCTGGTCGCGCCATGGCCATCGTCGCCGGTATTGTGTTCGTGCTGGCTTTCGACGAATGGGTGCGCTTGTGCGGCTGGCAACACTGGCTGGCCCGGGGGCTGGCCGGCGTGTTCCTCGCATTGATCTTTTGCAGCCTGTTCGTGGCGCAGCAGCATCTGGCATGGCTGGCACCGGTGGTGTTCGCCCTGGCCTGCCTGTGGTGGCTGCTCAGCCTGGCGTGGCTGGCCCATGCCAGCTTCGCCGCCGAGCCGACGCATGGCCATGCCTGGCTGAAGTTCCTTGCCGGCCTGTGGGTGGTGGCGCCGGCCTGGCTGGCTGTGTTGTGGCTGGACCAACACGCAACCTGGGGCGTCTGGTTGTTGCTGTCGCTGTGTATCGTCTGGGCAGCCGACATCGGCGCCTACTTTGCCGGCAGTCAGCTCGGCAAGCACAAACTGGCACCCCGCATCAGTCCCGGCAAGACCTGGGAAGGCGTCGGCGGTGCCGTCGTGCTGTCTCTGCTGGTGGCACTGGCGGCTGGCCTGCTGCTGGGCATTCACGGCGTGTCGCTGGTCTGGTTGCTGGTGCTGGCAACCCTGGCCGTGGCCGCCTCCATCGTGGGTGACCTTGTCGAAAGCCTGATGAAGCGCCACGCCATGATCAAGGACTCGGGCAGCCTGTTCCCGGGCCACGGCGGCCTGCTGGACCGCACTGACAGCGTGTGCGCCTTCCTTCCCGTGTTTGCGCTGGGCCTGTGGCTGCTGGAGCTGGCATGAAACACCCATCACGCACCGTGCACACGGGCGTCCCCGCGTGCAGCCCACCGACACGGCCCGGCATGGGGGCCACGCCATGACGACCTTCCTCGGCTCCATCTGGTGGATGATCGTGACGCTCGGCTTGCTGGTCACCTTTCACGAGTTCGGCCACTTCTGGGTGGCGCGCCGCTGCGGCGTGCGCGTGCTGCGTTTCTCGGTCGGCTTCGGCAAACCGCTGTGGCGTTACAGGGCACGCAGCGGCACCGAATACTGGATCGCCATGATCCCGCTCGGCGGCTACGTGAAAATGCTGGACGCACGCGAGGAGGATGTTCCGGCCAGCGAGCTGGCCGACGAGTTCAGCAGCCAGCCGCTGTGGAAACGGGTGGCCATCGTCATCGCCGGCCCGGCGTTCAACCTGCTGTTCGCCGTGGCTGCCTTCTGGCTGATGTTCACCATCGGCAAGCCGGATTTTGCGCCGGTCATCGGCACGCCGCACGGTCTGGCGGCCGAAGCCGGATTCCAGGCCGGGGAACGCATCCTGGCCGTTGACGGCACCAAAGTGACAACCTGGACCGGCGTACTGGATGAATTGTCCACCAGCCTTCTGGTACGCCAACCGGTGAGCATGACCACCCGTGACGCCGACGGCGTGCGCCACCAGCGCCAGCTGGCACTGGATACATTGCCCGCCGATGCGGATATGGGGCGGGTTCTGGGACAGGTCGGCCTGCGCCTGCAGCCGCCACCGGCACGCGTGGCGCGCGTGGTCGACGGCTCCCCGGCCGCCGCGGCGGGTCTGGAGCCTGGCGACCTCATCCTGGCCATCAACGACACCAAGGTCCACAGCTTCGCCGAACTGGGACAGGCCATCGGCAGCCAGGCTGCGCGCGACCCGCGCCTGGAGATGCGCCTGCGTCGCGATGGCCATGTCGAAACTGTCCTGGTCCACGCGCGCAAACATGCCAACGAGCGCGGCCCGCCGCGCTGGACCGTCGGTGTCGTCGCTGCACCGCCGGAACGGGCCACCTTGCAGTACGGCCCCGTCGCTGCGATGGGTGCCGCACTTGCCGAGACCTGGGAAAAGACCGCCATGACCTTCGAGATGATCGGCAGCATGCTGACCGGTCAGGCCTCGGCACAAAACCTGTCGGGCGTCATCACCATCGCGCGCATGGCCAACACCACGGCCAACATGGGCCTGGCCTGGTTTCTCGGTTTCCTGGCCCTGATCTCGTTGTCGCTGGCCATTCTCAACATCCTGCCCATCCCCTTGCTGGACGGCGGCCATCTGTTGTACTACCTGATCGAACTGGTCAAGGGCAGTCCCGTCAGCGAGAACACCATGATCATCGGCCAGTACGTCGGTTTGACCCTGCTTGCTGCGTTAATGGGGCTGGCGTTCTACAATGATATATTGCGCCTCGTGAGCTGACGCCGTCAGCTCATCCTTATCCGTACCACTTCCCGGAATCGACGATGAAGCGAATCGCCGCCCTGATACTTCTTGCTTGCATGAGCAGCCAGGCCGCTGCGGCCTTTGCGCCATTCGTGGTCTCCGACATCCGCATTGAAGGGTTGCAACGCATCTCCGCAGGCACGGTGTTGACGTACCTGCCGGTGGAAAAAGGCGATACCGTAACCGACGACAATGTCCGCAACTCGATCCGGACGCTGTTCCACACAGGCTTCTTCAAGGACGTCTCCATCGACCGCCAGGGTGACATCATGATCATCAAGGTGGTTGAGCGCCCGGCCATCGCCAGCATCAACCTGCGTGGCAACAAGGACATCAAGGACAAGGATCTGCTGGAAGGCCTGACCTCCATGGGCATCACCACCGGCCAGACCTTCGACCGGCTGTCCCTGGACCGCCTGCAACGGGAGCTGGTGCGCCAGTACTACAACCGCGGCAAGTACAACGTCAGTGTCGAACCGCATGTCACGCCCCTGACCCGCAACCGCGTGTCCATCGACATCGAGATCCATGAGGGCAAGGCCGCGGCCATCGAGCGCATCAACATCGTCGGCAACACCAGCTTCAGCGACAAGGCCATCCGCAGAAACTTCGAATCCGACAGCACCAACTGGACTTCATGGTACAGCAACGACAACCAATACTCGCGGGAGAAACTCTCCGGCGACCTTGAAAAACTGTCGCATTACTATCTCGATCGTGGCTACGCCGACTTCAGCATCGACTCCACCCAGGTCGCCATCAGCCCTGACAAGCGCGCCATGTACATCACCGCGGACATCAGCGAAGGTGAAAAGTACAAGATCGACCAGGTCACGCTCCTGGGCGACCTCGTGCTGCCGCGCGAGGACATCGACAAGATGGTCGTGGTGCGTGAAGGCCAGTACTTTTCCCACACACTCATCCAGATCACCAAGCGCGGCATCGTGGCATTGCTCGGCAACATCGGTTATGCCTTTGCCGAAGTGACGCCGATTCCCGAGCTGGACCGCAACGACCATACCGTGGACGTCAGCTTCTATGTCAAGCCCGGCCCGCGCGTGTACGTCCGCCGCATCAACTTCATCGGCAACAGTCGTACCCGCGACGAAGTGGCGCGTCGCGAAATGCGCCAATTCGAGGGCGGCTGGTATTCGCAAGCGGCCATCGACCGTTCCCGCGCGCGCCTGCTGCGTACCGGTTATTTCAACAGCGTGTACATCGACCCGGTCAAGGTCCCGGGCAGCCCGGACAAGGTCGACCTCAACGTCACCGTCGAGGAACAATCGGCCGGCAGCTTGCAGCTTGGCATCGGTTATTCGCAGCTCAGCGGCTTCATCGGCAGCTTCTCCGTTTCCCAGAACAACTTCCTCGGTACCGGCCGCAGTCTCTCGGCCCACATCCAGCGCAGCTCCTACCTGGAGCAGTACCAGCTCAGCTACAGCGATCCCTACCTCACCGACAGCGGCGTCAGTATCGGTTACAACCTCACCTGGAGCGAGCTGGACCGCGGCAATGCCAACATCGCCAACTTCCTGTACAGCAACCGCTCCTTCGAGACCTTCTTCGGTGTGCCGCTGAGCGAGAACAACTCCATCCGCTTCGGCCTCGGGATCAGTAGCAATACCGTGAACGTCTTCGAAGGCTTCACGCCCCAGCCGTTGGTGGATTACATCAAGGACCTGGGCCACCGCACCATTCACTCATGGACCGCATCGGTGGGCTGGGGACGCGACACGCGCAATCGATTCTTCCTGCCCACACGTGGCGGCAAGCAGACGATTTCGGCACGCGTGGCCCTGCCCGGCTCCACGGTCGAGTACTACAAGCTGTACTACAACATCGAACACTACTGGCACCTGCCGCTGGACTTCGTCCTGTACGCCTCCGGCAACGTCGGCTATGGCGATACCTACGGCAAGGACAGCGAGCGTGACTATCCCTACTGGCAAAATTACTATGCCGGTGGCGTGCGCGACGTCCGCGGTTTCCGCGACAACACCCTCGGCCCGCGCGTTCCCATCCCCAACGCGCCCAACATCACCAAGCCCATCGGCGGTTCTTTCAAGGTTTTGGGCACGGCCGAGTTGTACTTCCCCATTCCCGCATTGCGCGACAGCACCACGGCAAGGGTTGGTGCATTTGTCGATGTCGGCAACGTGTTTGCGGACTTCGACGCCTACCAGAGCTCGGAACTGCGCGCTTCGGCCGGCCTGACGCTGACCTGGCGGGCACCCATCGGTCCCATGTCCATCAGCATCGCCCAGCCTCTGCGTTCGCAAGACTCCGACCAGACCGAGCGCATCCAGTTCACGCTTGGAAGCGAGTTCTGAGACCAGCGTCGAAGAACGCATGCCGGACATCATTCGTGGTCTTCTTGCTACGATATGGCAGCAAGTTCCTGTACGGTGACAACGAGTTCACGGAGCACCCGGGTGATCGCAGCACAACGACAATGGACAGGTTTGCTGCTGGGGTTGGTACTCCTCGCCTGTTCGTCCGTCGTCCTGGCCCAGGCAACCCAGCCACGCATCGGCTATGTCGACATGAAGAGACTCCTCGACGAAGCGCCGCAGGTACAGCTCGCGCATGACAGCCTGCAGGCCGAATTTGCAGACCGGGACAGAAGCCTCCGGCAACAGGAAGACCGGTTGGCGGACCTGCAAGCCACCCTGGAACACAAACGCGCCACCCTCACACCCGACCAGATCAACGAACGCCAGCAACAAATTGACACCCTGGCCGCCAGCGTGCGGCGCGCCCGCGCGCGGCTGCGCGATCAACTGCAACAACGCAGCCAACAGGAGCTGGACAAGAGCTGGCAGACCATAACCCGGGCTGCGGTCCGGTATGCACGCAGCCACGGTTACGACCTGCTGGTTCCCAGCCCCGTGATCTACGCCAGCCCACGGGTGGACATCACCGACGAGATTCTGGAGCAGTTGCGGCAGGACAGCCGCCATGAGGGCACAAACCCATGACGCGCGCATGGACCGTTGCGGACATTGCCCGTCGTTTCGACCTGGAAGTCCATGGTGACGGCGACGTGGTCATTTCCTCGGCCGCTTCCCTGGACAATGCCGGCGTGCAGGACATCAGTTTCCTCGGTGACAAGCGCCACCAGCACAAACTGGCAGGCTGCCGCGCCGGTGCCGTCATCGTGCCGCCGGCCGCGGTGGACCGGCTCCCGGGCACCGGGCTCATCAGCGCCAACCCGGCCCTGGCCTTCGCCCACGTGGCGGGCCTGTTTGACCGGCCTGTCGAAAAGACACCGGGAATCCACGCCAGCGCCGTCGTCGAACCCGGCGCCCGTATCGATCCCGGCGCGACCATCGGCCCGCAGTGCAGCGTCGCAGCGGATGCCAGCGTCGCTGCCGGCGCCATCCTCGGACCGGGCTGCCATGTCGGACCAGGCTGCCATGTCGGCCCCGATTGCCGTCTCGTGGCACGGGTAACGCTGGTGCGCGACGTGCACCTTGGCTCGCGGGTGCTCATCCACCCCGGCGCGGTCCTCGGCAGCGACGGTTTCGGCCTCGTTCCCGATGGCGAGCGCTGGACCAAGGTGCCGCAGCTTGGCGGCTTGCGCATCGGTGACGACTGCGAGATCGGCGCCAACACCTGCATCGACCGCGGTGCGCTCAGCGACACCGTCCTGGAAGAGGACGTGCGCCTGGACAATCTGGTCCATATCGCCCACAACGTTCATGTCGGTGCACACACGGCCATGGCCGGCTGTGCGGCCGTCGCCGGCAGCGCCAGCATCGGACGCCATTGCCTCATCGGTGGCGGAGCCGGCATCATTGGCCACATAAAAGTGGCGGACCGGGTTACCATTACCGCCCGCACCCTGGTGACACACTCGATCAGGGAACCGGGCACGTGGTCCTCCGGCACGCCCATGCAAGACAACAGCGCGTGGCATCGCAACGCCGTGCGCATGAAACAACTCGACAATCTCGCCCGTCGGCTACGCCGATTGGAAAAGGACACTGGTCATGACTGACACCACAACTCACCCCGATTTGCCGGTCGATGTGACCCGCATCATGGAGATGCTGCCGCATCGCTATCCGTTCCTGCTGGTGGACCGCGTCATCGATTGCGAGCCGGGCGAGACCTTGCGTGCCATCAAGAACGTCACCTACAACGAGCCATTCTTCACCGGCCATTTTCCGGGCCATCCCATCATGCCCGGCGTGTTGATCATCGAGGCTCTGGCGCAGGCATCGGGCGTGCTGGTCCAGCTATCGGCAACCAGCAAGAAAACCGCGCCGCTGTACTATCTGGTCAAGGTCGACAAGGCACGCTTCTCGCGCACCGTGGTACCGGGCGACCAACTGGTCCTGGAAATCCGCCTCAAACGCATGTTGCGCGGCATGGGCCTGTTCTCGGGACGTGCCCTGGTGGACGGCGAAGAAGCGGCCTGTGCCGAGATCCTGTGCGCCGAGCGCAGCAAAGAATGATCGACCCCAGCGCCCACATCGACCCGTCGGCACGTATCGGCAAGGGCACATCCATCGGCCCCGGCAGCGTCATCGGTGCCGATGTCGAAATCGGCGAGAACTGCCGCATCGGCCCGCATGTCGTCATCGAAGGGCCGACCCGCATCGGCCGCGAGAACCGCATCTGGCAGTTTGCCTCGCTGGGAGGCGACCCGCAGGACAAGAAGTTCGCCGGCGAGCGTACCGAACTGATCATCGGCGACCGCAACGTCATCCGCGAGTTCTGCACCTTCAGCCGGGGCACGGGCGATGGTGGCGGGGTGACCCGCATCGGCTCGGACAACTGGGTGATGGCCTACGTGCACGTGGCCCATGACTGCATCATCGGCAACGGCATCACCTTCGCCAACGCAGCCTCGCTGGCGGGCCACGTCGAAGTCGGCGACCACGTGGTCTTCGGCGGCTTCACTCTGGTACACCAGTTCTGCAAGATCGGCGCCCACGCATTCACGTCCATGGGCTCGGTCATCAATCGGGACATTCCTCCGTTTGTCACGGTGGCCGGCAATTTCGCCAGGCCCAAGGGCATCAACAGCGAAGGCCTGCGCCGGCATGGTTACCAGTCCGACGAGATTGCCACCATCAAGCGGGTGTACCGTACGCTTTACCTGTCGAAAAAGCCGCTGGCCGAAGCCCGCGAAGCCATCGCTGCCATGGCGCGCGAATCGGAGCATGCCACCATGTTTCTGAAGTTCATCGATGGCAGCACGCGCTCGTTGGTGCGGTGAGCGTCCCGCTGCGGGCGCGGCTCTTGCGCAGGCTGGCGACCTGTCGTTGCGACAGTCGGGTGCGACATGCCTGAGCCCCATGCCGAGGTCCCTGCAACGACCGCTGCTGCGCCGCGCCTGATTGCCCTGGTGGCCGGTGAGGACTCCGGCGACATGCTGGGTGCCGAACTGGCGCGCGCATTGCGGCAGCGCTGGCCCGACGTGCGCCTGGCCGGAATCGGCGGACCGCGCATGGCGGCTGCCGGCGTCGAATGCTGGCATGACATTGCCGAATTGTCGGTGATGGGCCTGGCCGAAGTACTGCGCCACCTGCCACGGCTGTTGCGCCTGCGACGCGAGCTGGTGAACGAACTGCGCGAAGCGCACCCGGACCTGGTGGTGGGCATCGATGCGCCGGACTTCAACCTCGGCCTGGAGAAGCGCCTGAAAACGGCGGGCATCGTCACCGCGCATTACGTCAGCCCTTCGGTCTGGGCCTGGCGCGAGAAGCGGGTGCAAAAGATCGGCCATTGCGCCGACCAGGTGCTTTGCCTGTTCCCCAACGAGCCGGCCATCTATGCACGCCATGGCGTGGCCGCACGCTTCGTCGGCCACCCACTGGCCCGGCGGTTCCCACGCGTGCCGGACCGTCGCGCTGCGCGGCGCGCGCTGGGCATCACCGAATCCGGGCCGGTGCTGGCGCTGCTGCCCGGCAGCCGCGCCAGTGAAATCGAACGGCTGGCCGATATCTTCATCGACGCCGGCCAGCGCCTGGCGGCATGGCTTCCGGACTTGACAGTCCTGGTGCCGGCTGCCAACGAACGCTGTTTCAAGGCCTTGCAGGCACGGCTGGCCAGCACGCCCTCACCTGCGGCACAATCCCCGGTGACACCGACGTTCAAACTGCTTGACGGCCAGGCCGACACGGCCCTGACGGCTGCCGACGTGGCGCTGCTGGCGTCGGGCACGGTGGCGTTGGAAGCGATGCTGGCCAAGTGCCCCATGGTCGTGGCCTACCGCATTGCGCCACTTAGCTACGCCCTGATCCGCGCTTTGAAGCTGATGAAGACCTCGTTGTACTCGCTGCCCAACATGCTGGCCGGCCACGCCCTGGTCCCGGAATTGATGCAGGACGACTGCCAGCCCGGGGCCCTGGCCGCCGCGGTACACCAGTTGTTCACGGACGAAGCCCGTCGCCGCGCCACCACGGATGCGTTCTCGCGATTGCACCGCGAACTGCTGGGCGATGACGACGCCACGCCGGCCGAACGTGCGACTGCTGCCATCGCTGCCCTGCTGTCACCGGAGGTTACACGTGCCTGACAACGCCCTTGTCGCCGGTGTCGACGAAGCCGGGCGCGGGCCGCTGGCCGGGCCCGTTGCCGCGGCGGCCGTGATTTTGCACCCGGATCGGCCCATCAGCGGGCTGGACGATTCCAAGCGTCTCAGCGCACGGCGGCGCGAGGCACTGGCCACGGTCATCCGTCGCGACGCCCTGGCCTGGCACCTGGTTCTGGTGCCCGCAACCGAGATCGACCGCCTGAACATCCTCGAGGCCACCTTGCAGGGCATGCGCCAGGCGCTGCAGCAGCTGGATCCGGCACCGACCCGGGCGCTGGTCGATGGCAATCGCCTGCCGACCGATCTGCCCTGCCCCGCACGTGCCATCGTCGGCGGTGACGCCAGCCATGCCGCCATCAGCGCAGCATCCATCATCGCCAAGGTGGCGCGCGATGCGTACATGCAGGATCTTGACCGGCAGTTCCCCGGCTACGGCTTCGCGCAGCACAAGGGCTATCCGACCAAAGCCCATCTGCAGGCGTTGACGACGCTTGGCCCCTGCGCCGAGCACCGGCGCAGTTTTGCCCCGGTTCGGCGCGCCTGCGAGGCCCACGGCACATGACGGGCTTTGTCCACTGCCACCTGCACAGCGAGTACTCGCTGGTCGACTCCACCATCCGCCTGCCCGAGCTGATCAAGGCTTGCGTTGCCGCAGGCATGCCGGCCGTCGCCCTCACCGACGACAGCAATCTGTTCGGGCTGGTGAAGTTCTACCGCGCCGCGCGCGCCGCCGGCATCAAACCGGTCATCGGCTGCGACTTGTGGCTGGAACAGGACAACGACGAGCCCACCCGGCTGACGCTGATGGTCCAGGACCACGACGGCTACCTGAATCTGTCGCGCCTGATCTCGCGCGCCTGGATCGAAGGTCAGGTGCGTGGCCATGCCCTGATCCAGGCCGACTGGCTGGAAGGCAATTGCGACGGCCTGATTGCCCTTGCCGGCCGTGACAGCGACATCGCCCGCAGCGCCGGCACGGATCACCTGCCGCAGGCACGGCAACAACTGGGCAGGCTGCAGCAACTGTTTCCCGGACGGCTGTACCTGGAAATCACCCGCTGCGGCCGCAAGGGTGATGACGCCTGGCTGCAGGCAGCCGTGGCCCTGGCCGACGACGCCGCCGTGCCATTGCTGGCCAGCAACGACGTGCGTTTCCTCAGCCAGGCGCAGTTCGAAGCCCACGAAGCGCGCGTTTGCATTCACGACGGCCGCGTGCTGGCGGATACTGCCCGGCCACACGACTACACGCCCGAGCAATACCTGAAGTCGCCCGAGGCCATGATCGAGCTCTTTGCCGACCTGCCCGATGCCGTGGCCAACTCGGTCGAGCTGGCCCGGCGATGCAACCTGATCCTGGAGTTCGGCACCTACTACCTGCCACAGTTCCCGGTACCGGACGGCCATGACCTGGACAGTTTCATCCGGACCACGGCCCGTGAGGGCCTGGACGCGCGCCTGCAAGCCCATGGCACATCACCAGGACACTCCCGAGAGGACTACGAACAACGCCTGGAACACGAACTGGATGTCATCATCCAGATGGGTTTTCCGGGGTATTTCCTGATCGTCTCCGACTTCATCAGCTGGGCCAAGGACCACGGCATTCCCGTTGGCCCAGGGCGCGGTTCCGGCGCCGGTTCGGTGGTCGCCTGGGCAATTAAGATCACCGATCTCGACCCGCTGCAGTTCGACCTGCTGTTCGAGCGCTTTTTGAACCCCGAACGCGTGTCCATGCCGGACTTCGACATCGACTTCTGCATGGAACGCCGTGACGAGGTCATTGACTACGTGGCCGACAAGTACGGCCGTGACCATGTCAGCCAGATCATCACCTATGGCTCGATGGCCGCCAAGGCCGTGCTGCGCGACTGCGGGCGGGTGCTGGGCATGCCCTACGGCCAGGTGGACCGCATCGCCAAGCTCATTCCCATGCGGCCGCTGGACCTCACCCTGGCCGACGCCCTGGGCCGCAGCGACAAGGCCCGCCAGGATTCCGAGCGCATCGTCAGCGAGTTCTGCGAGCTGTACCGCGACGACGACGAAGCACGCACGCTCATCGACCTCGCGCTGCAGCTGGAGGGCCTGAAGCGCAATGCCGGCAAGCATGCCGGTGGCGTGGTCATCGCACCCAGCCCGCTGACCGATTTTGCCCCGCTGTATGCCGAGCCGGGTGGCCACGGCGTGGTGACCCAGTACGACAAGAACGATGTCGAGTCCGTGGGCCTGGTGAAGTTCGACTTCCTCGGCCTGCGCACGCTGACCATCATCGACTGGGCCGTGAAGGCCATCAATGCCCGCAACGCCGACGCCATCAAGACCGGCACCGCCGAGCCACTGGCCATTGCCGACATCCCGCTGGATGACCCGGCCACGTTTGACGTCTTTCGCAAGCCGCGCACCGTGGCCGTGTTCCAGTTCGAGTCCCCGGGCATGCAGCGCCTGCTGCTCGATGCCCAGCCGGACAGTTTCGAGGATCTCATCGCGCTGGTCTCGCTGTACCGCCCGGGCCCGATGGACCTGATCCCGGATTTCATCAAGCGCAAGCATGGCGAGGAGGAAGTCACCTACCCCGATCCGCGCGCCGAGCCCGTCCTGTCCGAGACCTACGGCATCATGGTCTACCAGGAGCAGGTCATGCAGATGGCGCAGGTGATCGGCGGATACACTCTTGGCGGCGCCGACCTGCTGCGTCGCGCGATGGGCAAGAAAAAGGAAGCCGAAATGGCGCGCCATCGCGCCATCTTTGCCGAAGGCGCGGCAAAGAACGGATTGTCCGCGGATGAGGCCGACAAACTCTTCAGCCTGATGGAGAAATTCGCCGGCTACGGCTTCAACAAGTCACACGCAGCCGCCTACGCCCTGGTGGCCTACCAGACAGCCTGGCTGAAGGCGCATTATCCGGCCGAGTTCATGGCGGCCACACTGTCGGCGGACCTGGACAACACCGACAAGCTGGTCGGCCTGCTGAAGGATGTCCGCAGCGAGGGCATCGACATCCTGCCGCCGGATGTCAATCACTCCGGCCACGCCTTCGTGGCCACCGGGACACGCGAAATCCGTTACGGCCTGGGCGCGGTCAAGGGCGTGGGACGCGGCGCCTGCGAGGGCATTGTCGCTGCGCGTACAGACAGGCCTTTTACCAGCTTGCCGGACCTGTGCCTGCGGGCGGCATCCAGCCAGCTCAACAAGCGCACTCTGGAAGCCTTGATCAAGGCCGGCGCCATGGACAGCCTCGGGGCCCACCGTGCCGCCTTGCTGGCGCAGCTGCCCGAGGCCGTGCGCGCAGCCGAACAGACCACCAAGGATCGCGCCAGCGGCCAGGGCGACATGTTCGCCGCGGCCGCCGGGCCCAGCGAGCCCATCCAGGTACCACTGCCCGACATCGAACCCTGGCCACTGGAAGACATTCTGGCAGCCGAACGCGCCACGCTGGGCCACTTCCTGTCCGGCCATCCGACCGACCCGTGGCGGGAGCTGCTGACGCAGATGGCCGGCTGTTCGCTGGATGAAATTGCCGACAACTACAGCCCGCCGGCCAACGCCAAGAACAAGCATCGCGCCCCGCGTGTGCCCTGGGTCGTGGCAGGCTGCGTCGCCGCCGTGCGCCGGCGTGGCGACAGCATGGCCTTCGTGCGCATGGAAGACGGCCAGGGCGAAATCGAGCTGAGCCTGTTCGGTGATGTCTGGACCCAGTACGCGGAACTGTTCACACGCGACGCCATCCTGGTTGCCGCCGGCAACCTCGAACCGGACAGATTCAACGGTGGCTTTCAGGTGCGCACACAACAGGTATGGACCCTGGACGAAGCCTGTCGCGAGCATTGCCGCCTGGTACGCCTGGATCTCGGCGCCATCGACAGGCACTTCGTCACTCGTCTGCGTGAGTTGCTGGACGAACATCCCGGCGAGACGCCCGTCATGCTGCACGGCTACAGCAATGGCCAGGCACGCGCCGACCTCGAACTGCCAGGCCGCGGCGTGCGCGCCGACACCATCCTGCTGCGCCAGCTGGAACAGGTTCCGGGCATCGAATCCGTGAATTTCGTCCTGCAGCCGCCACGCGCCGCTGCGGCATGATGGCATGGCAACCGCTATACTGCGCGGTCTGACTGTTGCTCACCACGGCCATGCCTGACATCCAAAATCACTTTCTCGACTTCGAAAAGCCCATCGCCGAGCTGGATCGCAAGATTCACGACCTGCGTCAGACCAGCGACGGCCAGGCACTCGACATCGAGGAAGAAGCCGGCAAGCTGGAGCGCAAGCTGCGGGCACGGACCGCGGACATCTTCCGCAACCTCGACGCCTGGCAAACGGCGCAGGTCGCACGACACCCGAACCGGCCATATTTTCTCGACTACGCCGAGGTGATCTTCGAGGAGTTCCACGAGCTGGCCGGCGACCGCTCCTACGCCGAGGATCCCGCTATTGTCGGCGGCCTGGCACGCATCAACGGCCAGCCAGTCATGGCCATCGGCCACCAGAAGGCACGCGCGGTCAAGGACAAAGTGCGCCGCAACTTCGGCATGCCGCGCCCGGAAGGCTATCGCAAGGCCCGCCGGCTGATGGAAATGGCCGAACGCTTCGGTCTGCCATTGCTGACCTTCATCGACACCATGGGCGCCTATCCCGGCATCGGCGCCGAGGAGCGCGGCCAGAGCGAAGCCATCGCCCGCAACCTGCTGGTGATGTCGCAACTCAAGGTGCCGATCATCTGCACCGTAATCGCCGAGGGAGGCTCCGGTGGCGCGCTGGCCATCGGCGTCGGCGACCGCACCATCATGCTGGAATCCGCCACCTATTCGGTCATCACGCCCGAAGGCTGCGCCTCGATTCTGTGGAAAAC
>CAZOXZ010000041.1:0-17908 GCA_964583865.1 uncultured Rhodanobacteraceae bacterium | reverse complement strand
CGTGCAGCGCGTGGCCGAACTCGTGGAACATGGTGGTCACGTCATCCCAGCTCAGCAGCGCGGGCTGGCCCGGCGCCGGCTTGGTGAAGTTGCACACGTTGTAGATCACCGGCTTGGTATCCAGCAGATAGGACTGCTCGACGAGGTTGCTCATCCAGGCGCCGCCGGCCTTCGAGTCACGCTTGAAAAAGTCGGCGTAGAACAGGCCGACCAGGCTGCCGTCCGCGTTGTGCACTTCGAACACGCGTACGTCCGGGTTCCACACCGGCAAGTCGGTGCGCTCCTTGAAGGTCAGGCCGTAAACCTGATTGGCGGCGTAAAACACGCCGTCCTCGAGCACTTTGTCGATCTCGAAGTACTGCTTGACCTTGTCGCTGTCGATGGCGTACTTGGCCTTGCGCAGCTTCTTGGCGTAGTACTCCCAATCCCAGGCTGCCAGTTCGAAGTCCTGGCCGGATTTGTCGATCATCTCCTGCATGGTGGCGGCCTGCGCACGTGCCATGTCGTTGGTCGGCTCGACCAGGGCACGCACGAAGTTGAAGACGTTGTCCGGCGTCTTGGCCATCTGGTTGGCAAGCTTCCAGGCGGCGAAGTTGTCGAAGCCCAGCAGGGCTGCTTTTTCAGCTCGCAGCTTGGCCATCTTCAGGATGGTGGCGCGGGTGTCGTTGGCGTCGCCCTTTTCGGCGCGATTCCAGGAGTGCTGGAACAGCTCATGGCGCACCTCGCGGTTGTCGAGGTCGGCCAGGGCCGGCTGCTGCGTGGTGTTCTGCAGCGGGATCAGCCACTTGCCATCCAGACCCTTGGCCTTGGCATCCTCGGCGGCAGTGGCAATGGCGCCGTCGGAAAAGCCCGCCAGCTTGCCCTTGTCGTCCAGCACCAGGCCGCCGGACTTGATGGCCTCATGCAGCTTGGTCTCGAAGGCAGCGGACAGCGAGGACAGTTCCTTGTTGATGTCCTTCAGTTTGGCCTTGTCTGCCTTGGAAAGATTGGCGCCGCGATGCACAAACTGCCGATACTTCACTTCCAGCAGCCGCTGTGACTCGGCGTCGAGGTCCAGCGAATCCCGCTGGTCGTAGACCGACTTGATGCGCTGGTACAGCTTGTCGTTGAGGAAAATGGCGTCGCTGTGGGCCGCCAGCAGCGGTGCGACTTCCTTCTTGACGTCCTGCAGGGCGTCATTGGTATTGGCCGAGCTCAGCAGGCCGAACACCCGCTCGACGCGCCCCAGTGTCTGGCCGCTCTTTTCCATGGCAACCAGGGTGTTCTCGAAGGTTGCCGGCTCGGGGTTGTTGGCGATCTTCTCGATCTCGGCCAGCTCCTCCGTCATGCCCTGCTTGAAGGCCGGCAGGAAGTCGGAATCCTTGATCTTGTCGAACTGCGGTGCGTGCAGGAACAGCGGGCTGGGCCGCAGCAGCGGATTGGCACGCGTGGTGTCGGCGGTAGTGGTGGTTGTGGCCGTTTTGGCAGGCTCGGTAGCAGCCGTCTTGTCGGCGCTGTCCGTGCCTTGCTGGGCACAGCCGGCCAGCAGCAGCGCGCCGGCCAGAAGGGTCAATGGGAGTTTTGGCATGACAAGTGTCCTGTCGGGTGTGAATTCAGATGTTGCTGACGTCGCGCAGGGTCCAGTTTGGCCCTATGAGCAAGGTCAGCCGGTGTGCCACGACCTGGTGCGGCAGGTCGGTGGTGATCTCGACATCGGTGTGCAGATCGTCGCCCTTGGCCTGAACCACGGCTTCGGGGTCGCACGGTGCCAGCTCCTCGGAGACGGCATCCGGATCTTCCTGTTTGTTGCGCCAGCGCAGGAACAGGTCGTGTTCGCGCAGACCGCGCTGGAACTGTTCCGCGAACGACGCCGGGCTGGCACCGGTAAAGGCGAAGTCGCGATCTTCACCCTCGGCGCTGGCGAGATTGTCGATACGAATGTAGAAGCGCTTGGTTGCGCTCATGGCAATTCCTTGGAACAAAGTATGCGAGCGGCATAAGATACCGCCCCGACGGCGCGATCGCCAGCGATCGCCAGCGATTGCTGCAGTGGCATGGTGTTCGCAAGGAGCCTGGAAGGTGATTTTCGGTGCCAAACCCGCTATCGTGTCCCGGTTCAGGTTCGGGCGGCCGTCAGGGTTGCGTGGCAGTGGAGGATTGGCCTTGATGCAGGACGTGGAAACTCCGAATGTTGGGTCGCCCTACGTGCTCCTGGCGGACAAGGTGAAAGCCCTGTTGGCCGGCGAATCGAACCTTGTCGCCAATGCCGCCAATTTTGCCGCGCTGGTGTTCGCGGAAACCAACGATATCAACTGGGCCGGGTTCTATTTTCTGGAGGGCGACGAGTTGGTGGTCGGGCCGTTCCAGGGCAAGCCGGCCTGCATTCGCATTGCCATGGGCAAGGGCGTTTGCGGTGTCGCGGCCGCGACCGGCGAGCCGCAACTGGTGCATGACGTGTACCAGTTTCCCGGCCACATCTTCTGCGACCCGGCTTCGCGCGCCGAGGTGGTGGTGCCATTGCATTACGCAGACGGCTCGTTGCTGGGCGTGTGGGATGTGGACAGCGCAAGCACGGGACGCTTTGATCAGGCGGATCTCGAAGGCATGGCGTTGCTTTGTCGGCAATTCATGGATGTGGTCGATCCGGCAACGCGCCGTTAATGCGCGTGGGCGTACGCTGCGCAGATGGCCCGTGCTGACTGCAGCGGCCCTTCATGACGGTCTGAGAGCTTGTGCATTTTTCGAGCTCGGAGCCCGGCCATGGATGGCCGGACGCGAAACAATCACGCAAGTGATCGATTCGCGGGAGTGGGGACGGGCATGTACCGGCTCCGCGACTGGAAAAATCCCCAGGACGGGGATTTTTTCACAGACTCTGATCTCTTATTTGAATGCAAGCAGACGGTAACCGCCCTACGCAGATTCCAACGGTCAAGCGCTGGCATGCCCGGAAGCGGTGGGCGGCTCATGGCCGGCTGCCGCTCGCGAGTGCCGAACAACTCGCCTGGTTGCGGCAACGGCGACAGTCCCCGCCGCCGCCCTTTCGTTGGCGGGTATCGCTGGCCCTTGCGATGGTTCTGGCGCTGCATCTTGCCGGTGGCCTGTGGCTGGACCAGGACCTCCGCCAGAATCGACAAGCGGCACGGCCCGTGCTCGCGGACCGCGATGCCATGCAGGCCATCGTGGTGCACATGCAGCCCGGTGCGGAACCAGCCATTCCGGCCCTGCCGCCATTGACGGTGCAGGCGCCAACGACGGGCATGGCAACGCCGTTGCAAACACGTCCGGCCGGAGGGCCCGTGGTCGCGGTGCCCGAACCGGCCCGGGAGGACGCCACGGCAGCGCACCTGTTCGATGCCAATGGCCGGATCCTGATGCCCGCGAGCGCGACCAGCGCTCAGGCGCCGGCAACGGCCTTCCGGCGGGGGATCCTTGACAGTCACCAGCGGCCCAACATGCCGCAGAGCCCGATCACCTACACTACGACCCGCTTCGAGCAAGCCTGGGCGCCGCCGGACGAGAACCTCTGGCAGAAGGCCGCGCGCAAGACCACGGCTGTCGGCAACGTGTTGCCGTTGCCCGGCGGCTACCACGTCAAGTGCTTCATTTCGCCGTTGACCTTGCAGCTTGGTTGCGGTGTTGCCGGCCCCGAGCAGATGCACGCCCCGTTGCAGGTCGAGTACACCCGCAACAACCTGCCATCGGCCACACCGTTGATCAAGACGCATGAATCGCAAGCCCCGGCGCCGGTCGCGCAGAGCGGCTCCGATGGAGCGCTCGGGGACATGCCCGGGCAAGACGCGGTTCCCGCAAGACCCTCATCGGCATTCTTCGTGTCGCCGGTTCCTGCCGGCAATCCCGGTACGTCGTCGCAGGATGACTGGGTCAATCCGGTGCGCGCCAGGCAGTCGCGGAGCGGTGGTGACGGACATTGATCGTCCTGGTTGTGGGTCAGTAGCAGCAATGAGCCCGGTGCGTCCGTGATACCGGCTTGATGCAGGTCAAGGCGGCCAGGACCCGGATTCGCTAGCGTGACATCCGAGCCGGGTGGTTTGATTCCATCCGTGGTGCATATGGACACTCACAGTCAGGGGTGGCGTCATGGTCCAGCGAATCACCGATCTGGTCATTTCCGTGCTTTCGACGGTTGTGGCTTTCCTCCTGTCATGGCCGTTTTGGCGTGACTTCGAATATTGGGCCGAATCACGGCTCGCGTGGTGGGTCTATTTTGTCGTCGGCTTCGTGCTGACCGTCTACGTCTTCTACGTGTTCATCGGCAGCTTGCGCATCCTGTTCACGCATGCCGCTGACGAGGCTGCCGAGCTTGCCGCCGGCGACAGTACGCCCAATGGGAGGGAAGACGCATGACTTGCACGACCGGAGATCGCAGCTGCGAGACGCCCCGGCGTCGCGGCGCGCTTGTTGTCCTGTTGCTGATGGCGCTGTTGTTTCTTGCCCTGTCCGTGTTCTCGTTCGTCGATTCGCGTGACCAGGTGGTTCCCGACCAGGTCACTTACGGCGAATACACCGCGGATGAAGGCAAGCGCATCTTCCAGGCCTACAACTGCATGGGCTGTCACACCATTGTCGGCAACGGCGCCTACCTCGGGCCCGATCTGACAAAGGAGTACGCCAAGACCGGGCCGGCATGGCTGGAGGCCTTTCTGCCGTCGGCCGGGCACTGGCCGACGAAGGCCGCGGTGATGACGCATTTGCTGACGCCGGAACAGCTTGATGCGGCAGGCGTGGCCACGGCGGATGAATACTTCAACAAGTACCCGGGCGCGGCCGAACGTGTCGAGCGGCGTGGCGGCAGCAGCACGCACATGCCCAACCTCACATTCCGCGAGGGCGAGGTCGGCAAGCTGATCGCGTTCCTGAAGTACACCTCGGCGATGAACACCGAAGGCTGGCCGCCGAAGGTCAAGACCGGGACGCTGGCCGAACGTCTGCAACTGGCCGGCGAGATCGTGGCACAGCCGGTGTCGACCGTGGCACCGGCAGTGGTTCAACCGGCCGATGCCGGCGAGGGGAGCGACATGCCACCGACCACGCCGCAGGACCTGGCGGCCAAGGGCAAGGAGCTGGTGACCAACTACGGCTGCGTGGCCTGTCATGCAGCGGACAAGACACGCCTGGTCGGGCCGGGTTGGGGTGGCTTGTACGGTTCGACGGTGACCTTCGCCGATGGCAGCACGGGCACGGCCGACGAGGCCTACCTGGATGCCTCCATCCGCACGCCAGACAGCCACGTCGTCCAGGGCTTTCCCGGAGGCGTCATGCCGCCGTACGGGTCGATGCTCACCGATGACGAGGTCGCCGCCATGGTGGCCTACTTGAAGTCGCTGCAGAGTCCGGAGGGTCACTGATGCAAATCACATACGAAACCCAGCGCCTCAGTCTGCGCTTCTTCATGTTGATGATGGTGTTGTTCGGGCTGCAGGTCATCTACGGCCTGATCCTGGCCGCACAACAGGTCGATCCGACGTTGCTGGAAGGCATTGTGAGCTTCAACGTCGCGCGGGCCGAGCACCTGAACCTCGGCATCATGTGGATCCTCTGCGGCTTCATCGGTGCGACGCTGTTCGTCTCGCCGCTGTTGTCAAAGCGTGACATTGTCGCGCCGTGGCTGATCAAGTTGCTGTTCTACGCATTGATTGCCATCGTCGTGTGGAATTTCTTCACCCAGTTCCTGGCGGTGGAAGGCACGGCTGGTTGGTGGATGGGGCAACCCTGGCTGCAGAACGGTCTGGAGTACATCGAGGTCGGACGCATTGCCGGCGTGGCCATTCTCGTCGGCTTCGCCATCCTGGCCTTTGTGGTGCTGCGCACTTTCCCGCCGGTGAAGAAATGGAACGAGTTGCATTGGGGCCTCGGCCTCGGCATGGCGGCACTGATGCTGGTGTGGATCTTTGGCCTGTTCTACGTCTCGCGCATCGACCTGCAGGAGTACTTCCGCTGGTACGTCGTGCATTACTGGGTGGAGGGCGTGTGGGAGGTTATCCACATCACCCTGATCGGTGCCTTGCTGGTGCTGATGTTCAAGGCCAAGGTGCGCTCCATCGGCTTTGCCGTGTTCTGGGGTATTTCGCTGGTGTGGTTGTCCGGTCTGATCGGTAACGCGCATCACTACTTCTGGGTTGGCACACCGGAGTTCTGGCAGTTCTGGGGCTCCTTGTTCAGCGCCATGGAACCGTTGCCGTTGATCTTCTGCTTCTGGCACATTTACCTTGATGCGCATGCCAACAAGCGACCGCTGGAAAATGCCCCGGCGTTCTACTTTCTGCTGGGCTCGACGGTGCTGGAACTGGTGGGCGCGGGCATTCTCGGCTTCGTGATGACGTTTGCGTTGACCAACGTGTGGTCGCACGGCACCTGGATCACTGGCGGCCACGCCCACCTGGCCTTGTTCGGTACTTTCGGCATGTTGGGGCTGGGTGCTGCCTACTGGGCCGTGCCCAGCGTGCGCGGCGCGGCTCACTTCGACCAGCGCCTCGGCAAGTTGGGTTTCTGGCTGGTCTTTACGGGCATTCTTGGCGTGGCCCTGAGCTTCGCCTTTGGTGGCACCATCCAGGTCTACATTTACCGGATCCTTGGCCTGGACTGGTATGGCGGCGACGTCTTCCCGGCCATGGGCATCTTCAAACTGACCTTGCCGGTGTTCGGCTTCCTGGTGCTGGCCGGTGCCATTGTGTTGATGTACGACCTGTTCACCCTGGGCAAGCGCGGGGAAACGGCGCGTCCGGAAGTGACGCCACCATCGGCCACCGGCTGGCGCCGCGAGTTGACGGGCTTCGAGTCCGGCATCTGGCTGGCGTTCATGGGCTTGTTCGGCATGATCATCACTTTCAGCCTCCTGAGCTTCAATCTGCCGCGAGTGCGTATCGAAGGCGATCCGAGCCTGCCCTACCTGTTGTCCGGCGTTGGTTATCTGGGGCTGTTCCTGGTGACGCTGGGCTTCGTGGTGCGCTTCACGATGTCGCTGGATGCGCGCTTGCGGGCACCGCAGCCGGACCAGCCGGTACCGGACTTGTCCGAGCCATCCAATCCGGAGCTGTCCGCGGCGAGCTGACCTGCGAGTGGGTCACATGATCGTCCGCTGCATGCATGTGGCGGACGGTCACCTCCCAGGCATTGCGTTTCGCCGCAAATGCGGCAAACTGGCTGGGTCATGCTCCGATTTCCTGTTCGCCCATGAGTCAGATTTCCGCCGAATTGCCCGCTGATGCACCTTGGGTGGTGCTGAAGTTCGGCGGAACCAGCGTGGCCCGCGCGGAACGCTGGGAGCAGATTGCCGAGCTGGTGGCCGAACGCCGGGGCAGCGGTTTTCGTGTCCTCGTGGTGGTCTCGGCACTGACTGGCGTTACCAACGCCTTGCAGGGCCTGTGTGCCGAGCCGGATCTGGCCGTCCGTGCGCGCTGTCTCGCCGGCATCCGCGAGCAACATGTGGCCCTCGCCGATGCCATGCGGATTGCGTGGCCCGTGGCGCTGGAGCCGCATTTTGCGCAATTGACTGCGTTGATCGATCAGATGCCGGTGGCGGATGAGCGCTGGCGCTGGCAAGCGCAGGTGTTGAGCCATGGCGAGCTGCTGTCCAGCACTCTGGGGCAGTGCTTCCTGACGGCACGCTGCGCGGCTGCCGTCTGGCTGGATTCGCGGGCGCACCTGACGGCCCTGACATTGCCCCATCAGAACGCCCGTGCACAAGTGCTGTCGGCGCCGGTGGCCGTTGAGCCTGATCCGGCTCTGGCGGCCCGCCTGGCCGGCCAGGGCGAGATATTCATCGCGCCAGGGTTTGTGGCCCGCAATGCGGCCGGTGACACGGTATTGCTGGGCCGTGGTGGCTCGGATACCTCGGCAGCCTGTTTTGGGGCCTTGCTGCACGCGGCGCGCGTGGAGACCTGGACCGACGTGGCGGGCATGTTCAGTGCCAACCCGCGCCAGGTCCCGGGCGCACGCCTGCTGCGGCGCCTGGACTACGAGGAAGCTCAGGAGATTGCCAGTACCGGCGCCGGCGTGCTGCACCCGCGCTGCCTGTCGCCGCTGAAAAAGCCTGGCGTGCCGCTGTGGATCCGGGACACGGCGCGGCCGGCCCTGGAAGGCACCGTGATCGGCCCGCGGGTGCGCCGCAGTGCCCCCAGTATCAAGGCCATCTCCAGCCGTCGCGGCATCACGCTGGTATCCATGGAGACGGTCGGCATGTGGCAACAGGTCGGCTTCATGGCCGCGGTGTTCGAGATTTACCGCCGCCACGGGTTGTCGGTGGACATGCTGGGCTCGGCCGAGACCAACGTCACGGTGTCGCTGGATCCTTCCGAGAACCTGCTGGATTCCGATGCCGTGGCAGCGTTGGCCACGGACCTGGCCAAGATCTGCCGCGTGAAAGTCATCGCGCCGTGCGCCACCGTCACTCTCGTCGGCCGCGGCATGCGCTCCATGCTGCATTACCTGTCCTCGGTGCTGGAAGAGTTCGACCAGCTGCGGGTACACATGATTTCCCAATCCTCCAACGACCTCAACCTCACCTTCGTGGTTGACGAAGACGTGGTGGACGGCCTGCTGCCGCGCCTGCACGAATTGCTGTTGCGCAGCGGCAGCCTGCGGGCCGACGACGCGGCCTTGTTCGGGCCGAGTTGGCAATCCTTGTATGGCGAAGGGCATGCCGCGCCAGCGCTGGCCTGGTGGCGCGAGGCACGCGCGTCGCTGTTGGCGCTGGCCCGGGCCGACAGTCCGCAGTATGTCTATCATTTGCCCACCATCCGCCGGCAACTGGCGCGGCTCAAAGCGCTGCGTTCGGTGGACGAGTTGTTCTATGCCGTCAAGGCCAACACCCACCCGCGTGTCGTCGCGGAAATAGCCGCTGCCGGACTGGCGCTGGAGTGCGTATCGCCTTGCGAGCTGGCGCGCGTGGCCGAGGTGGCACCCGGGGCACGCCGCCTGTTCACGCCAAGCTTTGCAGCTCGCAGCGAGTACGAGCAGGCGCTGGCCTCCGGCGCCGAGGTGACTCTGGATGCCTTGTTTCCGTTGGCCGAATGGGGCGATCTTTTTGCCGACGCCGATATCAACCTGCGCGTCGATCTGGGCCGCGGCCTGGGTCACCACGAGAAGGTCCGCACCGGCGGCAAGGATTCGAAATTCGGCCTGGCACTGGACCAGCTCGACGCGTTTCTGGCGCTGGCCGCACGACACGGCGCGCGCGTCACCGGCCTGCATGCGCACCTGGGTTCCGGCGTGCTGGATGCGGCGCACTGGAGTGAAGTGCTGGCTCAACTGGCCAGCCTCGCCGACCGCATCGACAGCGTCGCGGTGCTGAATATCGGTGGCGGCCTGGGCGTGCCGGCCCACCCGGGCGAGGCGGAGCTTGACCTGGCCGAGCTGGATCGGCGGCTGGGCGAGGTGCGTCTGGCCTATCCGCAGTATCGGGTGCGCATGGAGCCGGGCCGTTTCCTGGTCGCGCAGGCCGGCGTGCTGCTGGCGCGCGTAACCCAGACCAAGGCCAAGGGCCAGGTCAGTTACCTTGGCGTGGATGCGGGCATGCACAATCTGCTGCGCCCGGCGCTGTACGATGCCTGGCACGCGATCGTCAATCTGGACCGATTGGAGAAGCCTGCCGATACGCTGTACCACGTCGTTGGCCCGATCTGCGAGAGCGGCGACGTGCTGGGCCGCGACCGGCACCTGCCGGCTGCCAGCGAGGGTGACGTGATTCTCGTGGCCGATGCCGGGGCCTACGGTGCCAGCATGGCATCCAACTACAATCTGCGCGGCATGGCGAAGGAGTCGGTGCTGGAATGACGCTGGACAAGACAAGCCTCGTTGATGTACGCCGCGCCGAGGTGTTTCGCTTCGTGCGCTGTACGTATGCCGACGGTGTGGCCGAGTTGGTGTATGCCTTCGATGACGGCCCGGAGCTCGTCGAGCGCATCCGTTTTCCGGATGCGCCCGTGCTGCCGGCGCGACGAAAGGCCGCCTTCAATGCGGCGCTGCAGCTGTTGCACCTGATTGCCGGCGTCAGCTACTACAAGGCCGGCGTGCCGCCGCGGATTCATGTCGAAAACGGGCCGCTGGATGCGGCCACCGCGGACTTCATGGGTACGCTGTATCGTCACGGGCTGGCCGAGTTTGCCTATCGCAACAAGCTCGAGCTTGCCGGTCGCCTTGCCTTCCCGCACACGGACGATGCCGATGGGCCGCCCGCCGGGCCGCTCGGACTTGCGCCGCGCACGCTGGTGCCGATCGGCGGCGGCAAGGACTCGCTGGTGGTCATCGAGGCGCTGAAGTCGGCAGGGAGCGAGGCTACCGCCGTCTGGGTCGGGCACTCGCCCCTGATCGCCCACTGTGTTGCGAAGACCGGCCTGCCGGGCCTCAACATCAGCCGCGAGCTGTCGCCCGTCTTGTTCGAGTACAACCGCATGGGTGCGTGGAATGGCCACATTCCCGTCACCGCCATCAACTCGGCCATCCTGGTGCTGGCGGCATTACTGTACGATTTCGACAGCATCACTTTCGCCAACGAGCGCTCGGCTTCGGCGGCGACGCTGGAGTACGAAGGCCGGGAGGTCAATCACCAGTGGAGCAAGGGCATGGTCTTCGAGCGTCTGTTGCAGGGCTGGTTGCACAGCCACGTGGCGCCGGACCTGGATTACTGCTCGCTGCTGCGGCCGTTCGCGGAGCTCGCAGTGACCGCGGCGTTTGCGCGGCTGGGTACGGCCTATTTCGACAGCTTCTCAAGTTGCAACCGCAACTTCCGCATTCTCGGGCCGCGTCCGGCCGACCGCTGGTGCGGCCAGTGCCCGAAGTGCCACTTTGTGTTCCTGGCACTGGCGCCGTTTCTGCCCAAGCCGCGCCTGCTGGCGATTTTCGGCCACAACCTGCTGGACGACGAGGAGCAATGTGCCGGCTTCGATGCCTTGATGGAGTACCACAACCACAAGCCCTTCGAGTGCGTCGGCGAAGCGGCCGAGGCGCGGGCGGCCATGACGGCCTTGAGCCGGCGTGCCGAATGGGCCGAGGATGCGCTGGTACGGCGTTTTGCCGACGAGATCCTGCCGCGGCTCGCGGCCAATGAGTTGGCGTTGGAACCCTGGCTAGAGCCCGCCGGCGAACACCATGTGCCGGAGCGATTCCTGGGAGCCCTGGATGCGATTCGCGGCGCTTGAAGGGCAACGCGTTGCTGTCTGGGGCGCAGGCCGCGAAGGCCTGGCTGCACTTTCAGCACTGGCACGGCGGCTCCCGGGCCAGGAGATCACGCTGTTGTGCCGGGAGGCCGAGGCAGCGAGCGTACCGTCGATGGACGGCCTGGTCGTCCGGCCCGGTGAGCCGGATGTCGCCACGCTGGCGAGTTTTGATGTGGTCGTGAAATCGCCCGGCATCTCCATGTACAAGCCTGAAATTGCCGCGGCACGCGCCGCCGGCGCGCAATTCACCTCGGGCACGGCGTTGTGGTTCAGCGAGCATCCGGAGGCCCGTGTCATCGCTGTGACCGGCACCAAGGGCAAGTCCACCACCAGTGCGATGTTGGCGCACATGGCGCGTGCCCTCGGCGTGCGTACGGCGCTGGCCGGCAATATCGGTTTGCCGTTGCTGGAGCTGGATGGCCAGCAGGCTGATTTGTGGGTGGTGGAACTATCCAGTTTCCAGACCGGCGAGGCCGGTCCCGTGGACGTCGGTGTCGTCACCAGCCTGTTCCCGGAGCACCTCGACTGGCACGGCTCGACCGAACGTTACATGGCCGACAAGCTGGTGTTGGCCGACAAATCCCGCCACCTGTTGGTGAACGTGGGACAGGATGCGTTGCTGGAGCGCACCGCAATGCACCCGCAGCGACAGCTCTTCGGGGGCGTCAGTGGCTGGCATCTGGCTGACGATGGCTGGATCATGCGCGATGAGGAACGCATTTTCGATGCCGCGAAACTGGCCTTGCCAGGCCGGCACAACCGCATCAATGCCTGCGCCGCGCTGGCAGCCTTGCAGCAGGCCGGCTTCGACGCGTGCGCGGCAGCATCGGCGCTGGAGGATTTCCGGGCATTGCCGCATCGCCTGCAACCGCTGGGCGAACGGGACGGCCTGTACTGGATCGACGATTCCATCGCCACCACGCCGGCGGCCGTCATGGCGGCCATCGACAGCACGCCGGCCAGGCCGCTGGCGGTGATCGTGGGCGGTCATGACCGTGGCGTGGACTGGATGGCCTTGGGGCACATGGTGTCGACCATGGACCGCTTTGCACTGTTCGTGCAAGGCCCGGAGTCCGGCCGCATCTACGACGAACTGGCGCGCATCATGGCCATGGTGTTTCCCAGCCCGGACCTTCCTGCGGCGATCGAGGATGTGCGGCGCAAGATGCCGCCGTGCTCGACCGTGTTGCTGTCGCCTGGGGCACCCAGCTTCGACCAGTTTGCCAATTTCCGCGAGCGCGGTCGGCGCTTTGCCGAACTGGCCGGTTTTCCGGGCCATGACAGCGTGATCCCGGGGCTTGGAATTGCCTGAACGCGGAGTCAGTCGGGCCGGTGGATCAGGAAGTGCGCGCGGCAGCCATGCTGGACCCAGATGCCATTGCGATCCCAGCCCCAGGATTGACCGCGGGTGCAATCGGCACTGGATAGCTTCTCGGCCACGCTGACGCTGCCGTTGCCGATACGCACGCGGCAATAGTGATATTTCTGATCGCGGCTCTGGCAGGTGAAGCGCACCGCGTGGGCGGGTTCGGTGGCCGCAGCACGCGGTGACAGTGGCCGCCCGCGCCGATGCGGCACCCGGCGCACCGGGCCACGTGGGGCTGGTCGTACCGGAACCTCGACCAAAGTCACCTGGGCAAACTTGCCGCGGCAACCGTTGTCCACCCAGATGGCCGTGCCTTCAAGTCCCCAGGTTCTGCCACGCACGCAGGCTGAACGTGAGTATTGTTCGATGAGTTCGGCATCCTGCCACAAGCCGACCTGGCAGCGCTTCGGTTGGTCGTTTTTGCTGGCACAGGTTCGGGTGTCGTCCAAGTTGACGCGGCGCTCCGTACGGCGCGGCCAGCGGACTTCGGCAAACTCGGCGCGACAGCCGTCGGTGACCCACAGCCATTCGCCATCAATGCCCCAATCCGTGCCGCGCACGCAGGGCGCATCGGAGACCTGTCGCAGCACCCGCGCATCATCCCAGCCGTGGATGTTGCAGCGCTCGAAGCGATGTCGGTTGCTGTGGCAGGTGATTGTTTCCACGGTCGGCATGGCGCCGGGGCGCTGTGCTGATGCGGATGTCCAGGGCAGACACAGGAGCATGGCCATGGTGCAGGCCAACAGCAAGACAGGGATTCGAAGCATGTGGCGGGCAACCGGTTACTGGCGATGCCTACAGCGTAGCGGCAATGGCGGCGAAGGGCCACCTTCAGCCGAGACTCCTGGTGCCGAAGATCTTGTCGCCGGCATCGCCCAGGCCGGGCAGGATGTAGCCCGATGCGTTCAGGCGCGAGTCGATGGATGCGGTGAAAATCTCGATATCCGGGTGCCTGGCTTCCACACGTTCCAGGCCTTCCGGTGCGGCCACCAGAAACAGGCCCTTGATGCGCTTGCAGCCGGCAGCCTTCAACATGTCCACCGTGGCAATCAGGGTGCCGGCCGTGGCCAGCATGGGGTCGATGATCATGGCCACGCGGGTGTCGATGCCGGGCGCCAGCTTTTCGTAGTAGGCCGTGGGCTGCAATGTGGCTTCATCACGCTCGAAGCCGACCACGCTGACCTTGGCGGCAGGAATCATGTCCAGCACGCCCGGCAGCATGCCGATGCCGGCGCGCAGCACCGGCACGATGGTGATCTTCTTGCCCTTGATGCGCTCCACCGGTACCGGCGATCCGGCCCAGCCGGTGACCTCGGCGTCCTCGGTCTCCAGGTCGCGCGTGGCCTCGTAGGTCAAAAGCGCCGCGACTTCGCTGGCCAGCTCGCGGAAATGCTTGGTGCTCAGGCTGGCATCCCGCATCAGACCCAGCTTGTGGCGGATCAGCGGATGTGCAACTTCGACGATCTTCATGGCATGCCGTCATGCGGGAGAACAATCCCCAGCATACGGCAAGTGTGTCCGTCAGGCGACCACCCAGAGCGCCGTGTTGCTGCTGGCATAGCCGACGATGAAAATCATCAAGGCAATGGTCGTCGTGGTCGGGATGACCAGGCTGGGACGCCGATGCTGCTGCGCATCCTCGAAAGGCAGGCCGGCCACCGTGTCCGTGTGCACGAGGAATGCCACGCTGGCAAAACCGATGATGTACAAGCCCATGAGGATGACCAGCCCGGCTGCGGGAATGCCCGGTGTGGCTTGCGAGACAACGTGCAGGAAAGCGGGCCACAAGGCGCCACCGGCAAGCAGGACCAAGCCTGCACGAACAAGACTCTTGCTGAGGATTTCCATCGCAGTTCACCTTGGAATTGACCGCACAAACACACGCGTGTGCCACGCACAGCGCCGATGCGCATCATTTTGATGCAATGCAGCACGGCGGGCCTTGATCTGTGTCATGGCAAGCCGCGCCTGCCCATGAACGGCACGAATATCGGGCGAAAGGTCATGCCCGCAGCGTAGGCCTGTATGCGCAGTGCATCACAGTAGTTCACCGCCCGCCGTGCTGGAATGAATAATGTACGAGACCGCTGCGCTGGATCGGTATCACGCCGTTCATCCATCGACCTGCGCGTTTCGGCATTGCCATGGGGAGAGAAAATGAATCAAGACACTGTCATGCATGCACGGCGCGGCGGCCAATGGCTGCTTCTTCTGCTCTTTTTCGTGGCGGCGGCATGCTTCCAGGGGGCCAGCCACGCCGCCGAGCCCATGCTGATCACCGATATGCAAAGCTTCGATGCCCGCACCGGCTGGGTGACCGATGGCCGACATCTGCTGATGACGCTGGATGGCGGCGCAAAGTGGTCCGACATAACCCCTGCTGCCGCCCGGGGCCGTATCGAGAAAGTGTTTTTCACCGACCCGGACCAGGGCTGGGTGGCATCGCGCAGCATCATGGGTGGCTCGGCGGTGCGCGTGTTTCATACCGTCGATGGCGGGGCGCACTGGCAACAGTTGGGATCGGTCGACAACAAGGCTGCGGACATGGGAGTCCATGCGGTTGGCATGAGCTTCACAGGCTCGAGTCAGGGCTGGCTCATGCTGCGTGTGCCATCCAGTTCCAATTTCAGTTTCGGGCGCCTGTTTGTCAGTCGCGATGGTGGTGTGAGCTGGCGTGCCTTGCCGCATCCGCCGGCCGCGGGAGATGTCATGTTCACTTCGCCCGATGATGGCCGCCTGGTAGCAACCAGTGGCCCGCCCGGTACCTGGGTGACGCATGACGGCGGCGTGACTTGGCAGGAACTGGTGAACGGGAATGACAAGAAACTCCGGCGCACGCAGGCCACGGCGTCGCTGAAGCGACATCTGGGCCCGGTGGAAGCGGTAGTCCAGAGCGAGCTTGACGATGCCGGCCAGGGCTGGGTGCTGGTGGCCGGTGGTACTTGTCGAATCTTCAAGATCCAGTGCACGCAGCATACGCGGCTGTTGGCCGTTGATGGCGGTCGCGCCCTGGATATCACGCCGAAAATGACGTTCGAAGGGGCGCAACTTCAGGGCGTCGAGACGCTCACCAATCCCCAGAGCCAGCTCGGCTTTGATGCCTGCACCGCGCCCAGCACCAGCGCCATGGATGCCTGGTGGAATGGTACGCCGTGGTGGTGGGCGAACATCTACATTGGTGGCGAGAATCGCGGTTGCGGCCAGGCCAATCTCACCAGCAGCTGGATTGATCATGTGTTTGCCACGGGTTGGTTGCTGGTACCCACATGGGTGGGACCGCAGGCGCCAGGGACGGTGTGTGGCGGCTGTTCGGTCATGAGCTCCAATTCCACGACGGCCTACCAGCAGGGCATCAACGAAGCCAACGCGGCGGTCAACGCGGCGCAGAACCTGGGCCTGGACATGCCCACCATCATCTACTACGACATGGAGCGCTATGAGTCGCCGGTCAACAACGCAGCGGCAAATGCATTCATCAACGGCTGGGTCAAGCGCTTGCACGACCACGGGGTTCAGGCCGGCGTGTACGGCTCTCCCTACAACCTCACCTATTACTGGGGCATCAGCCATGTGCCGGATGCGGTGTGGATTGCCTCCTGGAACGGCAGCAAGGATGTCTACAACATCTCGGGGCTGCCGAATTACAAATGGGACAACCACCGGCGGTTGCACCAGTATCGTGGTGACCACAACTCCACCTACAACGGCGTGACGCTGAACATCGACACCAACAGCAGCGATGGCCCGGTGGCCAACGCCAGTGGCTTCGCCTGCACCATCGACGAGCCGATCCTGACCAAGTACCAGCAGCTGGGTGGCGTCAACAGTGTCCTCGGGCATTGCACCAGCGACACCGGGGCCGCCATGAATGGCGGCAAGTACAACCACTTTCAATACGGCTCCATCTACTGGTCGTCAGCCACAGGTGCGCATGAGCTCCACGGTGCCATCAGCGCCCTCTGGAACGGGATGCACTGGGAGCAAGGGCCACTGGGTTATCCGGTCACCGACCAGGAGCCGACCGCCGATACCGTCGGCGCCTACAATGATTTTGAACACGGCTCCATCTACTGGCGCCCGGATCTCGACGCGCATGCCGTCATGGGGGCGATCTATGACCGTTGGCAAGACTTGAGTTGGGAGCAGGGGGTACTCGGCTATCCGATCACCAACGAGTTGCCCGCCAAGGACGGTGGCGTGTACAACGATTTTGAGCATGGCTCGATCTACTATTCGTCGGCGACGGGTGCATGGGAGGTGATGGGCGCCATCTATGACGCGTGGGCAGCGCTCCAGTGGGAAAACGGCTTCCTCGGTTTCCCGGTCACCGGCGAGTTGACCACGGCTGACGGCGTGGGTCGCTACAACGAGTTCCAGGGCGGCGTCATCTACTGGACGCCATCGACCGGCGCCCACGAAGTCCACGGTGCCATCCTCATCAAATGGACCGCGCTGGGTCGCGAAGCCAGCTGCCTTGGCTATCCGACCAGCGACGAGCACACCGATGGCAACGGCGACCCGCGCAGCGACTTCGAGCGCGGCTACATCACCTGGTCGTCAACGAACAGCTGGACCGTTGTCTGCACCGACCATATTTTCGACGACGGATTCGAGTGAGCCTGTCTGCGGGACGGGTTTCGGAAGCCCGTCGTTCCGGGGCCATCGCTGCTATTGCGATGGGACCCGGAATCCAGTGCCTTTGAAGGGATTTCCGATTGCCGGCCATGCCGGTCGCGAGCAGGCTCGCTCCTACAGGTTCGGCATATGGGCAACCACATGGGGAAAGGCACTGGATCCCGGATCTCGCTGCGCTCGTCCGGGATGACGATATTTCCGGGTCCCGAGTCCCGACTCCCTACTCCCTACTCCCTGCTTCATCACCAAATCTGCACGCGATCCTCGGGTTTCAGATAGAGCCTGGCGTCGGGCTGGATGTTGAAGGCCTGGTACCAGGCATCCAGGTTGCGTACGGTTTGGGCGCGGAACTGGCCGGGGGCATGGACGTCGGTCTTGACGCGCTGGCGCAAGGCGGCATCGCGCATTTTGCTGCGCCAGGTCTGGCCGAAGGCCAGGAAGAAGCGCTGGGCGCCGGTCAGGCCGTCGATGACGGGGGCCGGTTTGCCGCCCAGTGATTTCTGCCACGCCAGCCAGGCCATGGTCACGCCGGAGACGTCGGCGATGTTCTCGCCGAGAGTCTGCTCGCCGTTTATGTGCAGCCCCGGCAGGGCAACATATTGGTCGTACTGGGCCGCCAGGCGCGTGGTGGCTGCCTTGAAGTGAGCCTTGTCCTCGGGCGTCCACCAATCGTGCAGGCGGCCCTCGGCATCGAACTGCGAGCCGAGGTTGTCGAAGTCATGGCTGATCTCGTGGCCGATGACCGCACCGA
>CAZOXZ010000040.1:0-19072 GCA_964583865.1 uncultured Rhodanobacteraceae bacterium | reverse complement strand
CGCTCTCAAAATGGCTGTGCCTCGCTCACATGGTTCCTACCGCCCAGGCTCCTCGCCGGCCGGTTTCCGGTTTCCCCGGTTCCGTTGCCGGCGCATCAGCGGCCCCCGGCAAAGTCAAGCTGGCGCCATGCCTCGTACACCGCTATGGCCACGGCGTTGGAGAGGTTCAGGCTGCGGCTTTCCGGGCGCATCGGCAGGCGCAGGCAATGGTCGGCGGGCAGGCCGTCGGTCACTTCCTGCGGCATGCCGCAAGTCTCGCGCCCGAACAGCAGGGCATCATCAGCACGCCAGTCCGGCTCGGTGTGGGCACGTCGGGCAAACTTGGTGAAGGCGAACAGCCGCGGCTGACCAAGGGCCTCGAGGCAGGTGGCCAGATCGGGATGCACCTGCACCGTGGCGTACTCGTGGTAATCGAGGCCGGCACGGCGCAGGCGCTTGTCATCCAGCTCAAAGCCCAGCGGCTCGATCAGGTGCAAGCGCGCGCCGCTGTTGGCACACAAACGGATGACATTGCCGGTATTGGGCGGAATCTCCGGCTGGTACAGGATCACGTCGAACATGACGGGATTATCCCGCATGCCCGACGTGAGCGTCGTGGCCGGTGGACGCAACGGCCCGGCAGGATCAGCCGGCCAGCTGCAGCATGGCCAGGATCACGGCAAGCGTGGAGCTCAGTGCCAGGGCAGTGAGGACGCGCATTGCAAGCATCTCGAGTTTCATGGTGATCTCCTTGCAGAAACCGGCACCGGCAAGGATTGCCGGCGGTACTCCAGAGGTGGTGGCTGGCACCCGAAAAACAAGCCGGAAAGCCCATTCGCTGCAGGCTTTTCAGCGCGTTGTTCATGTGCCGTACGGGTTGGCGGCCGTGGTGGCCCGGAACCGGTTTCAAACGGGTGTTTTCCCGGTGCGGCCGGGCTGGTAGCATGCGCCGAAACCACCATGGACAGTACCTTGAAGCCGATCCAGTCCAGCAGCCGCCTTGCCGAGGTGCGCTACGAAATCCGCGGCACCCTGGCGCGCCGTGCGCGCGAGCTGGAAGCCGAAGGCCACGCCATCACCCACCTCAACATCGGCAACCCCGGACGCTTCGGCTTCCGCGCGCCCGAGGTCATCAACAAGGCCTTGGCGGCACACCTCGATGACAGCGACGGTTACTGCCAGGAGCAGGGTCTGGACGAGGCCCGCCAAGCCGTGTTGGCACAGCAACGCGGCCGTGGCGTCAGCGACATCGATGTCGATCGCGTGTTCATCGGCAACGGCGTCAGCGAACTCATCGACATCAGCCTGCGGGCGCTTCTTTCGCCCGGCGACGAAGTGTTGCTGCCGAGCCCGGATTACCCCTTGTGGAGCGCCTCGACCGTGCTCAATGGCGGCCGGCCGCGGTACTACCCGTGTCCCGCCGATCGCGGCCACATGCCGGACCCGGACGACCTCGCCGCGACCATCACGCCACGCACGCGCGCCATCGTCCTCATCAACCCCAACAACCCGACCGGCGCTGTCTACCCGCGCGCGCTGCTGCAGGCCGTCGTGGCCCTGGCCGAGCGTCACGGCTTGTTGCTACTGTGCGATGAAATCTACGATGGCATCACCTACGGCGGCGCGCACTTCGAGCCGCTGGCACCGCTGGCCGGCGCCGTCCCTTGTCTCAGCTTCGGCGGCCTCAGCAAGGTGCACCGTGCCTGTGGCTACCGCGCCGGCTGGATGACCTTGTCCGGTGCCGCCACCGCCGTCGCCGGCTACCGCGACAGCCTGCAACTTCTGGCCGCGCTGCGATTGTGTGCCAACGTCCCGGCACAATGGGCCATCGCCCCGGCATTGCAGCGCGACAACAGCATCGACGCCCTGACCGCGCCCGGCGGCCGCCTGTATCGTGCCCGCCAGGCCGTCATCGATGGCGTGGCCGCCAGTCCGTGGCTGGAACTGGTGCCGCCGGACGGCGCCTTGTACGCCTTCCCGTCCGTGCGACCCGACGTCCTGCCGGGCTTCGACGACAACGACTTTGCCCTGCGCCTGCTGGAAGAGCAAGGCGTGCTGCTGGCACCGGGTTCCAGCTTCAACGTCCCTGCCAGCCGCCACATGCGCCTGACCCTCTTGCCCGAACCCGAGCGCATTGCCGGCGTCTTCCACGCCATCGATCAGACCATCGCCGGCATGGCCGGTCGCAAAGCCTCACGCAGCGTGGCCTGAGCCGCCGGGAACAGGGAGCTGGGAATAGAGCATAGGGAATGGTCGGGACACGGTACCCGGGAACCGGGACCCGCTGCCGGATCCGCGCGGGCGGGCTTGATCCGGCCTACGCCAAGCTATTCGCCGTAGGCCTGCTCAAGGAGCGCAGCGACGGAGCAGGCATTTGTGACCGGACCCGTGGATTGATCATGCGCACTCGCCTCAACGCCAAACAAGGCTCAAAACCACCCGCGCACGCCCACAGTCAGGCTGCGGCCCGGCAATGGGGCGTGCTCCTTGAACAAAGACGTTGCCAGACGTGCGGTCTCGTTGGCAAGGTTGCTGCCGCGGACGAACAGTTCCCACTGATCGCTGGCGGCGTTGCGGAACGTCCAGCCGAAGTCGAGGTTCACCAAGGTGAAGCCGTCGGTCGGGGTTTCGTTCGGTGCGGTGTCGTTCTGGTTGAAGTAGCGCTTGGCACCGAGGCTGGCATGCATCTCGCCATGGCCCCATTCCACCTCCGCGCCCAAGCGCGTTGCCGGAATGCGCGGCAGGTTGCTGCCGTCGGCGCGTTCGGCTCGGACCCGGTCACCCGTCAAGCGCAAATCCCAGTGGCCACCTGGGTATTCGGCCAGATGGATCGTGGTCTCGGCATCGATGCCTGTGAAGTTGGCATCCGCTTGTGACCAGCGGCGGACCGGGAAGCCGTCCTGCACGGCGTCGGTGGTCGCCATGTAAATGAAGCCGTCGAAGTCGTAACGATAGATCGCCAGCGTGGCACCGACGCGTCGGCTACGATAACGCAACTCCAGCGTTCCCTGCCGGCCGGTTTCCAGCCCCAGCGTGGCATCGCCGATCTCGAAGCTGGCCGAGCCGGCGTGCGGGCCATTGGCATACAATTCCTCGTCACCCGGCGCACGCTGGGAACGCGCCAGGTACAAGGCCATGTGCCAGTTCGGCGTGAACTTCCAGCCGGCAATGGCCGAGAAGCTGAGCGGGGAAAAGCTGCGTTCAGGACCGGTGGCGGGCCTACTGGAACTGCGTTCGGTGCGCGCACCGAGGTGCAGGTCGAAGTGGTCCCAGGCGTGGTGTTCGACAACGTACAGCGCGCGGCTGCTTGATTCGACCGGCGGGATGAAGCTTTCCTCGCCGAGGGCGGCAAAATCGCGGTCGACGTACTGCACGCCGATGCTGCCATCCCAGCCTGCCAACGGCTGGTGCTGCAGCTTCACGCCGGCGCTGCGTGCGGTGTTCAGGAACACCGTGCCGGGCTCCAGCCCCTCGAACTCCGTGTGCTGATAGTCGGTCTTGCCGAGGTTGATCTCCAGGATCGTGGCGCCGGCAAACGGCGTGTTGAAGTGGCCCTGCAACTGGTAACGCGTCTGCGCCATGTCGATGCTGACAGCTGGCTCACCGGTGATTGGGTCGCCCGGCTCGGCCGGGCTGCCGTAGTCATCCAGGTAGCGCGCCACCGAAAAACCGACATGGCCCCAATCGCCCAGAACCGAAGCCCCCAGCGCACCGGTGCGGGTGTCGACCCAGCTGTTGGCGAGTTTGCCCTGCGGCGTGTCGTAGTTGCCGTCGTGCCTGCGCACGCCATCCGCATGCAGCGCGAAGTGCTCGCCACCGGTGTCGATGCGGAACATCGCGGTATTGCCTTCCGAGACGCTGTCGTACTGCAGCGACGCGCGCCCGCTGAAGCCATCCGACGGCACATGGTCCGGGATCCGCCCGTCCTCGACATTCACCACGCCGCCGATGGCTCCAGAACCATGGGTCAACGTGGCCGGGCCTTTCAGCACCTCGATCTTGTCGGCCAGGAAGGGCTCCACCGCGACCGCATGGTCCTGGCTCAGCGTGGAGACATCACCGGTTCCCATGCCATTCTCCGTGACCGCCACCCGCGGTCCGCCCATGCCGTGAATCACCGGACGACCCACCGCCTGGCCCATGCTGGCCGTGTGCACGCCGGGAACACTGGCGACGGTCTCGCCGATCGTGGACGCCCGCACCTTGTCCAGTGCCACGCCGCTCAGGGTGACGGTCGGAGTCGCGTGCCCGGCCGGCACCGCGGTCACGGTGATGCCGTGCAAATCCTGCACATCGGCTTTCGGAGGCTCGTCTGCAAGCTGTGCGTCAGCGTGTGCCGGGTTTGAGCCAGCCTGCGCCGGTGTGCCGGCCTGAGAGGCCGTGCCGGGTGCCGCAGGCTCGGCGGCCAGTACCGGTGCAGCCAGAAACGTCGCGGTCGCGGCAATGAACAACATAGAGCGGGGGAGGTTCATGGGACAGTTCTCACGCTTTAAAGTGAAACAGTATAACATTACACGTTAATTGAAAAACATGCTGTCTCAGCTCATGAGACTGTCGTCTGGCACACTGGAATCCTGTCCGTGACGCATGCCACGACGCATGAGAGAGCCGAGATGGACGACGACACAGAATCAGCACAGGAATGGCCACGCCACAAATGCCCCGAATGCGGCCGCAACACCGTGGTCGAGGTTGTCTGGGGCTACCCGGATCCAAGGGCGATGCAGGCAGAAACGGAGGGCAAGCTCGTCTTGGCCGGTTGCCTCCCCTGCCGCGAGGACTGGAAATGCACCCAGTGCGGCGCATCGTTCACTGATGCCGAACTGGAGGCGCGGCTTTGACCTCGTCGGTGAGGTTATTTGACCACCATATGCACGGACAGCAGTATTGCCTGCACAGGCTTCGTCCGGGAGGAAACTTTGATGGAACAACTCCGGTTGACCAAGGCGCCACAGCATGTAGCCGACCAGTTGCGTCGGCATCACTCCAGCAGCCGAGCGCAGGCATCACAACCGCGGCGTGTACTCGGCAAGCGTGAGCACGCCCAGGCTCCCAGGAGCTCATCGACGACGTCTTGCCTGGACGTTCGGTACGCTTTGTCTCGGTACCTACGTTCGTCGCCATGAAGTGTTTGACTGCGGTGGCCGGGACCCGGATGACATCCGGCACCTGCAACGACTAGGAGCCTGGGCGGCAGAAACACAAGCGGCTGCGGCTGCGCCCTTTTGGCCCGATTTCCCGCCCATTTTCGTTAAATAGCAGCCAGTATTCGCCTCAAATGGTCGAAAAATCGTTCTCAAAATGGCTGTGCCTCGCTCACATGGTTCCTACCGCCCAGGCTCCTAGTCCACACCTGCACTGAGCCACTGAAACTGCTCGAGCGTCAGGTCCCACGTGGCGTCGTTTGCCCGTGGCCAGTGGAAGCGCCCCGGTGCAGTCGACGCGTGCTCAACCACACGCCTTGTGCATCGACACACAGCACCTTGGCCCGGGTCCCGCGCGGTTGCGAAACACAAAGGCCGCGCCATCCATGGGTCCGTGCCCAGGCTGTTCACCACATGCCCCATCAGCCGGTCCACACCAAAGCGCAAGTCCACCGGGGCCAGCACCAGATACCACCCGGTCGGCTTCAGCATGACAGCTCCCGGGCCAGTGCCGCCACATCGCTGATCGATGCCCCGTGCAGCGACAAGGTCACGCCACCTGGAAACATCATGTCCACCGACAGCTCGGACCGGGAGGGCACCGTCACCGGAACCACCGCCCGCGCAGGCTCTTCCGGCCCGCCAGCCGTGTCTTCCAGTAGACAAACCGGCAATACGTCAACCCCTCGGCGCGGCAAAACGCCGCACCGGACAAACCTCTTGCACGCCACGCACTCAAACGCTCACGCCAGAGCTCCGCCTTGCTGTTCTCCTTGACTCACCACCGCAGGTTGACCAAAACCACGATGAAACCATCGTGATCGACCCAGCGGAAGATGAGATGGGTGGACGCTTGCAGACTTCCAGTGATCGCGCTGTTTTCCGCGGCATCACGCCGCGGCCTCGTTGACGGGGCGTGGCCTGGCCAGCGCAGCAGGTTGTCGCGGTTCCGGATCGGTGCTGTCGCACCGTCCGGAATGACGTTTTTTCCGCGACATCATTCAATGAGCGGGGCGGGCAGCGTGTCCCGTCCTGGAGGCGGTGGAACGCCGCAGCCTGCGCGGGTGCAGGACGTGGTTGATGAATGCGATCATTTCGCGGCCCTTGGGCGTGATGCCGCCGTACACGGGGCTGAGGCTGGCGGTGTTGTTGTTCTTGCCGGTGTGGTACAGGATCTGGTCGAGGAGATAGTCGCCGGGTTTCAGGTGCTCGAGTATCCGGCGGTGCAGACGGATGTTGGCCAGGCCGGCGCGCAGGTAGCCCGGTTTCTTGTTGATGATGCCGGCCTCGGTGATGGCGATGTGCATTCCCGTGGGCAGCCGTGCGCGCAGGCGGTCGATCTGGCTGTAGTCCACCTGGTTGATGTTGCCGGTGGCATACAGGTGCAGGGTTACGCCGAGGTTCCGGTCGGCCCAGGCGGTCGTGATGGCATGGATGATGACATCGTTCCAATGGGCCATGCGGGCGTTGGCACGGAGCCGGTCGGGTCGCGAGGGTGCCAGGATGAGGTAATAGGGCAGGTGGAACCGATCCAGCTCGGCCCAGAAGGCCGGCAGGATCTCGTTCACGTAGCTCTCGGCGGTCACCTTTCGCGTGACCTCCGGGCGTGAGGTGTCGCCACGGGCGTACTTGGGCAGGTAATACTCGTTCATCATTTCGATGAAGTCGAATCGTGCCCCGGCATCCAGCCAGCGCTGGATGGCATCGCGCTGGTTTTGCGGTGTGCCGTTGCCGTTGACGACGTAGATGAACCGGATGCCCTGTTGCTGCTGCAGTGCCACCCAGGCGGCGACGGCTTCGTCGCTCCAGTCGCTGGCATACGTGGTCTGCGAGCTGGTGCCGCCGGTGACGCGGATCACCAGCCCCCGACGCACGCGGTCGGACATGCGCGAAAAGAATTCATCGGCCCACGCGGTCTGCTGCACCGGATCCAGCATGCCGCGGGCATTGAAACCGAAATGAACGGGTACCACGGTGAGCCACGGCACGGCGTCCGTGTGGCTGGCTGCTTGGCCGTTGCCGACTGCCAACAACAGCAAGACAAGACCAGCCACCAGCAGGCTCGGAATACGGTGGGAAGCGATCTGACGGGATGATGACAGACATTGCATGGCACTTTTCCTGATCCAGGGTGGTACACATGCAAACGCGCCAGCGGACTGTCGGTGTACAGCAGCCGGTCACGAAGCGTTCGCTGTTGGCAGCCGATGCATCGCCACACCAGGCCCGGAGCAGGTGCAATTCCATCGGGTCGTGGATGACATCACGGATTGATCATGGTGCCGCGCGTATACTTGCCAGCACCATTGACCCTTGGGGCTGTTTGATGAACCTGCAACGCCTGTCTTTGCTGGCCGGGTCCGTGTTGTGCCTCGCGCTGGCCTGCAGTCCCGCCGTCGTTGCCCAGACGGCGCCATCCGGCGCTGATGCCAAGGCAAAGGCTGTCGCACCGGCGGTCCTGCCGGCCAAGGATTTTGCCCGTCGGGCGACGGTCTTCGGGCCGCGTCTGTCGCCGGATGGCGAGCACCTTCTGGTGCGCATGGATGATGCCGAAGGCAAGTCGCATTCGCTGGTCGTGTTTCGCCTGTCGGACATGTCCGTGCGCAGCAGGCTGCGCATGCCGATCAACGAGCTGCCGGTGGATCCGACCTGGGTGAACGATGAGTGGATCGTGCTTGAGATCGGCCGCATGCTGGGCTCGCTGGATCAGCCAATCAACACCGGCCAGGTGATTGCCAGCAACATCACCGGCGACAAGCAGCGTTACCTGTTCGGCTATCACAACCGCGGCCGACGAGCTGCCACGCGTGGCTCGGACCAGGCGTTCGGTTACATCGTGTCCTTGCCGGCGGAGCCGAACGGCCATGTGTACGTGCGTGCCGAGCCCTGGGGTCGGGAGAACCTCAGCATGTTGTACGACATCGACGTGCCGAAAAACCATCGCCACCTGCTCGCCAAGATGCGTGTTGGCGGCATGAGCTTTCTGGTCAGCCCGGAAGGCAAGGCAACGTACGCATTCGGTACCAACAGCGACTTCGAATATGTCAGCTACCGACGCCATGACGACGCCTGGTCGCCGCTTGATCCAAAGGCAACCCATGGCACTTTCATGCCGATTGCCTACACGCCTGACCACAAGCAGTTGTACGCCTGGGTCGCCCATGATGACGGGCCGGAAACCCTGGTTCGAAGCTCGCTGGATGGCAAGACGCAAACGGTACTGGCCGCCGGCAAGTTCGCCAATATCACCAACATCCAATGGAGTGCGCCGCCGTACCAGCCCTTTGCGGCGATGATTGCTGCCGGCAAGCCACAGCCGGTTTTCATCCAGCCCAACAGTGCCGACGGCAAGCTGTACCGGGCATTGCAGCAGGTCTTCAAGGGCAAGGTGGTGGACTTCATCGACTTCAGCCAGGACCGTGGCAAGTTGCTGTTCTTCGTTTCCAGCGACCGCGATCCGGGCAGCTACTACCTGTGTGACACGAAAACGCACAAGGTCACCAAGCTGCTGCAAGTGGCGCCATGGATCAAGCCGCAGCAGATGGCCGGGCGTACCTCCGTCCAGTTCAAGGCCAGCGACGGCATGGAGCTCGAGGGTATCCTCACCTTCCCGCGCAACCGGCCGCACGAGAACCTGCCCATGGTGCTGATGCCGCACGGCGGCCCGCATGGCGTGCGTGACAGCTGGTATTTCGACTGGGATGCCCAGTTTCTGGCCAACCGCGGCTATCTGGTACTGCAGGTCAACTATCGTGGTTCCGGTGGACGCGGCACCGCGTTCCAGGAGGCCGGGTATCGCAAGTGGGGCACGCGCATCCAGCAGGATCTCATCGACGGCGTGAAATGGGCCATCGACAAGGGCTATGCCGACAAGAATCGCATCTGTGTCTACGGCGGCAGTTTCGGTGCCTACTCGGCGATGATGAATGTCATCCGTGCACCGGACTTGTACCAGTGTGCCGTCGGCTACGCCGGTATCTATGATCTGGCCATGATGTACACCAAGGGCGACATCAAGACGACGGACTTCGGCAACAGCTATCTCGGCACCGTCATCGGTCGCAACGAGGCCGAGCTTGAGACCAATTCGCCGACGCACCTGGCCGCGAAGATCAAGGTGCCGGTGTTGCTGGTGCACGGCAAGGAGGACCAGCGTGCGCCCTTTGCCCAGGCCGAGGCCATGCGAAAGGCACTGGAAAAGGCCCACAAGCCTTTCGAATGGATGGCGGTCGATGGCGAGGGCCACGGTTTTTACACCGAAGAACACCGCGCGGCGTTCCTGGAAAAGCTGGCCGGCTTCCTGGACAAATACATCGGTGCCGGGGCCGCCGTGGCCAAGCCCGCGGCAGGCGCTGCGCCAGCCGCCAAGCAACCGGCCGGGGCCTGATGCCAGAACCATCGCGGCGCGGCCCTGGACGACGCGTGCACGTGCCCACGACGGCAGGAGAGATGACATGCAGACAAGCCAACCCGCACAACAGGCCAAGGGCATGGTGCATTACGCCAGTCGTTTTGGCGTGGCCGAGACGCTGGACCGCCTGACGGCGCTGCTGGAGAGCAAGGGCGTGCGCATTTTTGCGCGCATCGATCATGCCGCGGCAGCGGCCGAGGTCGGCCTCGACATGCGCCCGACGGAGGTACTGGTATTCGGCAATCCGAAGCTGGGTACGTTGGTGATGCAGGCGGTGCCGACGCTGGCCATCGACCTGCCTTTCAAGGCGCTGGCCTGGGAAGATGACCAGGGCCGTACATGGTTGAGCTGCAACACGGCCGGTTATCTGGCTGCACGTCACCATGCGGATGCGGAAACGGTGCAGCCGCTGGCCGGGATCGAGGCCGTGATCAAAAAGGCGGTGCACCCGGACTGACGTGCCGCCTTTTGCCGTGTGACTGCGGCACGGCACACTTGGCTTGTCACCACTGCACGGCGTCAGAACATGTCGAGATCATGGAGCTTTTCCGCGGCGGGTGTGTTCGCGCTCGCTTTCGCGTCCACACCTGCGTTTGCCGAGGTGACGGACAATCCCGGTTACGACCGGCCCGGCATGGGCTTTACGCCGGCGGTGTTGCACGCCGGTGATGTCATCTTCGAGCAGGGTCTGCCGGATTTTTCGCGCAACGACGATGTCACGGTGTATGACGCTGACAGCTTGCTTCGTGTCGGCCTGGGGCATGATCTGGAACTGCAGCTTGGCACTGGCTGGCGTCGGATTGATTCGCCGTCGTTCGACGAGGATGGTCGCGTGGATACCTCGCTGGGCCTGAAGTATGCGCCCGAGGCGCGCGGCAACTTCAGCTGGGGCCTTTTGGGCAGCGTCGAGTTGACCGATGGTGCGCGGGCTTTCCGTGGCGGTGACCGGCAATACCTTCTGGGCGTCAGCCTGGGTTGGCAACTGGCCGATGATTTCGGCGTGGGCCTGTATGCCGAGACCGTTCGTGGTGATGCCGACAGCGAGCTTGTGGCGGTCAACGCCGGCTGGACATTGACACCGGATGTCGGTGCCTACGTGGAACTGGGCGGCCAGCACGTCACGGACACCGGCAGCGGCGCGCTCGCCGGAGCCGGCATCACCTGGCAAATCACGTCGCGCATCCAGCTCGACCTCAGCCTGCGCCGCGGCCTCAGCGACAAGGTCGATGATTGGCAGGGCAGCGCCGGCTTCGCCATCTACTTCGGCGACTGAGGGACTGTGATTTTTTCAGCGATGGAGATCCTGCGATTCCGCTCGCTACGCTCGCTCCACGCAGGATGACGGATTGCCTCACCCCAACCCGTGTCATTCTGCGCGGAGGGCGCCAGCCCGTAGTCGCAGAATCTGGCCATCGGCAAGTCATCAGATTGCCAGCGACACGAGCATGCCGGCCCACAGCACGCCGCCGGTGAGGTTGTTGTTGCGGAAGGCGCGCAGGCAGGGGTCGCGTTCGCGATTGCGGATGATCCACAACTGCCAGGCGAACAGGCCGGCGGCGGCCACAAGGCCGATCCAGTACGGCCACGCCAGCCCGGCGCGGCTGCCGACCAGGGCCATGGCCAGCAGGAAGGTCGCGATCAGTACGCCGAGGATGGGCAGGTCGGCATCGCCGAACAGGATGGCCGTGGACTTGGCGCCGACCTTGAGGTCATCTTCGCGGTCGACCATGGCGTACTCGGTGTCGTAGATCACCGAGAACAGGATATTGGCCAGAAACAGCAGCCAGCACAGTGGCGGCAGTTTGTTGCTGACGGCGGCAAAGGCCATGGGAATCGACCAGCCGAAAGCCGCGCCCAGCACCACCTGGGCCAGGTGAGTGACACGCTTGGTGAACGGGTAGACGATGGCCAGTGCCGCGCCGATGAATGCCAGCTTGATGGTCAGCGGGTTGGTCAGCAGCACCAGGCCCAGGGCCACCAAAAGCAGCACGCCGGCAACGACGAGAGCTTCACCAGGCGTGATGCGGCCGCTGGCAATGGGTCGGCCGGCAGTGCGTTGGACTTCCGGGTCCAGCTTGCGATCGGCGAAATCGTTGATGGCACAGCCGGCCGAGCGCATCACGAACACGCCAAGGGTGAAAATTACCAGCAATCCGGGCGGCGGAAATGGCGCGTCGGCCGCCAACCACAAGGCCCACCAGGTCGGCCACAGCAACAGCAGCGCGCCGATGGGGCGATCCATCCGTATCAGCACGAGGATGTCGCGCACCTTGTCGCGGTACGCGTCCGGCACCAGCGACAGCAGGCTCTCGAAAATGCGGGCCGAGCGTGCGGTGCGGTCTTCCGGGGCAGGTGTCGCCGGCGCGCGGCCGGCACGCCGGTTGAGGCTGTGCTTGCGAGTCTTTTTGGCCATGCGCGGATTCTACGACAGCGCGGGTGAATCGGCTTCCGCCGTGTTGATGCCGATGGCACGCATGTCGCGGCCACTGGGCTCCTGGAACAGCACCAAGCCGAACTCTGGCGCAATCGTGATGAGGTGGTCGAAAATGTCGCCCTGGACGTTGTGATGGGCCACGAAACCGGTCTCGCGGGTGTAGGCGTAGACCTGCAACGGAATGCCGCTGGGGCCAGGATCCAGCTGCCGTACCGCCCAGAAAAGGTCCTGGTTGATGCCCGGATGGTTGCGAATATAGGCCTGCATGTAGGCGCGGAAGCTGCCCAGGTTGGACAGCCGGCGCTGGTTGATGGGTGCGGCGCCTTCCTCGCCCAGCTTGCGGTTCCAGTTGGCCACCTCTTCGGACTTGTCGCGGAAGTAATCCTGCAACAATTGCAGCTGCTGCAGATGCTCCAGTTCCTCGTCGGTGTGGAAATGCACGCTGGTGAGGTCGATGTTCACGGCACGGCGAATGCGCCGGCCGGTGGCGTACATGTGACGGTAATTGCGGTAGGACTTGGAGATCAGGTGCCAGGTCGGCACGGTGCTGATGGTCTTGTCCCAGTTGACCACCTTGACGGTATGCAGGGCGATCTCCACCACGTCGCCATCGACGTTGTCCTCGGGCAGGGAAATCCAGTCGCCGACGCGCAGCATGTCGTTCGAGCTCAGCTGCAAGCTGGCCACCACCGACATGATCGTGTCCTTGAAAATCAACAGCAGTACCGCCGAGACCGCGCCCAGACCGGCAAGCAAGGTCAGTGGCGAGCGACCCAGGAGGTCCGCCAGGACGACGATGGCACCGATGCCGAACAACAGAATCTTCAGCAGCTGGATGTAGCCCTTGATGGAATATTCGCGACCACGTGGCGAGGCGCGATACAGGTCCTCGACGGCGGACAAGGCCGCGCTGATGGCCAGCAGGATGAACACCACGATCAGGGCCGTGGTGACATGCGCGACCACATCTTCCACGCGCTCGGCGATGCCTGGAACCAGAGCAATGCCATAGCGCACGATCAGCAGGGGAACCACCTGCGCCAGACGCAGGAAGACCCCGCGCTTCACCAATGCCTCGTCCCAGGTCCAGCGGGTGCGCTTGCTGACAACCCGAGTGATGCGGATCATGACGTGGCGGGCCAGCCAGGCGAACAACCAGGCCACCACGACCAGCGCCACGCATCCCAGCAGGGTTCGCGTCCACGGATGTTGCAGAAGTTGTTGCACGATCTCCACGATATCTCCTGATGCTGCGATCGCAATCAGGTGCTACCTTAACAAGTGAGGTCAAACTTGGGCGTTCCCGTGGCTGCAGCACAACATCCCGTCGTCCTGATCACCGGTGCCGCACGGCGCATCGGTGCCGGCATCGCGCGCGGCCTGCATGCAGCCGGCTGTGATCTGGCGCTGCATTACCGATCCTCGCGCGAGGCCATGGACGATCTGTGCAGTGAGCTGGATGCACGCCGCGCCGGCTCGGTGGCCGGTTTTGCCGCTGACCTGGCCGACGCGGCGGCCCTGCCCGGGCTGGTCGCGGACGTGATGGCATGCTTTGGCCGGCTGGATGGCCTGGTGAACAACGCCTCGGCGTTCTATCCCACGCCGCTTGGCGAGGCCGCACCGGAGCAATGGGACGAGCTGATGGCCGTCAACGCCCGGGCACCGTTTCTTCTCGCGCAGGCAGCGGCTGAACCACTGCGCCAACAATGCGGCGGCATCGTCAACATCGTCGATATTTACGCCGAGCGACCGCGGGCGGATTTGCCGGCCTATGCCGCTTCCAAGGCGGCGCTGGTGTCGCTCACCCGCAGCCTGGCGTTGGCACTGGCGCCCGAGGTGCGCGTCAACGCCGTGGCGCCGGGCGCCATTCTGTGGCCGGACGGCTCAAGCGACGATGCGGCACAGGCGGCCATGCTGGCCGCCACGCCGCTGGCGCGCATGGGGACGGTGGCGGACATCGCCGACGCGGTGCAGTGGTTGCTTTTACGTGCACGTTTTACCACCGGCCAGGTGGTCAACGTTGACGGCGGGCGCGGCGTGGCTGGTTGAGTCGGCTCACTCGCCCAGTGTCACGCGCACCAGGCTGCTGGCGGGCGGCAGGCGTTGCAGCATGGCTTGCAGCGACACACCCAGCACCGGATGCACCAGATCGGGCGCGATATCCGCCATGGGCTTGAGCACGAAAGCCTGCTCGGCCAGCTCCTTGCGTGGCAGCTGCAAGTGGCCCGGGCCGTCCAGCACCAGATCGTCGTAAAGCAGCAGATCCACGTCCAACGTGCGGCTGGAAAAACGCGGACCGGAACGGTCGCGCTGGTGAGCGTCTTCCAGGCGGTGCAGCCAGACGTCCAGCGCCTCGGGCGTCATGTCGGTGCGGATGCGCATGGCGGCGTTGAGAAAATCGGGCCCGTCGAAACCCACCGCCGGCGTGCGATACACCGGCGACAGCAGCGAGTCGGGAAAGCGTTCGTCGATCTCGCGTGCCGCCAGGGCCAGGTGGCGTTCCGGCTCGATGTTGCTGCCCAGACTGAGGTAGGCGGTTGCCATCAGCTCACTCCGGCTTGGCGCCGCGTTCGATAATCACGCCGACACTGCGTGAGCCAGTCACCGCACCCGGCTTGCCGAGGCGCAGCCGCAGCCATTCGACATCAAACTCCTTCAGCACAATGGATGCGCACTGCTCGGCCAGCGTCTCCACCAGCTCGCACTTTGCCTCGCTGACATGGGCAATCAAGCGCTTGGACACGGCCTTGTAGTTGAGCGTGTCCTCGATGGCATCACTGGCGGCCGGCACGCGGTTGTCGAAGGCCATCTCCAAGTCCAGCGTCACCGTCTGGCGGATCTTGCGCTCCCAATCGTAAATGCCGATCACCGTCTCGATGCGCAAATCCTCGATGAAAACCTTGTCCATGGGCGATCCGGGTGAGAAAACAGCATGGTAGCGTGAGTGGCCCGCGAGCGGGAGTCGGGAATCACCGATTCGTCCAGATTCGCGGTAGTGGCCGCGTCACGAGTCATTCACATCCGGTTGTCTGCAGGCGGTGGTACCAATCATCCGCGACGCCTGCAGGAGCCTGAAACCCGGCGTCAATGGGTGGTTGTGCTGGAGAACAGGTTCAGCACCAATACCCCGGCCACGATCAATCCCATGCCGACGATGGCCGGCCAGTCCGGAATCTGACGGAACCAGAATGCGGCCACCAGCGTCACCAGCACGATGCCGGCACCGCTCCACACGGCGTAGGCCACGCCCACGGGCATGGAGCGCAACACCAGCGCCAGCAACCAGAACGCCAGCCCGTAACCGGCCACCACCAACAGCACCGGCACTGGCCGCGTGAAACCATCGCTGGCTTTCAGTGCGCTGGTGGCAATGACCTCGGCGACAATCGCGACCGCAAGGTACAGCCAGGCCACGTCAGTCCGGCCTCCCGAGAGCCTGGCGCAGCGGCTCCAGAGCCTCGGCGTAGTGTTCCACCGAGCTTCGCGTAGCGCCAATCGGCCGGCGCACCTGGGCCGTGCTGATGGTGTAGACGGCGTCGGTGCCGCGTTCGGGATGCAGGCAGGCCGGATCCCAGGGCAGGTCGCAAAATGCCAACAAGCGCCGGATCGTGTTCTCGGTGTCCTTCACCAGCGCATCATGTTGCAGCTCGAAAACGCGCTTCGGATACACTTCCTGCCAATGCCGTGCGGCACGGTCGAAATCATGCCAGTAGCGGGCAGTGGACTCGAAGTCGGTGGAAAACAGCTGCCCGTTCGGTCCGAAATGCTGGCGCCAGCAGGAAAACGCGGTAGCCAGCGGATCGCGCCGGCAAATCACCATGCGCGCATCGGGCAACATGTTGAAAATGGCCGGGGTGAAATGCCAGTTGCCGGGCCGTTTGTCGGTGAAGATGCCATCGGTGTCGATTTCTTCGCGAGCACGTTGCAGGTACTCACGACCCATTTCGCGCCACTGGTCGGTTGTCAGGCTGGCCAGATTGTGCGGATACGCCTCACCGGAGGCCGCGTCCGGCAACACCAGATGCCCCACCGTGTCCAGCTCACCGCCGGCAACAACTTCGGGGTGCATGGCCAGGACCTGTTCCACCAGCGTGGTTCCGGAGCGCGGCAGGCCGACGATGAAGATCACCGGCGGTCTGGACGATGGCGCCGGCGGCTCGGGCCATTCATGCGTCAGGACGCGATCCACATGGGCGGAAAACCGCGCGGCATCCCAAGGCTGTTGCGCCCGGCGCAGGCGGTTGGCCTCGGCCCAGGCAGCGAAGGCTTCGTCGTACTGGCCGGCATCATGACAGGCCTCGCCCAGCGCATGCCCGATGGCAATGCGATCATCGTCGCTCAGATTGCCGCGTGCCAGCACCGCGCGCATGGCCTTGATGTCGTCGTTGCCAAGCACCCCTGACTTCAACTGCGCCAGCCCGACCCATGCCTTGGCGTTGGCCGCCGCCGGCTCCAACTCCAGCACGCTGCGGTAATGCCTGGCCGCCTCGTCGACATGCCCGGTCACCGCCAGGGCCCAGGCCAGGTGCCGCTGGGCCGACGCAAACGTCGGCTGCAGTTCGATGGCGCGGCGCAGCGGCTTGATGGCCCGTACCGGATCACGGTGGTCAACGAACGCCTTTCCAAGATTGAAGTGGAATGGCACGCTGTCTGGCACCAGTGCACAAGCCCGCTGCAGCTCGGCCAGACCGGCTTCGGTCTGGCCATCGTCCAGCAAGGCCAGCCCGAGGCTGGAGGCCACCAGAGGATCATCCGGCACGAGCGAGCGCGCTCGGGTCAAGGTCGTCACCGCTTGCGCAGCGTTGCCAGCCAGGCGCTGCGCCATGCCGGCCAGACGCAACAGGTCCGCGTTGTCCGGCGCACGCCGCAGCAGGCGCTCGAAGCGGCGCCCGGCATTGCGGCTGTCGCCAGCCTGCAGCAGTTGGGCTGCATGGTTGGCGGCGCTGCGCAGGCCCTCGTCGAGGCCGGCAAACAGCGCCGGTCGGGCAACGTCATTCATGGGTTGTTCTCCGTGTCATCGGCGGTCGTGGCGCCGGTCATCTCGTCCACTGTGGTCGGCCGGGCACGGCGCATCAGCCACGCCACGCCCCAGAGGTCGGCAATGCCGACCAGGGCACGATGAAAATTGGTGTACTTGGACCGGCCCGCGCTGCGCGGGCGATGGCTTACGGGCACCGAACGTACGCCGTGGCCGGCGCGCTGCATCAGGGCCGGCAGGTAGCGGTGCATGTGGTCGAACCAGGGCAGGTCGAGGAAGGCCTCGCGCTCGATCAGCTTGATGCCGCAGCCGGTGTCCGGCGTGCCGTCGTGCAGCAGGCGTCGGCGCAGGCCGTTGGCCAGACGCGAGCCCAGGCGCTTGCTGAGCGTGTCCTTGCGATCCACCCGCCAGCCGGCAAAGAGCCTCGTGCCTGCGCTGTCGGCATCGCGCAAGTCGAGCAGCTTGGGAATATCGGCCGGATCGTTCTGGCCGTCGCCATCCAGGGTGGCAATCCAGGGGCTGCGTGCGGCCTTGATGCCGTGGCGCACCGCGGTGCTCTGGCCAGCCTGTTGCCGATGACGCAGCACCCGCAGGCGCGGCTGCCCGGCCTGTGCGCTGGCCAACGCCGCCGGCGTGCCGTCGCGGCTGGCGTCATCGACGTAGATGATTTCGTAATCGCAATGCCCGTCCAGCGCAGCGCCGATCTCGTCGACCAGCGGCTGGATATTGGCCGCCTCGTTGTACACAGGCACCACCACGGCAAGCTCCGGCATGGCTCAACCCTGCCCGCGCAAGCGTTCCAGCACGCCTTCGAGCTGGTCGCTGTCGTGGTAACGGATCACCAGCTTGCCGCCGCGACCCGGGCCGTGCTGCAGGTTGACCTCGGTGGCCAGCGTCTCGGACAGCTCGCGCTCCAGGGCTATGATGTCGGCATCGCGCTTGCGCGCTGTCTTCGCCGGCTTGCTTTTGCTGCCAGCCGATTGCCGCGCAGCTTTTTCCAGCTGGCGCACCGACCAGCCCTTGGCCGCCGCCTCGCGCGCCAGCTTGCGCGCACGCGCCGGTTCCAGCGTCAACAGGGCACGCGCGTGGCCCATTTGCAGCTCGCCGTCTTCCAGCAGACGGCTGACCGCCTCGGGCAATTCCAGCAGGCGCAGCAGATTGCTCACCGCCGCACGCGAGCGCCCGACGGCCTCGGCCACCTGTTGGTGGGTCAGCTCAAAATCCTTGATCAGCCGGGCAAAGGCGCGCGCCTCCTCCAGCGGCGAGAGATCCTCGCGCTGGATGTTCTCGATCAAGGCCATGGCCGGAGCCGCCGAAGCGCTGACCTGCTTCACCAGAGCCGGAATCTCGGCCAGACCGGCCCGCTGCGAGGCGCGCCAGCGGCGCTCACCGGCAATCAGCTCGTAACGGTCGCGGCCGACCTTGCGCACCACCACCGGCTGGATTACGCCCTGGGCGCGGATGGAATCGGCCAGCTCATCCAGCGCGTCCTCGTCCCAGTGCGTGCGCGGCTGGTAGCGGCCGGGCTCAATCTGCTCCAGCGGCAGAGCGCACAACTCGCTGTTGCCGTCGTCCGTGTTGTCGCCCTCACTGCCGCCCAGCAAGGCATCCAGGTCCCGCGAACCCAAGCCGCGTCGTTTTGCTGCCATCTCAGGCACTCCTCGTGTTTGCTGACGCGCGCCCGTGGCGGCGGATCATCTCCCCGGCCAGGCCAAGGTAGGCGATGGCGCCGCGCGAGGAGCGATCATACAGGGTGATCGGCAGGCCGTGGCTGGGGGCCTCGGCCAGGCGCACGTTGCGCGGGATCACCGAGCGCAGCAGCTTGTCACCGAAATGCTTGTCCAGCTGGGCCGAGACATCCGAGCCCAGGTTGTTGCGCACGTCGAACATGGTACGCAGCAGGCCCTCCAGCTGCAGGCCGGGATTGAGGCGCTTGCGTACCGCACGGATGGTGTCCAGCAAGGCCGTCAGGCCCTCCAGCGCGAAGTACTCGCATTGCACGGGAATCAGCACGCTGTTGGCTGCCGTCAACGCATTCAGCGTCAGCAGATGCAGCGAGGGCGGGCAGTCGATGAGCACGAGGTGGTGGCGACTCTCCAGGCGCTGCAACTGCTCCTTCATGCTCA
>CAZOXZ010000039.1:0-19163 GCA_964583865.1 uncultured Rhodanobacteraceae bacterium | reverse complement strand
CGGCGGTTCGCAGCTCGCGAGCGGCTGGCCATGGATGGCCAGACCGGCGGCCCCTGGCAGGATGCCTTGTCCCGTGGGTCTCAATGCACACGCAACGGCGGTTCGCAGCTCGCGAGCGGCTGGCCATGGATGGCCAGACCGGCGGCCCCTGGCAGGATGCCTTGTCCCGTGGGTCTCAATGCACACGCAACGGCGGTTCGCAGCTCGCGAGCGGCTGGCCATGGATGGCCAGACCGGCGGCCCCTGGCAGGATGCCTTGTCCTGTGGATTCTGTCCCTGGCGGTTTTTTTGTCCGGTCGCGAGCAGGCTCGCTCCTACAGGTTCTCCGGATGATTGGCGAGGCTGTTGTAGGAGCCTGCCTGCAGGCGACCGGGCGTAAACCACCCACGATGTCGCCATGGCCGCGAACCCGGACGAACCGACGGGCCCCGTGTCCCGTGCCCCGACAATTCCCGATCCCCGACTCCCGATTCCCGATTCCCGACTCTCAGCCTTTGGTCCGCAGGATCCAGCAGCCGTGGATGCCCGGGTTGCGGGCGAAGTCGAAGGGGATGGACTGGCGGGACCAGTCCTCGATGTCGTACAGCGACGACAGGGCGTCGCGGTCGAGTTTGAAGCGGCGGGCGTTGTTGGAGAAGACCACCACGCCGGAGCGGGCCACGCGTCGGTGGCAGGCTTCGAGCAGGGCCACATGGTCGCGCTGGACGTCGAAATCCTCGTCGGTACGTGCCGAGTTGGAGAAGGTCGGCGGGTCGACGAAGATCAAGCCAAAGCGTGACTTGCCCTGCTGCAAAAAAGCCCGGGCATCGGCCTGCACCAGGCGATGGTCGCGGCCGGTGAAGCCGTTGCGCTCGAGGTTGGCGGCGGCCCATTCGAGGTAGGTTTTCGACAGGTCCACGCTGGTGGTGGAGCTCGCCCCGCCGGCTGCCGCATGCACGCTGGCGCTGCCGGTGTAGGCGAACAGGTTCAGCATGTCGCGGCCCTTGGCCAGCTGGCGCAGCCGGGCACGCACCTTGCGGTGGTCCAGAAACAGGCCGGTGTCGATGTGGTCGCGCAGGTTCACCCGCAGCAGGAGATCATCCTCGCGTACTTCCAGCCATTCGCCGTGTTTGTCGAAACCGGCGTAGCGCGTGCCACCCTTGCCGCGCTGACGGGTTTTCAGCAGCACGCGCTCGCGCGGTACGTCGAACGCCTCGCGCAGCACACGCGCCAGCTCGCTGATGCGTTTGCGGGCGACATTCTTCGGCACGCTGGCCGGCGCACGGTACTCGGCCACATGCAGCCAAGGCTGGAAATCGGCGCCGTTGGCACCCGCCGGGCGCGCGTTGTAGACATCCACCGCTGCGGCGTACTCCGGCAGGTCACGATCGTAGAGCCGATAACAGCCAATGCCCTCGCGCTGCAGACGCTTGCCCAGTTTCTTGCGGTTCTTGTCGATACGGTTGGCCAGGCCCTGCGCCGCCTCGGACAAGGCTGCCGGCTCGGGCGCGCCACTGGCGAGATCGAACAACAGCAACAGGCATTCCAGCTTGCCATTGTAGAGCTGGTAATGCTTGTGCGCGCGCAGGCCGAGGGCAAACCCAAGTTCCTTGTGGCTGGTGATGATGGCGGCCTGCCAACCGGCAAAATACTCACGCAGGGTGCTGCCCAGCGTGGCGTACAAGGTCTCCAGGCCACCGTCGCGTTCCAGGCGTTCGCCGTAGGGCGGATTGCAGACCACCAGGCCGGGCTTGTCGCTGCCTTCCGGCGGCCGCGCGTGGCCGACATCGTGGCGCGCCAACTGCAGAAAGCCGGCCACACCGGCCGTCTGGGCGTTGCGCTTGGCGGCGGCGACCGCCTGGCTGTCGTGGTCGGAGCCAAAAAACACCGGCTGCAAGCTGCGCAGGCCGGCATCAGCGCGCTTCTCGGCAGCCTGAACCAGACGTTGCCACAAGACCTCATCGTGGCCACGCCAGGCGGTAAAGCCGAAATGCTCGTGCCCCAGGCCGGGCGCGACGTCGGCAGCCATCAGCGCACCCTCGATCAAAAGCGTGCCCGAGCCGCACATGGGATCGACCAGCGCGCCGCCGGCGCGGTACACCGCCGGCCAGCCGGCGCGCAACAGAATGGCGGCCGCCAGATTCTCCTTCAACGGTGCGCTGACACGGGTCTGGCGCCAGCCGCGGCGATGCAACGAGCCACCGGACAAATCCAGCGACAGCAGCGCCTGATTGCGCTTCAAGAACAAGTTCAGGCGGATATCCGGTTGGTCCAGGTCCACCGACGGGCGCTCGCCGCTGCGCTCGCGAAACTGGTCGACCACCGCATCCTTGACCCGCTGCGCGGCATAGCGGCTGTGGTCGATGGCGCTTTGCTGGCAGACGGCATCAACCGCCATTGTGGCATCCGGCGCCATGTGCCGGCTCCAGTCCAGCTTGCCGACCTCCGCCGCCAGCGCATCGGTGTCGGTGGCCTGGAACTCGGCCAGCGGCAACAACACACGGCTGGCCAGGCGCGATTCCAGACAGGCCTTGTAGCCCACCTCCAGCGTGCCGGAAAAATGCACTCCGGCGCGTGCCTCGCGTACGTCGCTGGCGCCAAGTTCGACCAGCTCGTCTCGCAAAAGGTACTCCAGGCCGCGTGCACAGGTGGCAAAAAACGTCCTCATGCCGGAACCTCGAGCGCACGCAGCGCCAGGGCAAACTGCGCCGCCACCCAGTCGACATGATTCTCCAGACGATGGCCATCCGGCACGGCCAGGAAGTCGAGCCCGCGATCACGCGCGAACTCCCACATCACGTACACCGGGCAAAGCTCGTCGTGCATGCCGTGCAGCAGTGTCGTCGGCACGCCCTGGCGCAGGTCGAAGGGTCGATCCTGGCCCAGCATCAGTGGCGGCACGGCCATCAGGAACAGCGCCTGGCACTCGACCTCGAGCGACACGCGGCCGGAAACCCAGGCCCCGAGGCTGGACCCGGCCAGAACCAGTGGCCCATCGACGGACTCGGCCAGGGCCTGCAACTGCCGGCAGCGTGGCGCCACGGCCTCGGCCAGACCGAGACGATCATGCTCGCGATAATCCGGGCACTCGACCTGCCAGCCCAGCCCACGGGCCACGCGCGCCATGGCGGTGGTCTTGACGGCCTCGGGGCCGCTCTCGAAGCCGTGCGACAGGATCGCGGTGCCCGGTGGTTTCACAGCCGCTCGACCAGGGCGTCGGTAAACGACTCGGTCGTGCCCTTGCCGCCCAGATCCGGTGTGGTGCGATCGGCGGCTGCCAGCACCTTGCGAATGGCCACACGGATGCGGCTGGCATTGTCATGCTGGCCGATGTGATCCAGCAGACTGGCACCGGCCAGAAGCAGCGCCGACGGATTGGCCACACCCTTGCCGGCGATGTCCGGAGCAGAGCCATGCACGGCCTCGAAAATGGCCACCTTGTCGCCGATGTTGGCACCCGGCGCCAGCCCCAGGCCACCCACCAGACCGGCACACAGGTCCGAGACGATGTCGCCAAACAGGTTGGTGGTGACGATGACATCGAACTTGTGCGGATCCATCACCAGCTGCATGCAGGTGTTGTCCACGATCAGCTCGTTCATCTCGATTGCCGGGTACTCGGCGGCAATCTCACGCGCCACATCCAGAAACAGGCCGGACGGCGCCTTGAGGATATTGGCCTTGTGCACCACGGAAATTTTCTTGCGACCCAGCTTCTTGGCCAGCTCGAAGGCGTAACGCACGATACGCTCGGAGCCGGCGCGCGTGACCTGGATCACCGAGCGGCCCACCTGGCCGTCCTCGGACACCGTCTGTTCCTCGGCACGGTAGGCACCCTCGGTGTTCTCGCGCACGGTGATGATGTCGATGTCATCGTAGCGCGCACGGGTGCCGGGGAAGGTCACCACCGGACGCAAGTTGGCGTACAACTCGAAGTGCCGCCGCAAGGCCACGTTCAACGAAGAAAAGCCCTTGCCGATGGGCGTCGTCAACGGCCCCTTGAGGGCCACGCCATGGCGTTCAATGGCATTCAGCGTGGCCTGAGGCAACAGCTCGCCACAACTTTCCTGTGCCGCCAGGCCTGCATCCACGTATTCGTATTCCAGGCCGCAGCCGAGAGCATCAAACACACGAATGGCCGAGGCAACAATTTCCGGCCCGATGCCGTCGCCGCGTATCACCGCAATACTGTCTGTCATGGACAAAACTCCCTGAACACAATCAAGAACCGGCCATTATCCTTCAGCCGGCAACATGGGTACAATGATGCCATGCGCGTCCCAGGGTACATTTTTGCCATTCTCCTGCTTCTGCTGCCCCTGGCAGCGGCAGCGCAGGACATTCGTATCCACGCCATCGACACGACGGGGGCAACGGTGCGGCTGCAAGGCATCTGGCCCAGTGCGTGCGAGCCGCAGATCGCGCAACGCTACCGCGATGCAAACGGTGCCACGGTCATTGTTCTTGACGATATCGCGCCCTGCCCTCCCGCACCGCACGCGTTCACGCTGGAATCCGCCCCGCCCAGCATTTTTTCGCCGCCACCGCCCGCACAGGCCATCAACGTCATCCGGGTGCTCACCGAAGATGCCGCCGGCACACCGCAACTGGTCGGCTTCGCCGTCACCGGCAGCGGCACGACGGACACAGCGCCGCACTCGGGGTTCTGGTGGCCGACAAGCGAGGCCGATGGCAGCGGCAATGTCCTCAGCATCGAGGTGCAAGACGGAACGCTGGGTGTCGCCTGGCTCAGTCATGACGATCTCAGTGGCGCACCGGTCTGGTTGTTCGGCACCGGCACTCTGGATGGCCGCCGGGCCCGCATCGAGCTGTCCCGCATCGACAACGGCGCCTCACCTTTCCTACCATCCCTGGGCCAGCCGCGACCACAACACGCAGCGACGCTCGACCTTGTCTTCGACTCGGCCACGCACGCGCATGCCTGGCTCAGCCGTCGCAATCCGGTACAACCGGGTGTGCTGGAGGTGGCCACGGTAGCCTTCGAGCGCCGTCCGTTCAGCCATGCCGGCCGCACGACGCGCTGGCAGGGCCGCTGGCTGGTGGCACGCGATGTGCCCGCCGATGCCCTGCTCGCGGACCTGTTGCCGGCAACCCTGACGTTCGACGCCGGCAAATGGACCAACACACCGCTGCGCATGCGCGTCACCGGCCAGGAAGGCTTCGTGCTGCTGTGCCGCTATGCCAGGCAAGGCGCAACATCCGCAGACTCCTGCACGCTGCAGGACGCCAGCGGCCGGCCCGTGGCGCGGTTTGATGATATCGGCCTGCAACGCATGGATGGCATCGACCGCAACGGCGACGAAATCGTCCTGTTGCGCGCCAACTGAACCGAATCCCTCGTCGCAGCGTCGCATAACGCCGCGTGAACGTGAGGCAGGCCATACTTTCGAAACACCACCGAAGCGCACTATTGTGGCCTCTTGCAACGTCTGACTCCTTCGCCCATGAAAGCATTTGTGCTCAGCATCGCCCTGGTCCTGCTGATCGGTGCGGCACCACACGCCCGTCCGGGTGACCTGCCGCGCCTGGGCAGCTCGGCCGACATCATCCTGTCGCCGCACCAGGCGCACATGATCGGCGCCAGCATGTTGCGTCATCTCCGGGCCGAGGGCAGAGTCCTGGACGATCCGCTGCTGTACGCCTGGATCAACGACCTGGGCTACCGCCTGCTGGCACATACCGATTTCCCGAAGGACATGCGGTTCACGTTCTTCGTCGTCAACAGCGATGTCATCAACGCCTTTGCCGCGCCCGGCGGCTACATCGCGGTGCACAGCGGCCTGATCAAGGCCACCCGCAACGAAAGCGATCTGGCAGCCGTGCTGGCACACGAAATTGCGCATGTCACCCAGCATCACATCCAGCGTGCCATCGAGGACCAGCGCAAGATGACGCCACTGATGGGCCTGGCCATGTTGGGCGCCGTACTGGCGGCGCAAAGCGGCGGTAGCGGTGACGCGCCGGCAGCCATCATCACCGGAGCGATGGGCGCAATCAGCCAGCGCCAGATCAACTTCACCCGCAAGGACGAGGCCGAGGCCGACCGCATCGGCATCCAGACCCTGGCACGCGCCGGCTTCGACGTGGACAGCATGGCCGGCTTCTTCAACCGCATGGAGCAGCTGTTGCGCCCCGGCAGCGGCGGCGTCGAGATCCCCGACCTGTTGCGCAGCCACCCGGTCAACACCCAGCGTATCGCCGAAGCCCGTGCCAGAGCGCGCGCCCTGCGCAAGGAGTACAGCGACGAGACCGATGCCATCGGCAGCAAGCTCAGCTGGAATGACTCGCTGGCGCCGATCCCCTACGTGCACGCCGGCGAGAGCATCGAGGACGCCAGCGAGCCGGACAACAGCACCAGCAAACTCAACTATCGTCTGATGCGTGAGCGCGCACGCGTCCTGTCCGCTGACAGCCGCGCCACGGTCCTGGAATATTACGCCGGCAACCTCGCCAGGAAGGACAACTTCGACAGCATCGCGCGGCATTACGGCTACGCCCTGGCACTGATTCGCAACAATCAGGCCGGCAAGGCCATCACGCAACTGCAACCACTGCTGGACAAACACGGCAACAACACCACACTGCAGCTTGCCATGGCCAGCGCACGCCTGCATGCCGGCCAACGCGACAAGGCCCTGGCCATGTACGCCAGCCTGCACGCACAAATGCCGCAAAGCCATGCGGTCGCCGAGTCTTATGCCGATGCGCTGCTGGACAGCGGCAAATCCGCCGACGCCGCACGCGCCGCCGATCTGCTGCGACCACTGTTGAACGAAAACGTCACCGAGCCGACCCTGTACCGCACCTTCGGCCGTGCCTGCGACATCTCCGGGCAGAAGATCCGTGCCGGCGAAGCCTTCGCCGATGCCACCTTCCTGTCCGGCCGCGCCAGCGACGCATTGGAGCAACTCAAGCGCCTGCTGAAAAACAAGGACATCAACTACTACCAGCGCGCCCGCATCGAAGCCCGCATCGAAGCCATCACGCCCATCGTGCTGGAGCTGCAACGCCGCGGTATCACCCCGGAAAGGCAAGGCTTCGGCTGAGCACCCGTGCCGGGATGCATCGGTGCAGGTCGGGACCGGCGCAGCCGGACCCGACGGTGGCCGGGGCGTGTGGTGAATGTCGGCTTCACGTTGCGTGTGATCCTGATCTACGGCCCGCCGGTCGGTTATGTATCAATGTCGGGTTCCGCCTTCGGCGGATCCCGACCTACGTCGGCACCGGCAAGCATCCGGGTAGGTCGGGACCGGCGCAGCCGGACCCGACGGTGGCCGGTGCGTATGGTGAATGTCGGCTTCAGTTGTCGAGGATGTCCAGGGCTGGCAGGGCGCGGACGATGGCCATGGTGTCCAGGCTGACGGTGATGACGCGCAGGAACAGCTCCAGTGGGTAGCGTGGGTTCGCCAAGGTTTCGGTGGCCCAGTCGTTGGCGTCGTTGACGATGCCACTGGCCTTGTCGGTCTTGACGCACTGGCGGTCGATGATCCATTCCAGTGCGGCTTTGCCGTTGACGACGTAGTCCCAGGCCTCGGGCGGGATGTCGGTGATGGTGATGCGCGGGTTGTAGATGAGGCGGGTGAAGTCTTTCTCGCCGCCGGCCCGTGGAATCTTCATCTTGGTGACGCGCCAGAAGCCCGTGGCGTCCTTGCCCTGCATGAAGGCGGCCAGGGCTCTGGGATTGGCCAGATCAAGCTGCTGCTTGCCCGCCATGACTTTGGCGCCGGCGTACATGGGCACGTTTTCGTAATCGAGGTGCCGTTCGGCCAGTTCGCGGCCGGCGCGGCTGAAGGCCCAAAAATCCGCGGCCGACCGGACACGCGGGATGCGCGGCAATTCCTTGGCGAGGTTGTTGGCGTAGCGCTTGCGGTAGTCCGGCGAATGCAGCAGGCCATAGATGTAGTAGAACAGGTCAACCTTCTCGATTTTCTCGCCCGGCAAGGCGGTCTGGAAGTGGGCCAGGCCGGCATCGGTAATGCCGTCGCGGCGCGATGGGGCGGCTTCGCGTTGTTCCGACATGAACAGGTCGTTGTCCTCGTCCTGTGGCGGTGTGGCTTCGTCATACAGATAGAGCGGAAAGTATTGCGAGCCAACCATGTCGATGGCGTGGAGACTGGGAACACAGTTGCTGATACCCACCGAAAAACCGCTGCGCTGGCTGGGTGCAGAGTAACCAATGACGATGTTTTCGGCCCAGGCATGCGGAAACATGCGCGGTACCTGGTAGACCATCTCGTTGAAACGGCGGTTGAAATACATCCACTGCTTGCAGAACGGACGGTACAGGCCGGTCACCAGATTATCCGCGTCAAATTCGAAATGGCGGTCCTTGGCTAGATCCTGTTTAAGTGCGCGAGTCCAGCTGATGCGGGTGGGATCGGCGTCGATGAAGCCATCCACTTTGTCCTTGCGTGCTTGGCTGTCGACGCCCGGATGAGCGGTATCGAAGCGGGCCACTTCGTGGTTGTAGAAGTCGATCATGCGCGTCATATTTTCGTTGACGGCCTGCTTGCTGGCGTTGTAGCACCACGCATCGCGTTGGGTCTTCACGCCGTTGGAATAATTGTCGAACAAGGCCGTGCCCTTGCCCTTCTTGTCGCCCAGTGGCATAAAGCGCTCGAAGCTGTCATCGCGCTGGTCCAGCCAGTCGCCGTGGGCATCCGGGACGATGCGCTGCCAGCCGCCGGTCTTGGTAATGCCGGCAACGGAGCCGAAGTCGCGGATGATGTCGAGCTTGTCCTCGCGCGACAGGTAGTCGCCGATATCGTGAAAATGGATGCGGCCCTGGGTCGTGGCCGCCGGGTTCTTCAGCAGCAGGGAAATGGCCACCGGCGCACGGCTGCCTGTGCCGAAGACATTGTCTTTTTCCTTGCGGCGCTGCTCACCATTGGTACGTGCGTTGCCGCGCAAGTGAAAGACATGGATGCTGGAAAATTCTTCGGCCAGGCATTGACGCATGCCGTCGGCCGTGTTGCCGTCCAGCCAGCCGGCATTGGTGACAAAGCCGATGACGCCGGTATCGCCGATGCGGTCCGAGGCCCAGCGCATGGCGCGGATATAGCTGTCGTAGAGTGAGTTCTTGTTGGTGGCCGTTGTGCGCGCGGCGTAGGTATCGGCGATGCGGCCATCCAGCCCCGGATAGCCGACATTGGCATTGTTGGCGTTGGCATCGCCCTGGCCCACGGAATACGGCGGATTACCGACAATCACGCGGATATCCAGGGCCTTCTGGCGTTTGCGGCGCTCGCTGTTGCGCGCCAGCAGCTCGTCCACCAGGTCATCCTTCTCGTACATCTGGAAGGTGTCGGTGAGGCAAATGCCCTCGAAGGGCAGGTAGTCGCCGCCCATGATGCCGTGGTAGGTGGATTCGATGTTGATGGCGGCGATGTAGTAGGCCAGCAGCACGATTTCGTTGGCGTGGATTTCGTGGCGGTATTTGTGTTCCAGCTGCGCCTTGCTGATCAGGCCGGACTGCATCAAGCGGGTGATGAAGGTGCCGGTGCCGGTGAACGGGTCCAGAATGTGCACGTTGGGGCTGCCCAGGCCTTCGCCGAATTCTTCGCGCAGGATGTGCTGCACGCTGTGGATGATGAAATCGACCACTTCCACCGGCGTGTAGACGATGCCGAGGCGATCAGTCATGCGCGGGAAGGCGTTGCGGAAGAACTTGTCGTACAGCTCGACCACGATCTTCTGTTTGCCTTGGGCGCTGTCGATGCCTTCGGCGCGCAGTTTCACGCTGGCGTAGAAACTTTCCAGCGTGTCGGCTTCCTTTTCCAGATGGTGCTCCTGCAGGGTGTCCAGCACTTTTTGCATGGCACGCGAAATGGGGTTGCTGCCGGCGAAGCTGTAGCCGGCGAACAAGGCCTCGAACACCGGCCGGGTGATGAGGTGCTGGGCCAGCATCTCGATGATCTCGTCATCGGCAATGGCGTCGTTGAGGTCGTCGCGCAGCTCGGTGGCGAAGGCGTCGAAGGTCTGGCGCTCGGCTTTGTTCTCCGGGTTTTCGAGGATGGCCTTGATGCGGTCGATGTGGGTGCGGGCGATCTTGGCGATGTCGTTGGCCCAGTCCTCCCAGTGGTGGCGGTTGCCGACCTTCTGCACCAGCTTGGCCTGGATGGCGCGCTCGATCTCGCCGATTTCGAGCTGGATCTCGCCCTGCTGCGGCCGGGGTTCCTCGACCGGGCGGCCGATGCTGTGGCCTCCACGGGCCTTGCTGCGTGCCTTGGCTTTCTTGTCGGCCGGTTTGCTGCGGCGCTGGACCGTGTCGGTCACGGCCACGATTTCCATGCGCGCGGGATCGTTGCCGGTCAGCTCCAGCTTGTTGATCATGGCGTCGAAGCGGTCATCGTGCGAGCGCAGGGCCTGCAACACCTGCCAGACGACTTTGTAAGTCTTGTTGTCGTCCAGCGCCTTGTGCGGCTCGACGCCGGCGGGGATCACCACCGGCAGGACGATGTAGCCGCGAACCTTGCCCGGCGCCTTGCGCATGACGCGGCCGACCGACTGCACCACGTCCACCTGCGAGTTGCGCGGGGTGAGGAACAGCACGGCATCCAGTGCCGGCACGTCCACGCCCTCGGACAGGCAGCGCACGTTGGAGAGGATGCGGCAGGTGTCGGCCGGCGTGTCGGCCTTCAACCAGTTCAGCTTGGCTTCTTTCTCGGCGGCGTTCATGCTGCCGTCGATGTGCTCGGCCTGGCACAGCAGCTCCACGGCGCGTTCGGCGGCCTCATCTTCGCCGGCGCTGGCCTGGTAGGCCTCGATGACGGCCTGGAACATGCCGGCGATGTTCTTGGAGCCGACCTTGTGGGTCTTGGCGCCGCGTTTGTGTTCGATCACCTGGCAAAAGGACACGGCCCGCTTCATGGGTGCGGCATCCTCGCCCAGGTCGGTGTCGATGCCCTGCTTGGACAAGGCTTTCCAGCAGCCGACGATGCGCGCGGCATCATCCATTTTCAGCTCGTTGTCCTCGCGGGCCAGCAGTTTTTGCAGGCGGCGGTTGATGAGGCTTTCCTCCACCGACAGCACGATGACCTTGTAATCGACCAGCAGGTCACGCGAGACCGCTTCGGAGAAGGTCAGCACGTGCAACACCTTGCCGAAGATGGCGGCATCGTCCATGGAGGCCAGCGTCACCGTGCCGGTGTCCGCCTTGGCCTTGGCGTCGTCGCCGTACACGCGCGGCGTGGCGGTCATGTACAGGCGTTTGGCGCCGGCCAGGTAGTTGTTGTCGTGTACGCGCACGAAATGGCTTTCGTCCTCGCCCGCGAAAGTGGCACCGGTGGTGCGGTGGGCCTCGTCGCAGATGACCAGGTCGAAGGCCGGCAGGCCGTGGTCCTGCTGCGCCTGATGCAGCACGTCGATGGAGTGGTAGGTGGCGTAGACCACGGTCATGTGGTCGGCGTCGCGGCGCGCGGCCACCTCGTGCGCCAGGCGGGCAGCATCGGTGGTGGCCGGGTATTGCAACTCGTGCGAGAGCATGTGGAAGTCATCGTCGCCACGGCGCTTCTTGCCGACCTTGCTGTCCGAGCACACGGCAAAGCTGTGCAATGGCAGGGCGCATTCCTGGGTCCATTCGCCCAGCGTCTGCGACAGCAGGGCCAGGCTGGGCACCAGGAACAGCACCTGCTTGCCCGGCCCGGCCATTGTCTCGGCGATCTTCAGGGCGGTGAAGGTCTTGCCGGTGCCGCAGGCCATGATGAGCTTGCCGCGGTCGGCAGTCTGCAGGCGCGCGACGACATCCTTCAACGCGTTGTCCTGGTGCGGACGCAGGGTCTTGCGCGGCTTCAGCACCGGCGCCGCATCCGGCTGGTACTGCGACCAGTCGATGAGGCTGTTGGCGAGGTCGTGGGTGGTGACCAGGCTGACGGGCGTTTTCTGGTCCTGCAGGTTCTGGCGCAGATTGCCGGTGCTGTGGGTGGCGGTGAGGAAAATCAGCGCGTGGCTGTATTGCGTCTTGCCGGCGGCGGTGAGGAAGGTGGACAGGTCGCGCAGGCTGAGGCGTGCCTCCTCATCGTAAAACTTGGCCTGGATGGCGTGCAGCTCGCCGTCGATGGTCTCGGCGACGAGGTCAATGCCGGTGTCCGGGCCGACATCGCCCAGGCCACGATGCGCCGCCTCGCGACGCCAGTCCTCCCACAGCCACACCTTGCCGGCGTAGAGATCGGCGTAACATGGTTCGTGCAGCAGGAAGGTGCGCACCAGGCGCTCGAAGTACGTGCCTTTTTCGCGCTCGCTGACCGCGGCGTTGCGGAAGCTGTCGAGCAGCTCGCCCAGTGCCCCTGGAATGGACATGCGAAACCTCCCTGCTGCAGGCATGACGGCACGGCCGGATGCCGTGCGCGGACCCGCCAAGCGTACCAGCAAGCGCGGCTGAACGGCACGGCCGGGCGGCCGGCCAGGGCGCGCGGGCGCGTAGTGGCCAACGAAGTTGCGAGGCGTACCGAGGGGAAAGCGTGATAGATTACCAGTGAGAGCTGCCCGGCAAGGACATTTCGACCTGGAGCCGGTTTGGAAAGGACGAACTGGAGGAGTTGTCTGATTGCGCCGCGAAAGTTCGAGGTCAAGACCGCAAGAATGTTGGCGGTAGGATTTGGATATGGCTTGCGGAGGCAGGATTGTGAGCGTTCTGGATTTGCCAATTGAGAGGCAGCGCCGGATGGCTGCCGAAAAAGGCATGACCTTGGAGCAGTGGCGCAAGGACGTGGCCGAATCCCTTGAGCGCGGGCGCAAGTTCGCGGAACGATGCGTTGCAAATGCCATCGACCCGGCCACGCTCACGCCGGAGCAGCGGGAAGCCGAGGAGCGTTTTCAGGCCCGCGTGGATGACGAGGTGCTGACCAATGCGGTGATCCAGCGGCGCAAGCGAGCGGACTCCGGTAACCCCTGACCCAACGCGCGCCGCCACGCATCAACCCCCGCCAAGCGCGGGTTTTTTGGGGCGAACGCGTACGGAAAGACAGCCGAACGCCTGCCAAATGAGCACCGAACGGGCACCGAAGCGCGAGCAAAGGAAAAGGCACTTGCCAGAAAACCGTGCAAGTGCCTGTTTTGATTGGTGCCGGCACCAGGAGTCGAACCCGGGACCTACTGATTACAAATCAGTTGCTCTACCAGCTGAGCTATACCGGCGTGCGCGGTATTGTAGCCGATTGTCGGGTGCTACAGGCATTGTCTCTTGCGCTGCGACAGCCCGGTACGGGTATCGATGTATTGGCGCCAGTCGAAGGTTTGGTCCTGCGGAATGGCAAAGTCGATGTAGTACTGGAGGATTTGCTCGGTGCGTTCGTGCATGACCGGGGCAAAACCCATGGCGGTGATGTCTTCGCGCCGGCGGCGGGCGTTGTCCGGGTTGTGGTACAGGCCGAGCGAGATGGTGTTTTCGCGATCGCCGGCGGTGATGACGTAGTAGTCATCCACACCGAGGCTGGACAGCTTGCGTGCGGCATCCAGGGCCTTGTCACGGTCGGGAAAGGCCGGCAGGTAGACCCACCAGCCACGCGAGGAAGTGGCCTGCTCGCGACGGAACTGCACGCCGGCAACTTGCGGCGTGAGTGCGTCCATGGCCCGGCGGACGTCGGCTTCGGTGGCGAACGGCCCCAGGGCATAACAGGCCATGTCGGCACCACCGGCTTTTTCCGGGGCCTGGCTCAGTTCGGCGCTCGGTGGCTGGCTCCCTGTGCCTTGTTCGGAGAGCAATTCCAGCTCGGGTACGGCAGGATCGGTGGCTGGCGGCACGGGACGGCTGTCGTCACCCAGGATCAACCAGCCGGCAACGCCGAGGTTGAGCGCGAGCAGCAACAGGAAGAGCAGACGCAGAAACATCGCCGCATTCTACGTCATGGTCTGTCGCTCGTGGCATCAACGGGATGCTGCGGTTCATTTGCCCACGCCAGCAGGCCGCGCAGCACGGCGTCGTCAAGCACGGTACCGGGACGACGCAACAGGGCGTTGACGATGGCCGCGTCGCCGCCGCACAGGACCAGCGCTGGATGCTTGCTGATGCGCGGCGCAACACCTGCAGCAAAATGCTCGATGGCGCCCGCCAGAGCGTGCCGTGCACCCGTTGCGATGGCATCGGCGCTGTCGCCGGCCAGCAATGCGGTGCAGTCTTTGCTGGCGACGGGAAGCCCCGGCGCCGCTCGCGCCAGGCCCTGCAGCATGGCATGCAGCCCCGGAACGATCTGCCCGCCAAGGTGCCGTCCGTCCGCGGCCAGGGCATCCAGCGTCAACGCCGTGCCGCAGGCGGCGACGACACAGGGCGCATGCCCGGCGCGATCAGCCGCCAGCATGGAAAGGAAGCGGTCAATACCCAGCTTCTGCGGTTGCCTATAGGCATTGACGATGCCACCATGCCGGGCAGGACTGGCCAACCATTCTGCCTGCGGCCAGCCCAGGGACGCCAATGCCCGGTCAATCCAGTTGCGCCGTTCGATGGCGGTCACGGAAGCAGCCAATACGCGCTGCGGTCGGGCATGCCCACGCCAGGTGCGCACAAGGTCGGCAGAAAGGCCATCTGCCGGCCAGCGCTGTCGCTGCGGCTCGCCCAGGCTCGCAGCAGCAAAGGTCCATTTCAGGCAACTGTTGCCTAGATCGAGAAGCAGGCAGCTCATGTCGGCCGCACGCTGACGTCGGCGCTGTCGACCACCGCGGTGCTGCCGTCGGTGCGTCGCACCCGCAGGGCACCGCGATCATCCACGCCGGCGCCCGTGCCGGCCCAGCTCCCGGTCGCGGTACTGACGGCAAGCTCACGTCCGGCCAAGGCATCCAGCTCTGTCCAGTCGGCTGCAAACGTGCCGAAGCCGGCATCGCTGAAGCGCTGCAACGCGATGATCAGCTGCGCGGCAAGGCCGGCCGCGAGCGCGTTGCGACCGGGCATGGCCGGGCTGACATCCAACAGGCCGATGGCCGGCTGACCGGCCTGCGCGACCAGGCTCCCTGGAACCCGCAAGTTCAGGCCGACACCGATGACGATCGCCGGGCGCGGATGACGCAAGTCATCGACTTCGACCAGCACACCGGCCAGCTTGGCGCCATTGACGAGAACATCGTTGGGCCACTTCAGTTGCACGCCGGGGCATTTGGCGTCCTGCAGCCAGCGCGCCAGCTGCACGCCGACGGCCAGGGACAAGCCAGCCAGGCGTCCGGGTGCCAACGGCAGGCGCCAACCCACCGAGACGCACAAATTCAGCCCTGGTGGCGCCAACCAGGCACGGCCCCGCCGGCCGCGCCCGGTCTCCTGGGATTCGGCGAAAATCACCACGGGCGCATCGATGGCGGCGTCGGCCAACACCCGGCGCGCCACATCCGAAGTCGACGCCGGCCGCCACAAGACCTGCACACAGGTCGGCGGCACCGGTGACGATGCCTCCAGCAAACCGGCCAGCTGCGTCTGATCCAGAAGCTCCAGCGGCCACGGCAGGCGACAGGCGCCGCCGCGGCGCAGCACCGGCACGCCGGCACTTCCCAGCCAGGACAGGTGCTGTTCGAGCTCCGCGGCGTTCACGACCAGGGCTCGCGCCAGGCTATCCAACGCATGCCACGCGCTGTCGGCAAGCAGGCGCAGCAACGCTTCCCGCATCTGCGCCGGCGGCATTCTCGTCCCCGGAGGCACAGGGTTCATGCATGTATCCATTCGCAACCGGCGCCAAGTGCGGTCATCACCCCGCAGCTTACACAGCCGCGCGAAATCTGTCACAATGTCAGGTCTGGCAAAACGGAGAGCAATGCCATGAAACATCATGCACAAGCATTGACGGTCAGGCTCGTCGTCGGGATCACACTGCTGCTGGCCACCCCGATGGTGGCGTTCGCCGCTTGCCCGAAAGCACAAAGCCAGGTTGCCGATTCCCCTGCCGCAGTCGCTGCATCCGCCAACAGCAGCAGCAACAGCGACGACAGCGTCCTGCCTGCCGGTTCCGGCGGGGCGGCAACGATGTCACAAAAGGGCACCGAAGCGGTGAGCACACCACATCCGACGCGTACATCGTTCTGGCAGGCCCTGTTGCCGGGCTCCATCCAGTAAACGTGCCGGCATCGCTGCGCTGCGGCGCACTTGCTGCAAATCGTGGGTTCGGTACCATGATGCACCGCCAGCGCGCGCGGCGCGGCGGCTTGTTGTGCGTTTCCCTCTCATGACCATGTACATTGCCATGATCCACAAAACCCTTTCTGCTGGTGCCTTGACCCTGGGCGTGCTCGGCATGCTCGCGGCATCTTCACCGGTTGCCGCCTGCAGCGGCAGCGTCCATCTGGAAACCGGGCCGACGGGCATTTACACCGTCGACTACGCCAAGGTGGCGGCCACCGAGCCGGGCCTGGCCGACTGCCCGATCGACCAGCTCCGCATGACCAACCGTGGCAAGGAGGTGCCGATCCGCATTCTCAGCGACGACGACAGCTTCAGCGCAGGCGATACCATCCAGTGGCTGGGTTACAAGCTGCACGGGCCGGACAGCTGGTCGGATCCGTACAGTCTGGTGAATGTGTATGAGCTGGGCGCCGCGCCGGGTGATCACGCGCGCTTCGATGCGCGCAAGCCAGATGACAACGCCAGCCTGGGTGCCGGTCTGTCGCGTCATGTGCACCTCGAACAAGACCGCATGCTGATGCGCCTGACGCCGGAACAAGCCAAGGCCAGCGAACTGCCGGATGTGTGGTACTGGGCCAAGATCACCATGATTGACCCCGAGCCGACGAAGGTCACGTTCGACTTGCCGGACCTCAACAGCGAATTCAGCGATCCGGTCCTGACGCTGGCTTTCCGCGGCTGGTCCAGCCTGCCGGCGCACGAGGCAGACGAGTCCGCCCCGGTCCATGACCACGTGCTGGAGGTGGAGCTGAACGGCAAGCCCGCAGGCACACTGGCATGGAACGGCAACGCCCATGTCGTCCGCGACATCCGCCTGCCGGCAGGGTTGCTGCAAGCCAGCGACAACGTCCTCACCTTGCATGTGCCGCAACGCAAGCCGGCCTGGGCCAAGAATCGTCTGGTGGACATCGTGATGTTCGATTACCTGGACATCGATTACCCGGTCACGCAGCCGACGACCCGCTCCAGCAACGCGTTCACGGTAACCACCTCGATCAAACTCCAGGGCGACAATGCGCCATTGTTGTTCGGCTCCGATGGCGTGCTGTATCAGCCGGTGGCGCCTGACGAAGCTCGTTATGCGTCCGTGCCGACCGGCACGCGCCTGTTCCCGCTGACTCCGGATGGACAGACACTGTCGCCCATCGGCTTGCGCAAGACCGTGTACACCCATGACTTGCACAACCCGGAACACGGCTATGAATACATCATCATCGCGCACCCCAGCCTGATGGAAGCCATCGAACCGCTGGCCGATTTTCATCGCCTGCAAGGCATGAAGACAACCGTGGTCAACGTCAATGCCATCTACGACCAGTTCAATGACGGCATCGTCAGCCCGTATGCCATCCGTGACATGCTGAAACATGCCTACGACAACTGGCCGAAGCCGCGCCCGCACTACGTGTTGCTCGTCGGTGATGCCAGTTTCGATATTCATGACGGCGAACGTTCGGAGAAGTTTTACGCCACATTCACCGACCGCCAGTTGTTGGTGCCTGGCCAGTTCCTGCAGATTCCCGCCGAAGAGTACGAAGATGCTCCGGAGAACGCCGGCGCCCGCAATCTGATCCCCTCGTTCCGCTATTACGGTCTCGAAGGCCAGTCGGCCAGCGACAACGGCTTCGTGGCTTTCGACAAGGACAGCCTCAAGCCGTCGATGGCCATCGGCCGCTTTCCGGTGGTGACGCCGGAGGAAGTGACGGCCATTGTCGACAAGACCATAAACTACGCCAGCAATCCGACGCTCGGCAACTGGCGCCAGAGCGTGATGTTCATCACCAACGATGACCCATCCTTCCAGCAGACGTCCGATCAGCTCGCGGCCGACCTCGGCAAGAAGGGCTTCTCCCCGATCAAGGTCTACCCCAAGGCCGAGGACAAGACCAACGAGGAACACGAGAAGAAGATCAAGCAGGCCATCAACGACGGCCAGCTGTTGGTGCACTTCCTGGGCCACGGAGGACGCTATATCTGGCGTACGGGTCCACCAAACCCGACCAAGAACGAAGACCTGTTCACCCTGGATGACATCGAAGCTCTGGACAACAGCGGCCAGTTGCCGATGGTGCTGGCCATGACCTGCTACTCCGCGCCATTCGACAACCCGACCATGGATTCCATCGGCGAGAAATTCCTGCGCGAGCCGAAAAATGGTGCCATCGCCGTGTTTGCTGCCTCCTGGCGCAACTATCCCGACAAGGCTTTTTCCAAAACGCTCATGGAACAACTGGTCACACCCGGCCTGCGGATCGGCGACGCCATCCTCCAGGCCAAGCAGGAAACCAGCAATCCCGACATGATCGGCATGTACAACCTTCTGGGCGACCCTGCCATCGCCTTGCAGCGTCCGCGCAAGGTCATGCAAATGGCCCAGGTCGGCGACCGCTGGGAGTCGCGCGTGCTGGCTCGTGTCCCCGATGTCAGCCGCTTCCACGGCACGTTGCGCCTGCAGTGGCTGGATGGCACCAACAAGATAATCTCCCGGCACACCTATCGCATCACCTCGCCGCAGGTACGCTTGCCGGAAGCACCCGAGGGTGCCACGGCGGTGCGTGTCTACGCCATGGATCCGACGCTGGATACCGATGCGCTGGGCGAGCTTGCCCTCCAGACCTTCGTGCCTGAACGGCCATGGTGGATGCCGGCACCAGCCAGCGCCAAGCTGCCACCTGCCGAGGACCGGGTGTTCGGCAACACCTTCGACGGCTGACAAGCACTTGCGTGCGCGCACGCCGGCCACGGATGGCCGGCCACGCCACAACCTCGTTGGCTAGTCTGCATTATTCACAAGGCCGAACGGCACTTGCCAGAAAACGTTGAAAATTCAATAGCCTGTACACATTTTTTGGCTAAATCAACATTCGCAGCGTGTTTTCGTGCCGTTCTGTCGCGGCCCTTGCGGTTTCTCGCGGCGCCACACTCGGTCCTCAGTCAAACCGTAGTCCCCGCTACGCTTTTCCTTCGCCCCTTCGCGTGGCTTGCTGCGAATTCCGCAATCATCCGCGACCCTCATGAATAATGCAGGCTAGGAGCCTGGGCGGCAGAAACACAAGCGGCTGCGGCTGCG
>CAZOXZ010000038.1:0-19186 GCA_964583865.1 uncultured Rhodanobacteraceae bacterium | reverse complement strand
GAAGTGGCCGGCTTGTGCTCGCGCGCGCCGGCGTTGGAGGTGATGCGCCCGGCCGGAATGGCACCATGACGCAAGGCCCACAGAAAGCGCTCATACCAATGCTGGCGCAGCTCGGGCGTGGCCTCGACATCGGCCAGTGCCCGCGCCACCCGCTTCCAGGTGGCGTCCACGTCCTTGTCGACGGCCTCGCCGCGCTTGTTCTTCAGGCGGTATTTCTTGTCCCAGATGTCGTACGAAGCCGGCTGCAACGGAATGCGGTCATGCTCCGGATCGCGCTGATCGGCGTGCGCGCTGTTGGTCACTTGATGCTCTCCCACGATTCAGTCCAGATGATCCACGTCCTGCAGCTTCCAGCGCGCCCATGCCCCTCGACGGGCCGACGGACCTGCAAGGTGGCTGGCAACCCTGTTCAAAGCCATGAAGAACAGCGCAGCCGGCCATGATCACCACAATTCTTTGCTGTTACGGCATCCGAACAACACAAGATGTTGTGTTTCGTGCCGCACCGGTCACGGTACTGTCGTGTCCTCCGGATGTCAAACACTTGCGTGGCAACCCGTGCAGGAATGAAACTACCGGGCAGGACTGCAGTCTCAACAGCATGCCCAAGCCATGGATTTTCGTCTCATGAACCGCCTGTTGACCACGCTTGCCTGCCTGCTGACAAGCGGGTTGCTGCTGACATTGACCAGCCTGCCTGCCGCAGGCACCCTGCCACCCAGCATCAACGGCCAGCCGCTGCCGTCGCTGGCGCCCATGCTGGCCAAGGTCACGCCGGCAGTCGTCAACATCTCCTCGAAACACCGCGTGCAGGCCCGTGACCCATTTTTCGAGGATCCATTCCTGCGCCGCTTCTTCGGCCTGCCGCCGCAGGCGCGTCAGCGTGTGCAACAATCGCTGGGATCGGGCGTCATCGTCAACGCCGACAAGGGCTACATCCTCACCAACAACCACGTCGTCGATCACGCCGAGGACATCACCGTGGCGCTGCAGGATGGTCGCAAATTCAAGGCCACCATCGTCGGCACCGACCCGGCGACCGACATTGCCGTCATCCGCATCGATGCGAACAAGCTGACCGCCCTGCCCGTCGCCGACTCCAGCAAGCTGCGCGTGGGCGACTTCGTGGTTGCCGTGGGCGAACCGTTCGGCTTCGGCCAGACGGTCACCTCGGGCATCGTCTCGGCCCTGAACCGCTCGGGCCTGGGCAACACCTATCAGCGTTTCATCCAGACCGACGCTTCCATCAACCCCGGCAACTCGGGCGGGCCGCTGGTGAACCTGGCCGGGCAGATGGTGGGCATCAATTCCATGATCTACTCGCCCTCGGGCGCCAGCGCCGGCATCGGTTTTGCCATCCCGTCCAACCTCGCCATGCATGTCATGCGCCAGCTGGTCACCTATGGCCATGTGCGCCGTGGCCTGCTGGGCGTGGAAACCCAGGACGTGAGCGCGCGCATCGCCCGCGCCCTTGGCCTGGACGAGGCCCGCGGCGCAGTGGTGACACGCGTCCAGCCCGGTTCACCTGCAGCTGCCAGCGGCATCCGCAGTGGCGACGTCATCCTCGCCATCAACGGCAACGAGGTTGACAACAGCGATGCCCTGGACAATGCCGTGGGCTTGCTGACGGTCGGCAAGGAAGTCAAGCTGACCGTGCAACGCCATGGCAAGACATGGCAGGCCACCACCCATCTGGCGCCGGAGAACCTGGCGCATTCGGCCGGCGCCAAGCTGGACCCGCGCCTGGCGGGTGCCGAATTGCGCGAGCTCTCCAAGCACGAACGCGATAACGGCCTGCATGGCATTGCCGTGGTGCAGGTCGCCAGGGACAGCCGGGCGGCCGCCAACGGCCTGCAGTCCGGCGACCGGATCATCGGCATCGGGCGTGTGCGCGTCGACAGCCTCGCGCGCCTGAAGCAGGACCTCAACCGCACGCCAGCCCAACTGGTGCTCACGATTGCACGCGGCAACCGCGCCATGTACCTGCGCATGCGTTGATACTCAACAGGTGATGGTCGTCGCTGCTGCCACGGTCCACTTCCAGCCGCGGAACGCGGATGTACGATAGAATGCGGCCTCTGCGCCACTGGTCGTTGCCATGCCCCGGAGCAGCGCGGGTGAACATGCCCGCGCCCCGCCGGCATCTTGAGCGGCGAGCACACCAGCGACGGCAGCCACGCAGCTGGCTTGCATCCGCCCCCTTCCCGTCCATCCGTACCCGGTGTTCGTTTCACATGATCGAGAACGTGCCCCCAAGCCGACAACTTCCCACCCACATCACGGACGCGCGGCCTTCATGGCGTGCACTGCTCCGCAGCCTGCTGACCTGCACAGTGCTCGCCATGCTCTGCACGAGCGCGGGCGCCGCCGAAACCACACCGGAAAAGGCCCTGAGCTGGCGTGGTGACGTCACCACCGCACGCAGCCTGATGCATGATCTGGCCCGCGCATGGCACAAGTCCGGCCACCTGGCCATGGACGTGGAGCCGTTCAGCACCATTGCCGGCATCGACGCAGTCGTCTCCGGCAACGTCGACATCGCCGGCAGCGTGCGTCCCGCATTTCCTGCCCGCGACACCGAAGACGACCTGGTCTTTCATCCGGTGGCGTGGGATGCCCTGGTCATGATCGTGCATGCCGACAACCCGGTACGGGACATCAGTCTGAACCAGCTGCATGACATCTACTACGGCAAGATCACCAACTGGAAGGCGCTGGGCGGACCGGACCAACGCATCCACCTGTACTCGGTGGCCAGTCCGCTGGACGGTATCGAGTTCAGCATGCGCAAGTACCTGTTCCGACGCGGCAACCAACCAGTGGCCTCCAGGCGCCTGTACATCAACACCAAGCAGCTGGAAGCGGCAGTCGCCCTGGACCCCTGGGGCCTGGGTGCCTCGACGCTTTCAGGCGTACACGACAACCGCAAGCTGGCCATGCTCGAGATCGACGGCGTGGCACCCAGCCTGGCGCACATCCAGGATGGCAGCTACCCGCTGTACGAGCCCTTGTACCTGGTCTTTTCCGCGACATCGCCCCAAGCCGGCGTCATCGGCCACTTCGTGGCCTTCACCGGCAGCGATACGGGGCGGCGCGTCATCGAGGCCAACCACCTGTTGCCCTACGATGCGGCGGAGCTTCGCGCCACGCAGCTGGCACAACACCAGGTCGCCGTCCAGGATTTGAGCGCACCACGCCTTGATCGCCCCGTGGCGGCACCGGGTGCGACCTACGCTGCCGGTGCGGCCCAGGCACCCTTGTCGGCGCGCACGCTGGAAGCCCGCCAACGCCTGGCCGCCAAGCGTGAACGCCAAGCGGCCGCCACCGAGGCCCGCGAAAAGAATCGCCAACGCACCGAGGCAGTCGAGTCCGATTCCGCCAGCGAGTAACTCCAACACACAACGCCCCAGCCGAGTTTGCCATGTCTGCATTGATCGAGAAGCGCAGCAATACGTCCAGCACGCCCGTCACCATCCTGACGACAACAGACGCTGACGCGCTGCCAAAGTCCCTGACAAGCAACATGCGTCGCTGGGCCAGGACCCTGGCGTTTTCCGGCAAGGCCGGAGAGCATGTTTTGTGCCCTGACGACAAGGGCAAACTGGCCCGGGTGCTGGCAGGCAGCGATCCGGCCGATCCGCTGTGGTCCCTGGCCGGACTGCCGCAGGCGCTGCCGGAAGGGACGTATCACCTGGATGCCGCGCTGGATGAGGCGCACGTGGACCTGGCCAGCCTGGGCTGGGCACTGGGCGCCTACCGTTTCGGGCGTTACAAGCAGAACAAGCCGCGCAAACCCGCCCGGCTGGCCGTGACACGCGGCCGGCGCAACCGGCTGACGCCGCTCATCGAAGCGGTCACGCGGGTTCGCGACCTGGTGAACACACCTGCAGAGGACATGGGCCCGGCCGAACTGGCCGGACAGATCAAGAAGCTGGCGCGCACGCACAAGGCCAAGGTCCGCGAATGGGTCGGCAACGACTTGTTGAAGCACGGCTACCCGACCATCCACGCCGTCGGCCGGGCCGGCACACGTGCACCGCGCCTGGTGGAGCTGACCTGGGGGCGCAAGAGCGACCCGAAGCTGGCACTGGTGGGCAAGGGCGTGTGTTTTGACACCGGCGGACTGGATCTCAAGGGCGCCACCGGCATGCGCTGGATGAAAAAGGACATGGGCGGTGCGGCGCATGTCATCGCGCTGGCCGGGCTGATCATGCAGACCAAGCTGCCGGTGCATCTCACCTTGCTGGTCCCTGCGGTCGAGAACAACGTCCATGGCAACGCCATCCGTCCGGGCGATGTGGTGCGCACACGGGCCGGGCGCAGCGTGGAAATTGACAACACCGATGCGGAAGGCCGGCTGGTGCTGTGCGACGCGCTGGCACATGCCGTGGAGACCGATCCGGATCTCATCGTCGATTTCGCCACCTTGACCGGTGCTGCGCGCGTGGCGCTCGGGCCGGACCTGCCGGCACTTTTCAGCAATCGCGACGATCTCGCCGAGGCGGCCACGCAGGCATCGGCGAAAACCTTCGATCCGCTGTGGCGCATGCCCTTGTGGCAGCCGTACCGCCGGATGCTGGATTCCTGCGTTGCCGACAGCGTCAACAGCCCGGCCAGCCGGCATGCCGGTGCCATCACGGCAGCCCTGTACCTGCAGCAATTCGTGCCGGACAGCAACGCCTGGATGCATTTTGACGTCTACGCCTGGAATGACCGCGATCGTCCGGGCCGGCCACGCGGTGGCGAGGCCATGGCCCTGCGTGCCATGTACGCCATGCTGGACAAGCGCTACCGCTGAAACGCGACCCGCAGCAGGTCAGTCGCCGTCAGGCCGCGATGCGGGTCGGCGCGACGTCGGCCTGCGGAGTGCTGCCGCCGCTTACGTCCTCCCAGATGGCGTACATGGTGCAAAACATGACGGCGTAGCCGACAAACACCAGCCCGATCTCCAGCGGCAGCACAAGCAGCATCACCAGCGGCACCATGTGGATCACCACCAGAAAGGCAGCCAACAGCGACAGCAACACCGCCACGGCTGCCAGCACCAGCAGCGCGAGCACGAATCCGGCGCCAGCCAGGACCACCAGCGGCAACAGGTTCTGCAGCGTGCCGCGCACGCCGTCCTGAAGCGCCTCCAGCGCAGGCCGTCGCGCCAGCGCAACCTGCCCCAGGCCAATGGCATTGATGCCGCCAAACAGCACACCCGCTGCCAGGAACAGAACGACGGCGAGCCCGGCACCATCCGGCAGCGGCGGCAAGGTCACCGGTGCCGCGTCGGCGCCTTGTTGGTACACGCTGGCGCTGAGTTGCATGACTTCCTGATACCAGGCCCACAGCCCCTGCCCCACCGTGAGCATGATCGCAGTCAATGTCAACAACCAGAGCAGGGCCATGAAGACCCCGAAGACGATGATCTGGTTGCGGCTCTGGCCGGGCGCAAATGTCTCGAAGACCTGCAACGCACGCACACCCGGCCGGTCATGGCGCATGGCATGCACCACCCGCAGCACGCCGCCAAACAGCAGCGGATAAACCATCACGCCGGCGACCATCACGGCAACAAGTACCAGCATGTATGCTGCCGAGCCGCGTCCGAGGACGACACCGGCCAGACCCTGCACGGCCGATTGCACGAACACGGCCAACACGATCATGGCCACGGCCCCGTAGATTCCCTCCGGCTTGCGCACAGCCATGCGCAGGCCGCGCTGAAGCCAGTTCACGCCGGTGCCCGGTGGCAGGGATTGCAATGCCATGTCAGCGCCGCGACATCGGTGATCAGTCCACCGCCTGCGTTTTTTGCGGCAACAGCACCGCGGCCAATTCCGGCTTGGCGGCAATGGCACGCACCTCATCAACCAGGATGCGCGCCGTCTCGGTCAGTTGCACATCCTCGCGATCCTCGTTTGCACTTTCACGGGCAAGGTCCTTTTTCAAGCTGCGTTCATTGGCCTGCAGGCCATCATCCATGATGATCGTCGAGGCGGATTCGGCGGCAGCGGTGGAGCTGCTGGAGGCTGGCGCCTCCCCGGTCGTGCCACGGTATTTCTCCAGCAGAGCCTCACGCTTGTGCTTGTATTGCTCGCGCTTGGCCTTGCGCGCATCCAGGTTCAACGACACTCGCGTATCCTTGCGCATCTTGTCGGCCAGGGCAAACTGCGCCAGCCGCAATTGCCACTCCGGGTCAATCGCGACGCGCGAGGCATGCTTTTCGCGCAACATCGGCAACAGCGCCGTGGCGTTTGCGTCAGGTTCGAAATGTGCCGCCGGGACAGAAGTCCAGGCCAAGGCGCTCTTGTAGCTGGACTCGCCAAAATCATCCTTGTCGATGGCACTGGGAAAGACGATGTCAGGCGTCACGCCCTTCAGCTGTGTCGAGCCGCCGTCCACGCGGAAAAACTGCGCAATGGTCATCTTCAATTCCCCATGCCCGCTGCTGTCATCGCGCACCACGCTGTTGAGGTTGACCAGGTTCTGCACCGTGCCCTTGCCAAAGGTATCCGAGCCGATCACCAGCCCACGGCCATAATCCTGGATGGCAGCCGCAAAGATTTCCGACGCGGAGGCCGAACCACGGTTCACCAAAACCGCGAACGGCCCGTCCCAGGTCATGCCCGCGTCGCTGTCGCTCTGGGAATCGATGCGGCCGCGCCAGTTGCGCACCTGCACCACAGGCCCGGTATCGATGAACAGGCCGGTCATGCGCACCGCTTCCGGCAGCGACCCGCCACCGTTGCCGCGCAAATCCATGATCAACGCATCGACGCCTTCTTTCTTCAGCTCGGCGATCAGGCCTGCCACGTCACGCGATGCACTGCGGAAATCTTCCTTGCCATGGGCGCGTGCCGCGAAATCCTGGTAAAAGGACGGCAGATCGATCACGCCGACTTTGTATGTCTTGTTATCGCCAGGCACCTCGATGATCGATTTTGATGCCGCCTGGTCGACGATGGAAATCTTGTCCCGTACCAGGTTGATGGTCTTGTGGGCACCATCCAGCCCGACGCCGGCCGGCAGGATCTCGAGACGTACCACCGTGCCCTTTTCGCCACGAATCTTGTCCACCACGTCGTCCAGGCGCCAGCCCACGACATCCTGCATGAGCCCGTCCTTGCCCTGCGCCACGCCGATGATGCGGTCTCCGGGCTGGATCTCGCCGGATTTCGAAGCCGGGCCGCCGGCCACCAGCTTGCGGATCTGGGTGTAGTCGTTGCGCATCTCCAGCACGGCCCCGATGCCCTCCAGGGACAGTTTCATGGCAATGTCGAAGTTTTCTGCCGCGCGCGGCCCCATGTAACTGGTATGCGGGTCGGTCGAGGTGGCGTAGGCGTTCATGAAAATCTGGAACACATCCGCGCTTTTCAGCTGGCTCACCCGCTTCAGGTAGCCGGCGTAGCGATCGTCCAGCAGCTCGCGGATGTCCTTGGCCTCCTTGCCGGCCAGCTCCAGTCGCAGCCAGTCATTCTTGACCCGCTTGCGCCAGACGTCATGGAGGCTGTCCCGGTCGGTAGCCCAACTTGCTTTGCTGCGATCCAGCTGGAAGGATTCCTCCTTGCTGAAATCGAAGCCCTTCGCCAGCAGCGAGCGGGCATAGGCAATTTCGCCTGCCATGATCGTGCGGTAGCGGTTGAACATGACAAACGCGGCGGTCAGGTCTCCGTCCCAGATCGCGTCGTCCAGTTTTTCCTGCCACTTGCCGAACGCCTCGATGTCCTGCTGGGTGAAATACATCCGCTGGCTGTCCAGGCTGTCCAGATACTCGGCGAATATCTTCTGTGACATCGCGTCGTCCAGCGGCACGGCATGGTAGTGGTAGCGCGTCATCAGGTTGGCCACCAGCGTTGCCGTCTTGCCCTGCTCGCTGGTCGGCTCCAGCGGCGGCGGGTTGTCGACAGCAGCCATGGCAAAGGATGACGCGCAAGCCAGAAAAGCGGCCGGCAGCAGCAAGAGTAGAAGACGTTTCATGCAATCAGCCTCGAAATGGCGTGAATGAAGGACGGATGTCAGGCCACAGCATCGGAAACCACGGGCGCCAGACCGGCGGGCGGCTCCGCGAACTGCAGCACTTGCATGTCAAAACAGCGTGAAAAAGACTCGACAAGGCGTGCCTGGACTTCCGTCACGGACACTCCGGGGCACCAGTCTATCACCTGCGTAACCTGCAAACCCTTGTATCCGCATGGATTGATGCGGTGAAAGGGTTCGAGGTCAAGTGCCACGTTCAACGCCAGCCCGTGCGTGGTGCAGCCATGCCGGACATGCAGGCCCAGTGCACCGATCTTGGCGCCGTGAACGTACACCCCCGGAGCACTCTCGCGGCGCTTGCCTGTAATCCCGAACGCAGCCAGGGCATCGATCATGCACTGCTCCAGTTGGCGCACAAACACGCGAATGCCGCCGCCAAGACGGCGCAAGTCGAACAACGGATACGCCACGATCTGGCCCGGGCCATGATAGGTCACCTGGCCGCCACGATCACAACGAATGACCGGGATGTCGCCGGCCGCCAGGACGTGTTCGGCGCGGCCGGCACGGCCCAGCGTGAACACCGGTTCGTGCTCGACCAGCCACAGCTCGTCTCGCGTACTGGCGTCGCGCGCGGCGGTGAACTTGTCCATCGCCTCGCTGACCGGGGCAAAGGGGCGGCATCCGAGGTTGCGCAATCCGAATGACGATCCATCCGCGACTGGCGCAACATTTGGTGAAGTGATTGGTTCCAACTGCTTTCGTCTCACCGGTGGCTTTTGAAGAAGGTGTCGGTCATTTGCCGCATGGCAAGCAGCTACAGAGTCGAATGAACGAATTCGTCGGCGCGCAACAACTGGTGTGCACGTTCGTAGTCGTCGCGGCTGTTGCAATGCAACGGCAGGCGCACGGCCAGATAGTTGCCGTGCCGCGAGGGCCTCTGGGTGATCTGCCCGGCATCAACCTCGAGTCCGGCCGCCACCAGCAGGGCCGGCAACCGTTCCGGCAAGCCCGCTTCGGCATCACCGATGGCGGTAATGGTGAAGCGACCCGGAAAACGGAACCCGCGCGCTTCGGTAGCGTCGTTGTCTTCCGGATGCGTCATTGGGCTGACACCGTCTGCTGGCTGCCGCGATCCTTGAACATCAGCATCACGGAATCGATCATGCGCGACACGAAACCGCCCTCGGGCGCATCCGCAAGGCTGACCAGCGGGCGCTCAAGCATCTTTTCGCCATCCAGCGTGATGATCAGGCTGCCCACTTTCTCGCCCTTCTTGACCGGCGCCACCAGCGTTCCCGGCAAGGTCATGCTCGCTTGCAGCTGGTCGTACGTGCCGCGCGGCACGGTCACGAGAATGTCCTCGGTGACGCCCAGCGGCAGCGTTTCACGGTCGCCTTTCCACAACTCCGGGCTGGTCAGCGTCTGACCGGCAGCGTACAACTTGTGGGTTTCGTAGAACCGGAAGCCGTAGTTCAACAGGGCCTCGGCGTGGGTGGAGCGGGCATCACTGCTGACGTCGCCCATGACAATGGCAATCCTGCGCTCCTCGCCACGCTTGGCCGATGCCGCCAGGCAATAGCCGGCTGCACTGGTGTGGCCGGTCTTGATGCCGTCCACGCTGGGGTCGCGCCACAGCAAGGTGTTGCGGTTGTACTGCGTGATGCCATTCCACTCGAACTGCTTGATCTTCGAGATGGCGTAGTCCTCGGGAAAATCGTGGATCAATGCCCGCGCCAGGATGGCCACGTCACGCGCAGTGGTGTAATGGTCTTCGGCCGGATAGCCCGAGGCGTTGACGTAATGCGTGCCGGTCATGCCCAGGCGCTTGGCGTAGGCATTCATGAGTTGGGAAAATGCCGCTTCGGAGCCGGCCACATGTTCAGCCAGAGCAATCGCCGAGTCGTTGCCCGACTGGATGATCATGCCGTACAGGAGGTCTTTCAGTGACACGGTCGAATTGACCTTCAGGAAGCTGGTCGAGCCGTCGGTACCCGCTCCACCTGCACGCCAGGCGTGCTCGCTGATGGTGACCGGATCATCGAGGCTGATTTCGCCGCCCGCCAGCTCCGCAGACACCACATACTCGGTCATGATCTTGGTAATCGACGCCGGCTCCACGCGCATGTCGGGGTTGTGGCTGGCGAGCACCTGGCCACTGGCGTAATCCATCAGCACCCAGGCGCGCGCACTGATTTGCGGCGGCTTCGGCGTCGGCACATCGATGACCGGCACTTCGCTGGTCGGGATAGGCGGCACATCCTGCGCGTGGCCTGGTGCCGCAAACAGCGCCGCGAGCATGAACGCGAGCAGCAACTGCCCGATGATTCCGGTGAAATACCTCATGTGGTTCAATTCCTGGGTTTTGTTGATTCGTTGACTGTCATCGCGATGATGCCGTGGCGCCGCAATGTCGCGCGCACCGCCTGCGCCTTGTGCGGCCCCGCCAGTGGCCCGATGCGCACCCTGGTGAGCTTGCGCCCGGCTGTCTCGACATGCTGCAGAAATCCTGCCGAGATACCAAGCGTCTGCAGCTGCAGGAGCATTTCCTGTGCCCGCTGGCGATCGGCAAATGCGCCGACCTGCAGGTACAGGCCCGGATCACCGGCTGCAGGTGTGACCACGGGATCGGCAGACGGTTCCTTGGCATGCCGCGGATCGATGGCAGCGACCAGCACCCGTGCCGTTCCATTGGCGGCATAGCCCAGGCGCACGGCCGCCGCCCAGGAAAGGTCGATGAGGCGGTCATCGACAAACGGGCCGCGGTCATTGACACGCACAACCACGCTCCTGCCATTGTCGAGGTTGGTCACGCGCACGTACGTCGGCAACGGCAAGGTCTTGTGGGCCGCCGTGAACTTGTACATGTCGTAGCGCTCCAGGCTCGAGGTCAAATGACCCTGGAACTTGCTGCCGTACCATGATGCCACGCCCCGTGCACGGTAGCCACGCGCGTCCGGCAGGACATGATACTTCCTGCCCCGCACCTCGTAGGTCGGCCCGTTGCCATAACGCGAAAGCGGCTCCACTTTTGGCACCGGCTCGGTCAGGCCTGCGACCAGTTCGCGTGCCGCCGCGTCGACACTCGGGCCGGAATCCTGCGCCTGGGCGTAACGCCGTGATTGCGGCAGGTGAATGTTGTCGTCCACGCCACCGGACGCCGGCCGCACGCGTTCATGCCCGCATGCCGCCAGAAGCAACATCACCAGGCAGCAACAAAACAGCCTCATTGCGCCGCGTCGATTCCGTCGTCTGCCACTTTCCCTGTCGCGGTCACCGGGGCGTCATCATGCACGCCGGCTACGATGGCCTTGGCCAGCTGGGTCACGGCCATGGCATACAGCGGACTGTGGTTGTACCGCGTGATGACGTAAAAGTTCTTGAAGGTCAGCCAGTCCTTTTTCTCGCTGCCCACCTCCAGCTGCAACAAGGTCGCGGGCGTATCATTGCCAGGGCCGCCATCGATGGTGTAACCCTGTCGCGCCAGCGAGCCGACGGTATGGATGACCTTGCTGCGGCTGGTCTTCACGCTGCCCGCGGCGGCGCTGCGTTGTGCCGGAATGGCAACCGGCTGCCCCATCTGCCAGCCATGACGCGCCAGATAGTTGGCGATGCTGGCAGTGATGTCGGGCAGAGAGTGGACAAGGTCGATGTGGCCGTCGCCATCCTCGTCGCGGGCATAGGCTGCGACGCTGGTAGGCATGAACTGTCCCCAACCCATGGCCCCGGCATACGATCCCTTGATGTCTTCCCGTGGCCCGGGCAACTGGCTGGACGGCATGGTGAGGAACTTCTCCAGCTCGCCCCGGAAGAAGTCGGCCCGTGGCGGGTAATGGAACGCCAGGGTCACGAGGGCATCGAGCACACGATAGCTGCCGGTGTTGAGCCCGTAGTTGGACTCCACCCCGAGAATGGCCACCACGTACTGCGGATCCACCCCGTATTTGGCTGCGACACGGTCCAGCAGGGCCTTGTTGTCCTCATAAAATGCCACGCCCGAGGCGATGCGTCCGGAGGTCAGGAAGATCCCGCGGTAGTCGGGCCATGGCAGAGACTCGGCCGGGCGCCGCATGGCATCAATGATGCTCTGCTTGCGATCGGCCTCCTCGAGCCACGTCTTGAGCTCTTCCACCGACACTTTGTGGTCGCGCGCGACGCGCTCGGCGAAAGCGGTTTCACCAGGGTGCTTCTCGCCGGCAGACACCGCCCCGGGAAGCCACGGCACCAGCATGGCACTGGCTGCAAAAAGAAAGGGAACCAGAGATTTCATTGTCATGGACATAGCGTAGCACGCAGTACAAAGGAGACCGGCCAATTGTCTCGTCCGACAAACCTTCCCAAGCCTGATCGGGGAAAAAGCATCGGTTCCGGCCATTGGATCATCATCCGGAGCGCATGTCCGCGGTCAGTTTGCGGTGCGCGTGGATGGACATCAACACTCCGAAACTGGTCAACAGGGAAACCGCAGACGTTCCGCCGTAACTCACCAGCGGCAAGGGTACGCCAACCACCGGCAACACGCCACTGACCATGCCGCCATTGACCAGCACGTACACGAACACACTCAGCGCCAGCGAACCACCCACAAGCCGCGACCAGGTGTCCCGGGCCTGGATCACGATGTACATGCAACGGCCGATGATGAAAGCGTACAGGGCAAACAACAACAACACGCCCACCAGACCAAATTCCTCGGCCAGAACGGCAAGAATGAAGTCCGTGGTGTGCTCGGGCAGGAACTCCAGGTGGGACTGCGTGCCCTGATGCCAGCCTTTTCCCAGCAGGCCGCCGGACCCCACGGCGATCTTGGACTGGATGATGTGCCAGCCGCTGCCCAGCGGATCGGAGGCCGGGTTCAGCAAAGTCAGCACGCGCTGGCGCTGATAGTCATGCAGAAAATGCCAGGCGACCGGCAAGCTCGCCAGGAACAGCGATCCCAGCAGGGCGATCCGCTGCCACTTAAGGCCGGCCAGGAACACCACGAACACCGCCGCACCGACGACAAGCAGGGCCGTACCGAGATCAGGCTGCTCGGCAATCATGCCCGCTGGAATGGCAATGATCAGTGCACACACGCCCAACTGACCCCAAGTGGGCGGCAAGCGCCGCGAATGCAGATACCAGGCCAGCATCATGGGCGTGGCCAGCTTCAGCAATTCCGAGGGCTGGAATCGCACAAAGCCGAGATCCAGCCAACGAATGGCGCCGTCACCTTCACCGAAAAGCAGCACCAGCACCAGCAGCGCCGTGCTGACACCGTAAAACCAGGGCGTCCAGACACGCAGCATCGGCGGCGGCAACCGCGAGACGATGAACAGCAACAGGATCCCGAGACCAAGGCGAGCGGCCTGGCGCCACACAAGACCGGCATTCATGTCACCGGCGCTGTACAACACCGCAAGCCCTGTACCCATCAGCAGCAGCAGGGCAATCATCAACGGCACGTCCAGCCTGGGCCGGGCAACAATGCGCCGCAGCAGGCGGCTTGCACGGGTGCGGATCACGGAACTCACGGCGCCATCTCCGCGTCCCGTTGCGCTTCCAGCAACTGCCTGGCAGCGTCCGTTTCCAGCCATGCATCCAGCACACGCCGCGCCACCGGCGCCGCGGCGCTGGAACCCCAAGCGCCATGGTCGACGATGACGATTACCACGATGCGCGGGTCACGCGCCGGCGTCCACGCTTCGAACAGTGCATGATGCAGTTCGGCCAGTTCGTCACGCGACAGGTTCGAACGGTAGGCCTTGGTCGTGCGTGACACCCGTTCGGAGGTTCCAGTCTTGCCGGCGATGGCAAACGGAAAGCCTTCTCCGATGCCGCGAGCCGTACCGTTGGGGCTGTTCACCACATGCACCATGGCCTCGCGGACCACGGCGTAGGCGTCGGCACGCGCCGCATCCACGTCCACCGCGTTTGGTTCATCCACCATCGTCACGCTGCCACCGATGCCCCTGCTCGTGGCACGCAACAGATGAGGCTTGTAGCTGTGCCCGCCATTGGCCAGGATGGTCACCGCGTGCGCCAGTTGCAGCGGCGTCACGGACCAGTACCCCTGACCGATGCCGGCAATCACGGTCTCGCCCGCATACCAGGGCTTGCCCTTGTGCGCGCGCTTCCATTGCCGCGAGGGCAGGATGCCGTCGGCTTCGCCGATCAGATCCAGGCCGGTGGGCTGGCCGAAGCCGAACTTCTTCATGAAGGCCGCCATGCGGTCGATGCCCATGTCATGGGCCAGCTGATAAAAGTATGTATTCACCGATCGGGTGATCGCCGTGTCCAGGTCCACCCAACCGAAGCCGCCACGGCGATCATCACGATACCCGCGTGACACGCCGGGCAAATACCATGTCCCGGTCGAAAGCGTCTTGTCCGACGGGGTGCGCAGATCCATCACCAGCCCGGCAAGTCCCATGAACGGCTTGATGGTCGAGCCGGGTGGATACACGCCACGCAAGGCCCGGTTCAGGAACGGTTTCATCGGATCTGCCAACAGCGCGGAATAATCCAGATGGCTGATACCGTTGACGAACAGGTTGGGATCAAAACCCGGACGGCTCACCATGGCCAGAACCTCGCCGTTGCGGGGATCCATGGCAACCACCGCACCGGCGCGCTCACCCAGTGCTTCGACGGCGGCCTTCTGCAGCCTGGCGTCGATTGTCAGGATCAGGTTCACGCCCGGTTCGGGCGAATGCCGCTCGAGCACGCGCAAGGGGCGCTGGTCCGCATTGACCTCGGCCAGCTCATAGCCCGGAACACCATGCAGCAGGGATTCGTAATAACGCTCGATCCCGATCTTGCCGATATGCGTTGCCCCGGCATAACGCTTGGCGTCACGGTCGACGAGGTCGTTGTCGTCAATCCGGCCCACATAGCCGATCACATGGGCGAGGTAAGAGCCCAGCGGGTATTCGCGTGTGAGGTACGGCTGGATTTCCACGCCCGGAAATCGCCAGCGCCTCACGGCAAAACGCGCCATGTCCACGTCGCTCAGGTCGAACTTCAACGGTACGCGCTGGAAGCTCCTGTGCTGACCAAGCTGGTCGCCGAAGCGTTCCAGGTCCGCGTCAGACAGCGGCACGATACGCGCCAGGCGTTCGAGCATCGCATCGATGTCGTCGACCCGCTCGGGAATCACCTCCAGGCGGAAGGCCGGCCTGTTTTCAGCCAGAAGAACGCCATTGCGATCAAAAATCAACCCGCGCGGCGGTTGCAGATGGCGCAAATGAACCCGATTGTTGCGTGCGCGCGTGCTGAACTGGTCGTACTGGATGACCTGAAGCCAGAAATAGCGGCCTGCCAGCAACGTCAACGCCAGCAGCAGCAGCCCGAAAGTGAGCCACGCACGTCCACGGAAGAGTTGGCGCTCATCCGCTTCCCATTTCAGCGGCTGCTGTTGGCGTGCGCCCACGATCAGCCTCCCCAGAAAAATCCGGCAAATGGCTTGCGGCCAGGCACCATCAGTCCCTCAGCCTGGCGTGTGAGCGCAGGCCATCCAGCAGCAGGAACACGAACGGCCACAACAACGCTCCGGCCAGAGGCGACAGCCAATAGTCCCATGCCGGCCAACCGCGACCGGCAAAGGCCCGCACCATCAGCAGCAGTATGCGATCGTTGAACAACAGCAACAGAATCGCCAGTGTCTGCTGCCACATGGTGAAGAATCTCAGCCTTGAACGATAACGCAAGGCGATGAAGCCCAGCACAATCAATCGCAAGGCCTGTTCACCAAGGAGGTTGCCGACCAGTACGTCAGCAGCCAGGCCGAGGAAGAACAACAGGCCCAGAGTGACCCGCTGTTCATCCTCGATGATCCAGTACAACAGCACCATGGCCAGCCAGTACGGTTTCCATGCAGCCAGGGCATCAGGGAATGGAACGAGAATCAGCAGAAACGCGATTGCCACGCTGAAAACAAACGCCAGGGAAACGTCACGTTTCATCGTTCACTGCGCTCCCGAAGCGCCATCACGTGCTGCTTCCGGCGACACTGGCGGGCCGAATGCGGGGGCCGGGGCGGGCGGCCCCATGGCGGTGGCGTGAGGACGCAAAACCAACACCTCCGTGCTGCGTCCAAGATCCGCCGCAGGGGTGGCATCGGCGACCTTGAACATGCCGTCCACACCCACCTTGACCGCCGTGACGCGTGCCACCGGAAAGCCTGCCGGGAACTGCCCACCCAGACCCGAAGTGATCAGGCGATCATCGACCCGGATATCCGCACTGAGCGGAATCGCGCCTACCCGCAAGTCATCGCGTCGGCCGGTGCCGCGAGCGATCAGGCGCAGTCCGGTACGCTCGACGACAACCGGGATGTCGTGTTCCGGGTCCGTGATCAGCATCACCTGGGCGGTGTTCTTGCCGACTTCGACCACCTGGCCCATGACGCCACGGGCATCCATGATGGTCATGCCGACGCTGATGCCCTGATCCGCACCGGCGCCGATGAGGACGCGGTGACGATAACGGCCAAGATCCACGCCGACGAGGCGTGCCGTCTGAACCTTGAAATCCAGCTGGTCCTGCACCGCAAGCAACTGACGATACCGCCGATTCTGCGCGCCGAGACGGCGCAACCGGTCGATACGCGCCTCGGCCAGCAACAGGGACTCACGCAATTGCCGGTTCTCCTTGCGCAATGTGCGTCGGTCGGTCAGCGCCGCGTCCATGCCGTGCGCAATTTTTGCCGGCAATGCCGCGGCCATGAACACCGGCTCGGCAATCACGGCACTCACCTGGCGGGCGCGTTGCAGCATCCCGAAATGATGATCCGCCAGCATCAGACCGCAGGCCAGCGCAAGGTACACCATCAGCTGGATGGTCCCGGCCACGTCCGGGGAAAACAACGACGCGCGGTCGTTGCTCCTCGTCAGGGCCATTGGAATCGAGGCAGGCGTACCGTCATGACCCGACAGATATCATTCCGGTGAGAAGAAATCACTGCCATCGCGATCGACAAGTTCGAGCGCCTGACCACCACCGCGTGCCACGCACGTCAGCGGGTCATCGGCCACTTGCACATACAAACCTGTTTCTTCGGAAATCAACTTGTCCAGGTCACGCAACTGGGCACTGCCGCCGGTGAGTACGATGCCGCGCTCGGCCACGTCTGCGGACAGTTCCGGCGGCGTTTGTTCCAGTGCGGATTTCACCGCCGCAACGATGCCGGCCAGGGGCTCGGTCAAGGCGTCAAGAACTTCATTGGAGTTCATCGTTATGATGCGTGGCACACCCTCGGCCAGGTTGCGTCCGGAAACCTGTATCTCGCGAATCTCATCTTGAGCGAAGGCGCAGCCAATCTCGAGTTTGATGCGCTCGGCCGACGTCTCGCCAATGAGGGTGCCATGATTCCGGCGCACATAGTTGATGATGGCCTCGTCAAAGCGGTCGCCGCCAATCCGCACCGATTGCGAATCCACGATGCCGTTGAGCGAAATCACCGCGACCTCGGATGTTCCGCCGCCGATGTCCAGCACCATCGACCCACAGGCTTCCCCGATCGGGATTCCAGCGCCGATGGCTGCCGCCATGGGCTCCTCGATGATGAACACGTCACGGGCGCCCGCCCCTTCGGCCGACTCCTTGATGGCGCGCCGCTCCACTTGTGTCGAGCCACAGGGGACGCAAACCAGGACACGCGGACTGGGGCGCAGAAACCGGGATTTGTGCACCTGCCGAATGAAATGCTGCAGCATCGCTTCGGTCATCGTGAAATCAGCGATGACACCATCCTTCAGCGGGCGCACGGTAGCAATGTTGCCGGGCGTGCGTCCCAGCATTTTCTTGGCGTCCATGCCGACAGCCGCGACCGAGCGCGGACCGCCCGGACCACGGTCCTGGCGAATCGCGACGACCGAAGGTTCATTCAGCACAATGCCTTCGTCGCGCACATAGATGAGGGTATTGGCAGTACCAAGATCGATCGACAGATCGTTGGAAAAGAATCCGGTAAAGAATTTGAACATGAGATCTGACGACCACGCGACCTAAGCAGGGGAGCCGGCAAGTTTAGTGACGTGTCCGGGTGGAAGCAAGACACGCAAAGGGCTCGACCATCGGATCATGTCATGTACCACATGAATTGCCGCTTGCTGCAACATGTATAATCGCGGCTTTCGCCTTCTGTCCGGACGAGAGGTTGCCTCGATGCCTGCACTTATCTGTGGTTCGCTCGCATTCGACACCATCATGGTGTTCAACGATCATTTCAAGCGCCACATTCTGCCGGACAAGATCCACATGTTGAACGTGGCCTTTCTCGTGCCGAAGATGCGGCGTGAGTTTGGCGGCTGCGCAGGCAACATCGCCTACAACCTGAAGCTTCTGGGTGGTGAGCCGGTCCCCATGGCCACGGTAGGCGGTGACTTCACCCCATATCGCGAGTACTTCGCCGCCCTCGACATCCGTCTGGATCAGGTCAAGGAGCTGCCGGACATGTTCACGGCCCAGGCATTCATCACCACCGACCTGGACGACAACCAGATCACCGCGTTCCACCCGGGCGCCATGGAACGGTCGCACGAAAACCACGTGCGCGACGTCACCGGCATCGACTTCGGCATTGTCGGGCCGGACGGCCGCGAAGCAATGATCCAGCACGCCACCGAATTTGCCGAACAAAGCACGCCGTTCATCTTCGACCCTGGCCAGGGCATGCCGCTGTTCGACGGCAACGACCTGAAGACGTTCATCGACCAGGCAACCTATGTTGCCGTCAATGACTACGAGTCCCAGCTGCTGCAGGAGCGCACCGGCTACAGCGAAGCCGATATTGCCGACCGTGTCCAGGCCTATTTCGTCACCCGCGGAGCCAGTGGCTCACGGATCCACACCGCGACGGAGACCATCGAGGTTCCGGCCGCCAAGCCGGCAAAGGTGTCTGATCCCACCGGCTGTGGTGACGCTTATCGTGCCGGCCTGATCCACGGGCTGACCAATAACCTGGACCTGGCCACCACCGGTCGCGTGGCATCCCTGATGGGCGCACTGAAGGTTGCCGAGCCGGGCACCCAGAACCAGAACTTCAACCTGGAAACGTTCAAGGACCACTTCAAGGCCCAATTCGGCTACAGCCTCGACTGATTTGCCACCATTGTGCGAAACACCCGCATCCGGTCACCCCAACCTCGCACGTGTTTGTGCGACCGTCACCCGATGACGGCCCTTCCCGGCAACCGCGACTGAGCTGTTCGCCCGGTCGCGAGGAGGCTCGCTCCTGCAG
>CAZOXZ010000037.1:0-19420 GCA_964583865.1 uncultured Rhodanobacteraceae bacterium | reverse complement strand
ACCGTTTTGGGGCTGGGTTTGGTGTCCGGCCCGCGCCGAGCGGGCAGGAAGGCTGTCATCGTGGTGGCAACGTAACGGAAAGAACAGCCGCGCCTCTCGCAACATGCGATAATATGCATGTTGATTTGGATCAATTGCAACAACAGGCATTTGAATGACTTTTGCGATGCTATCGAGGTCGGAGGTACTTGCGGCGCTTGGTGGGAGGTTGCGTGATCAGCGGCTTGCCCAGAATCTGTCGCAGGCGGTGTTGGCCGACATGGCTGGCATCTCGCTGGGGGCGTTGCAACATCTGGAGAAAAATGGCCGGTGCTCGCTCGAAACGTTGATTGCCACCGTGCAGGCCCTGGGCCTGACAAACGAACTGGAAGGCCTGTTTGTTCTCAAGCGGCAGTCCATCGCGCAGATGGAACGGGCTGAAGCGGCGGGTCGGCGGCGGCGTGCGTCGAAACGGAAATCCTGATGAAGAAGCTCGATGTTCATTACGCGGGATGGGGCGAGGACTGGTTGCTCGGCACTCTGGCGGATGACGGACAAACTCTGCTCTTCGAGTATTCGCCTGCCGCACTTCAGCGTGGCCTGGAATTGTCGCCGGTACACCTGAAGTTGCGGGCGGCGGCGTATGGCGAATTCCCGTTGTTTTTGCACCGGCTTCCCGGATTGCTTGCGGACAGCCTCCCCGATGGTTGGGGCCTGATGCTCATGGATCGCCTGTTTCGACGCCAGGGCGTGCGTCATCCAGGCCCATTGGATCGGCTGGCATTCATCGGTGACCGTGCCATGGGGGCGCTACGGTATGTGCCAGCGCGCGATGTCCGGGCGAACGAACCTGATTGGGACCTCCTGGCTGTCGCGCGGGAGAATCGGCGCGTGGTGGAGGGTGAGGCAGGCGATTCCCTGCGCGCGCTGGCGGTTGCCGGTGGTTCACCGCAAGGTGCACGGCCGAAGGCATTGATCCGATTCGACGATGCAAGCGGCAAGGTCAGTACGCGGCATGATGCACCCGGCATGCCGTGGCTGGTGAAGTTTCCGGCGCAAGGCGAGCACAAGGAAGTGTGTGCCATCGAACAGCTGTACGCCGAGCTTGCGCGTGACTGTGGCATCGACATGCCTCGTACGCGCTGGTTTGACCTGGGTTCCGACATGGCCGCATTCGGCGTGGAACGCTTTGACCGTGAGCATGGCATGCGCGTGCCCATACACAGCCTTGCCGGCCTGCTGCATGCCGACTTCCGCACGCCGAGCACGGTGGATTACACGGCATTGTTGCGTGCCACGCGCCTGTTGACCCGCGACGAACGGGAGGTACGGAAAGCCTTTGTCCGTGCCGTATTCAACGTTGTGTTCCACAACCGTGACGATCACCCCAAGAACTTTGCCTGGCGACTCGAAAGGGATTTGCGTTGGCGCGTGGCACCGGCGTTCGACCTGACCTTCAGCGAGGGTCCGGTGGGACAGCACAGCCTCGACGTGTGCGGGGAAGCCGACAACATCTCGCGTGACGATCTGCTGAAGTTGGCCGCGGTCAACGACGTGCCGGCGATGACGGCACGCGACATTCTGGGACGCGTGGGTTCATTGGCCGTCGAGTTTGCAACACGGTGCAAACGCTACCCGATCCGGGGAACCACCGTGCGACACATGACGGGCCTTGTGGGGCTGCGATGATGCAGGCCTGCTCATGGACCTCCTGGACGTTTGCGGCCGGAATCGGGAGCAGGGAATCGGGAGCAGGGAATCGGGAGCAGGGAATCGGGAATCGGGACAAGCCGTTCGTGCCAAGGACCGCGCGCATCCTGCTCGCATTGTTTGCCGGCAAGATGCCGGCGCACCGTCGGCAAGGACCGCGAGCATCCTGCTCGCACTGCTTGCCGGCAAGATGCCGGCGCTCCATTTTCGGGCTGGGGCCTGGTTCGGGTCGAAGAAGACAGGCGTGGTACTTGCGCGCGGGGCGGGTTTCTGGTTTTATCGCGTCATGGACTGTTTCTGCCTGCCATGTTTTTCCCGCAACGCTGCCCCTTTGGGCGGCGCGGTGCGCGTGGCCGGCAATTCCAATCGCAATAACGCCAACTACCGGCGGGCTTGCGTGTAGCTGTATTTTTTCAACCCACGCGCGAGAGCCCGCCCGGAGCGGGTTTTTTCTTGCCCGCGTGCGGGCCTCCGCAGTCATCACGACACCGGAGGAAAATCATGTGTTCGATCTTTGCCATGCTGGATCTCGAAGCCGGGGCGGACCTCGCTGCCTTGCGGCGTACGGCGCTGGCAGCGTCGCAGCGTCAGCGCCATCGCGGCCCGGACTGGAGCGGCGTGCATGTCGATGCCGGCGGGGTGCTGGTGCATGAGCGCCTGGCCATTGTCGATCCCGAATCGGGTGGCCAACCCATCGTCTCGCGCGACGGGCGCCTGGTGCTGGCCGTGAATGGCGAGGTCTACAATCATCGCGCGCTGCGGGAAGGTTTGGACTACGAGTTCACCACCGGCTCGGATTGCGAGGTCATCAGCGCCCTGGCTGCCGCGGGCGGCGAGGGCTGGCTGGACCGGTTGAACGGCATTTTCGCCTTCGTCCTGCGCGACACGCTGAGCGGGCGATACCTGATTGCCCGTGACCCGGTGGGCGTGGTGCCGCTGTACTGGGGCCATGATGCGGCCGGGCACGTGTGCGTGGCGTCGGAGATGAAGGCGCTGGTCGATCTTTGTGCTGATGTCAGCGTGTTCCCGCCCGGGCATGTGTACGACAGTGAATCCGGTTTGCGGCGCTACCATCGGCGGCCGTGGCGGGACTATGCGGCCACGTGCGGGCAGGCGGTGGCTCCGGCAGAACTGCGGCAGGCCTTGGAGGAGGCCGTGCACCGGCAGATCATGAGCGACGTGCCCTGGGGCGTGCTGCTTTCCGGTGGCCTGGATTCATCGCTGGTGGCGGCCTGTGCGGCCCGCTACGCGCGCGCGCGCGTGGAGGACGATGACCGCAGCGAGGCCTGGTGGCCCAGGTTGCACTCCTTTGCCATCGGCCTGGAGGGCTCGCCGGACCTCAAGGCCGCGGCGGAAGCAGCCGAGGACCTGGGCACGGTGCACCACGGCTTCACCTACACATTCGAGGAAGGCCTGGATGCCTTGCCCGAGGTCATTCGCCACATCGAGAGCCACGATGTCACCACGGTGCGCGCGTCCACGCCGATGTACCTGCTGGCGCGACGCATCAAGGCGATGGGCGTGAAGATGGTGCTGTCCGGCGAAGGCTCGGACGAGATGTTCGGCGGCTACCTGTATTTTCACAAGGCCCCGTCGGCCGAGGAATTTCATGCCGAGACGGTGCGCAAGCTGGATGCTTTGCACAGCTACGATTGCCTGCGCGCCAACAAGGCCATGATGGCCTGGGGCGTGGAGGCACGGGTGCCGTTTCTGGACCTCGAGTTCCTGGACGTTGCCATGGACATCGATGCGGTGCACAAGATGGCCGGGCCGGGGCGCATGGAAAAAGCGCTGCTGCGCGAGGCCTTTGCCGGCGTGCTGCCGGACAGCATTCTGTGGCGCCAGAAAGAGCAGTTCAGTGATGGCGTGGGTTATGGCTGGATCGATGGCCTCAAGGCGCATGCCGAGGCCGTCGTCAGTAACCGCGAGATGGCCACGGCGGCCATCCGTTTTCCATACAACACGCCGGCCAGCAAGGAAGCGTACTGGTATCGCAAGCTGTTCGAGGAGGCTTTCCCGGGTGCGGCCTGTGCGACGACGGTGCCGGGCGGCAAGTCGATTGCCTGCTCCAGCGAGGCGGCACTGGCCTGGGACGAAGCCTTCGCCAGTGCGGCTGATCCTTCCGGGCGTGCAGTTGCCGATGTGCATGCGGCCGGGCTACCGTAACGGCATGGACGAGATCGAGAGTGTGCGTGCCGACCAGTGGTTGTGGGCGGCGCGCTTCTTCAAGACACGCCGGCTGAGTCGCGAGGCCATCGATGGCGGCAAGGTGGAATTGAACGGCAGCCGCTGCAAGCCATCGAAAGCGGTCAAGCCGGGTGACCGATTGCAGGTCACGCGCGGCCACGAGCGTTTCGATGTCGAGGTGCTGGCCCTGGCCGACAAGCGCGGTCCGGCCAAGCTGGCACAAGCGCTATATCGCGAGACCGAAGCCAGCCGCGAGGCGCGCGAGCGTCAGCGCGAACAGCTGCGGCTCAGCCGGCCGGTGCACCCGGACCGACGGCCGGACAAGGCCGACCGGCGGCGCCTGCGGCGCATCAAGCACGGCCTGCCGGATCGCTGATGGCATTGTTGCCGTGGCGCCAGCGGTTACACTGCCGCGATGGATACACAACGCATCAACATCACCCGGCCTGATGATTGGCACTTGCATCTGCGTGATGGCGACCTCATGACCGCGGTCGTCGGCGCCAGTGCACGGCAATTCGGCCGCGCCATCGTCATGCCCAACCTGAAGCCGCCGGTAGTCACCGTGGCCCAGGCCGAGGCCTACCGGCAGCGTATTCTGGCCGCCTTGCCGCAGGACACGAACTTCCAGCCGCTGATGACGCTTTATCTCACCGAGGCCACCACGCCGGCGGAGATCGAGGCGGCCGCGGGCGGCGAGGTGGTCAAGGCCGTGAAGTACTATCCGGCCGGGGCCACCACCAACTCGGCCAGTGGCGTGCGCGAGCTGCGCCATGTGCATGCGGTGCTGGAGGCCATGCAGCGCCATGGGCTGCCATTGCTGATGCACGGCGAGGTCACCGATCCGGCGGTGGACGTGTTCGACCGCGAGGCGGTGTTCATCGAGCGGCACCTGGCGCCCTTGCGCCGTGATTTTCCGGAGCTGCGTCTGGTGCTGGAGCACGTGACCACCGCCCAGGCCGTGGCATTCGTCGCCGATTCGCCGGCGCATGTTGGTGCCACCATCACCCCGCAGCACCTGCTGATGAATCGTAATGCGATTTTCGCCGGCGGCCTGCGCCCGCACCACTACTGCCTGCCCGTGCTGAAGCGCGAACGGCATCGCCAGGCATTGCTGCGGGCCGCGACCTCCGGCGATACGCATTTTTTCCTCGGTACGGACAGTGCGCCGCATCCGCGTGCGGCCAAGGAAAGCGCCTGTGGCTGCGCCGGCATCTACTCGGCACATGCCGCTATCGAGTTGTACGCCGAGGCCTTCGAGGCCGTCGGCGCGCTGGACAAACTGGAGGGCTTTGCCAGCTTCCATGGCGCGGATTTCTACGGCTTGCCGCGCAACCAGGGCCGCATCACGCTGGAGCGCCGGCCCTGGACGGTACCCGAGACGCTGGATTTCGGCGGCCAGCCCGGCGTACCGCTGCGTGCCGGCGAGGACATCGCCTGGCGCCTCATCGACGACCGCGAGTGCCGGAAATCAGTGGCGCGCTGTCAAGCGCATCCGCCGCATTGACTTGTTATGCGGGAGCAAGTGGCTGGATCTTTTCAATATCCGTTTTTATGGTCTGATTTGCATCCCATAAATCCACAGCTTGCTGTGCATTCACCCAAAACTGTGCAGAGTTCCCGAAAAGCCGCCCCAAACGAAGCGCCATTTCCGGGCTGACTGCCCGGCGCTCGCGCAGCAGCTCATTAACCGACTGGCGTGAAACACCCAAGTTGTTTGCCAGCTCTGACACGGTCAGACCATAGTCTGGAATAAAGTCTTCCCGCAGCATCTCGCCGGGATGCGTAGGCCGCCGCTTCATACTCATTGTGTTGGGAATACTCATTGCAACCTCGCCGTCAGTGGTAATCGCAGACCTCAACATCGAAAGCATCGTCATCGTCGAACACAAAACAGATACGCCATTTCATGTTGATGGATATTGAATATTGCCCTTTGCGGTTACCCTCAAGCCCATGCAGTCTATTCCCCGGTGGAACCTTCAAGTCTTCAAGACAAGTAGCCAAATCAATGTATTCCAACTTGCGTTTGGCCCGCTTGGAAGCGTCGGGAGGGAACTGCCTGGATTTTCCAGTAACGTAAAGGTCTCGCGTAGCTCGATCTGCACACGTCTTGATCACACTGTGATTGTCTTGCGTCACGTGACGCGTGTCAACGGTAACTAGCCTGCATTATTCACAAGGTCGAACGGCACTTGCCATAAAGCATTGGAAATTCAATAGTCTGTGCACATTTTTGGGCTAAATCAACATTCGCAGCGTGTTTTCGTGCCGTTCTGTCGCGGCCCTTGCGGTTTCTCGCGGCGCCACACTCGGTCCTCAGTCAAACCGTAGTCCCCGCTACGCTTTTCCTTCGGCCCTTCGCGTGGCTTGCTGCGAATTCCGCAATCATCCGCGACCCTCATGAATTATGCAGGCTAGCGCATAACGCTGATTATTCCGTGCTGTCGGGCGGCGCGAGCAGCGATCGACACTGTGTCGACGTCACCTGGAGATCGCCGGCCTTGCTGGCCGTCACGAGCGCCAGCGTCTGGTTCTTGACGCCGAACAACCAGGCACCCGGCCGATCGCTGGCGCCGGCCTTGACCAACCAGCCTGGCAGGTGAGCCGCCTTGTCGCTGGTGTCGTCTCCTGGCAGCCAGACGATCAGCAGCAGGGCGCTGTTGCCGAGATCGGGCTTGTCGGCAAATTTCTTGTCCAGCTGATCCACCGGCGCATATTCACGACGGAGCAAGCGGCCCTTGCCGTCGAGCGCCATGAAGAACAGGCCCTTGCGGTCGGCTTCGATGTGGCGCTGCTGCCAGGTGAAACGTTCGGCCTGCGGGCTGCCCGAGACCATGACGGCCAGCTTGCCGTCGTTGCTTGCTGGCAAGTGGATGGCGATGGGTTCGATGGCCGCGCAGTTCATTTGCACCGGCGGGGCCGACAGCAGCCGTGCCTGCTTGCGCAGGATGGTGGCCAGCTCCTTGCGCTCGCAGCGGCTCAAGGGCTGCTTGCCGGGAATGCGCGCGTGGTTGGCCGGGTTGCAGTCGAACGGGTCGTCGAAGTTCCACTGCTGGTCGTTCCAGGTGTCGATATAGCGGCTGGGAAAGTAGTCCAGTCTGTGCTTGTCTCGCAGCAAGGAGCGCCCCAGGGCAAAGCGTGCATTGGTCGTGACGCCGAGAAGGTCCAGCAGCGTGGGTGCGATATCAACGCCCGAGCCATGCTGTTGCACCGGCTGCGGCAGGTTCTTGCCGATGACGACAAATGGCAATCGGCGTTGGTCGGTGGCCTTGTCACCGAACAGGTGACGCATTCTCGGGTTGGGGAAGAAGTTGTGGTCACCGGTGATGGCAACGATGGTGTTGGCATCGAGCCAACCGCGCTGGCGCAGTTCATCGAGCCAGCGACCGATGAGCTGGTCGGTGCAATGCACGGCATTGAGAAAACTGTCGTTGCCGTTGTCGTAAGGCGTGCATTCCTCGTAGGCAAAGCCGGGGATATGCGTACCGATGGTCAGCATGGTGAGGTTGAACGGTTTGCCGCTGGCGCGCAGCCGGGCAAGTTCCTCGAGCGACTGCTGGAACAAGTCCACGTCACTGAGGCCCCAGCTGCCGGGACGCTGGTCCAGGCCGAGCTCGCGCCAGTCACCCAGGCCCATGACCTTGTCGTAGCCGTGGATGGCCAGAAAGCGACCCTTGCCGGCGAACTTCTTGCCGGAGCCGCCAAGATAGCTCTGCTGGTAGCCGGCGGCATGCAATATGTCGCCGAGGCAAGGCATCTGGTCGACCATGTTGTCGAAGCCGGCCATGGTGTCGCTGCCGTGCTGGAACGGCAGCAGCGTGCCGCACATGCTGTTGGTCAGGCCTTCGACGGTGATGTAGCTGGACGCCTGGATATAGGGCAGAAAGCCGTGTTCCTCGATCAGCCGGTGCATGGTCGGCATCAGGCCAGGTTGCCGGGGATTGTCGACAAACCCGAGGCCGCCCGATTCGATGTACAACAGGATCAAGTTCTTCGGCGGCTGGCCGGGTCTGGCCCACAGGTTCTGCTTGCTGACGAGATCGACATGTACCAGCGGGCTTTTCTGCCACACGTCCAGCCGGCCGCTGGCCAGCGCGATGCTCTTGGGCGTCATCCATTCATGGGCAGCAGCGTAGAGCTGCCAGCCGGGACTGGCCGGGTGCCCCGATGCCAGCAGAATGATGCCGAGGATGCCAAGCCCGGCCGCCAGTGATGCACGCGGTGCCCACAAGCGTCGGCCCAGCCAGGCAAACAAGGCCACTACGGCGATGATCGCCAGCCCGAAAACGAGGAACCAGGCGCGGTACTGGTCCCAGGCGACCTGCATGGCTTCGGGGTTGAAATTGATGAACAGGTTGGCGTCGAAGCCGCGTCCGGAGAAATGCACGATACCGGCAAACAGCAGGCGCAGGAAGATCAACACGATGACGGCCAGTGCGGCCAGGCCGGCCCACAGGCGCGGTGCGTGGTGCAGCAACCAGGACGAGGCCAGAAACAGGCAGACAATGCCGGTGCTGGCGGCAACATTGGCCCAGCTGAACAAGTCGCCATGCAACCACCACAAACCCGCCTGCACCGGCAGGAACAGGGCCAGCGCCACGATCAGCCAAAGGGCGCTTGTGTGCCAGTGCCGATGATGTCGCCGTGGTTCGGTCATGCGTGGAGGCGCCGCGGCGAGCGGGTGTGTATGGCGGGCGTGGCGCCATGATGACGATGGCCGGGCAGGTCAGGCATCAGCAATGAAGACGAGTTGGTGCGATTCATGAAGGACAAAAACATGCGCGCAAAGCGAGGCGTGGCATTGTAGCGATTGGGAGTCCGGCTGGCAGGTGGCCCTTGTCAGCGACGATTCATGCAGCGACTGCTTTCGCTTCCCCGACCAAGGCGGCGGCAGCATTGCGGATCAGCGAGCGGTCTGTTCAAGCAATGCCTCGACATCGCCGGAACTGGCCGCATGCAGCAACCGGGGTGCCAGTGAGCGCAAGGCGCGGCGGTCCAGCTTCGCGATGCTGTCGCGGATGGTGAGGATCTGGCCCGGATGCATGCTGAACTCGGTCAGGCCGAGAGCCAGCAGCAGGGCGGTGAAGCGGTCGTCGCCGGCAATCTCGCCGCACAGGCACACCGACTTCCCGGCACGACGCGCAGCGCCGATCACCTGGTTCAGCAGTCGCAGAAGCGAAGGTTGGAGTGGATCGTGCAGGTCGCCCAGGGCCTCGTTGTTGCGATCGACAGCCAGCACGTACTGGGCCAGGTCGTTGGTGCCGATGGCGATGAAATCACATTCGTGCAGCAGGTTGCGGATGCCGATGGCGGCGGCCGGTACTTCGATCATGGCCCCGACCTCGATGCTGTCGGGCACCGATTGGCCTTCCTCGCGCAGATTGGCCAGGCACAGGTCCAGCAGTTCGCGCACGGCCCGCATTTCGTCAATGACGGTGACCATGGGGATGAGAATGCGAACCGGGCCGTACCAGGCGGCGCGGGCGATGGCGCGCAGCTGTTGCGTGAAGACTGCCGGGCGACGCAGCGACAGGCGCACGCCCCGCACGCCGAGGGCGGGATTGTCCTCGTTGCGCGGGGCGACGCCGCCCGGATCGAGTTTGTCGGCCCCGAGATCCAGCGTGCGGATGGTGACCGGCAGGCCAGCCATGCCGAGGACCGCCTCGCGGTAAGCCTCGAACTGTTCTTCCTCGTCCGGGCTGTCTTCGCGGCTCAGGAACAGGAATTCGGTGCGATACAGGCCGATGCCGGAGCATCCCAGGCGACGCGCGCTGCCGATGTCACTGGCCAGCTCGGCATTGGCGTACAGATGAAGCCGTTGGCCGTCGGCGGTCACCGTGTCCGCACCGGCAAGACTGGCCAGACGCTTGCCCTCGGCGATGGCCTGGCGCTGCCATTTGCGGTAGCCGGCCAGGTCTTGTGCCGCCGGGTGAGCAATGGCATGACCGCTTTCGGCGTCGACCAGCATCAGGTCGCCGTCCTTGATGTCGTTGAGCGCATCTTGTGCGCCGACCAGCATGGGCAGGTGCATGCTGCGTGCCAGAATGGCGCTGTGCGAATAGGCACTGCCGCCGGTGGTGACCACGCCCAGCAGACCGCGCCGCGACAGTTGCAGCATCTCGGCCGGCCCGACGCTGTCGGCGATGAGAATCTCGCCCACGCGTTCGGCCAGCTTCTTCTCCTCGCGACTGGCGTGTTGGGTCAAGGCGTCCTGCACGCGGCGGATGACATGGTCGACATCTTCGCTGCGGGCGCGCAGGTACGGATCGTCCATGGCCTCGAACATGGCCACCAGATGGTCTCGCTCCAGTGCCAGCGCGTGGCTGGCACGCTGACGCTTGCTGCGAATGGCATGCCGCAAGCGTTGTTGCAGTTCCGGATCGTCCAGCAGCATGCGGTGTGCTTCGATGAGCTGGCTGATCTCGTCGGTCAACGAGCCGCGGACCTTGTCGTTGAGGTCCAGCAGGTCCTGTTGCGCGGCGGCGATGGCTCGCTCGAGCCGCGCCAGCTCGTGCTCCACCTGGGCCGGTGACAGTGGTCGCTTGTCAACCTGGGCCTGTCCGGGCGTGCGCAGACGCGCACGGCCCAGCACCATCCCGCCGGATGCCGGATTGCCTTCGACGCTGCGACGCACGGCCATCGTGGTTTACTCGCCCTCGTCGAACTTGCGCGTGAACAGGTCGGTGGCACTGACGACGGCCTGGTCGGCTTGTGGGCCGTCGGCACGCAGGAGCAATTCCGTGCCCTGGCCGGCAGCCAGCATCATCACGCCCATGATGGACTTGGCGTTGACTTCCTTGCTGCCGTGGATGAGCCAGACATTGCAGTCGAAATCCTGCAACGCCTGGACCAGCTTGGCGGCGGCGCGGGCATGCAGCCCCAGGCGGTTGCTGACGGTAATGGCTTGTTCAATCATGGTTCTTCGAGGTTCTCATTGGTCGATGAAAATGCCGTCACGGCCGCCATGGGCCGCGGTCTGCGCGAGCTCGTCCAGCGGGCGCTCGGCATAGTTGAGCACGCGCAGCAGCATGGGCAGGTTCAACCCCGGCACGCACAGCAGAGGTGTGCCGAAATCGTCCAGACGACGGGCGATATTGGAGGGTGTGGCGCCGAAGATGTCGGTCAGGACCAGCACGCCGTCGCCACTGTCCAGCTGGCGCGCCTGCTCGGCTGCCACGTGCAGCTTGCGATCCGGGTCGGCGTCGGCGGGCACCTCGATGCAGGCGACCTCCAGCGGCAGGGGGCCGAGGACGTGGTGCGCGGCGTCGACCAGCGCGGGGCCGACCGCTTCATGGGTCAACAGCAGGATGCCGACGGCCATCAACCGAGCTCCCGGTGGTAGCTCAGGGCCTGACGTTGTTCGTCACGGAAATGTTCGGCCAGTTGCTCGGCGAGGTACACCGAACGATGGCGCCCGCCGGTGCAGCCGATGCAAACGGTGACATAGCCGCGCTTGTCATGCTCGAAGCGCGGCAACCATTCGGTGAGGAATCCGGCAATGCCGTCCTTGAATGCCTTGACCTCCGCCTCGTCGTGGAAAAAATCGCGCACGGCGGAGTCCAGCCCGCTGAGTGGCCGTAGTGCAGGAACCCAGTGCGGGTTCGGCAGACAGCGTGCATCGAACACGAAGTCGGCATCCAGCGGCAGGCCGCGACGGTAGGCGAACGATTCGAACATCAGCGTCGTGCGACCGGTGCCGCGACCCACTTCGGTGGCGATCATGCGCCGCAACTGGTGCACGTTGAGGTCGCTGGTGTCGACGATGTCGTCGGCGATGGAGGCCAGTGGCTGCAACAGTCGGCGTTCGGTGGCGATGGCTTCCGGCAGGCGGGTGCCGTCCGCGGACAGCGGGTGGCGCCGGCGGCTCTCGGAATAGCGCTTGATGAGAGCTTCGTCGCTGGCATCGAGGAACGTCATGCGCACCTGAATGTTGTCACTGGCAAGCTGCGACAACACGTTGGGCATGTGCTCCAGGTCCTCGGCCCGGTTGCGGATGTCGACACCGACAGCGATGGGACGCCACTCACTGGACTTGCGCCCGCTGATCTCGCGCACCAGTGACGGCAACAAGGCCGTGGGCAGGTTGTCAACGCAGAAAAAGTCGAGGTCTTCCAGGACCCGCAGGGCAACCGTCTTGCCGCTGCCGGACATGCCGGTGAGGATGAGAATCTGGGTGGCGGGTTTTCTTACCATGGTGGCAGTTGCCTCATTTGACGCATCTGGTGTGCCTGTCGGTCCATGAAGGTCTGTGCCGGGTCGAAGCCCTGGCTGCGCAGCAGGTGATTACGCACGGCCGCCTCGGCGAGTACCGCCAGGTTGCGGCCGGGTGCCACGGGGATGGTGATCATCGGCACGCTGAGGCCGAGGATTTCGAATTCGCCGATGTCGCCGGTCAGCCGGGTCATGGCTTCGGCCTGGGCACCGTCGCCCATGACCTGCAGATGCAGCACCAGACGCAGGTATTTGGACTGCTTGACCGCGGTGTGGCCGAACATGTGGCGCACGTTGAGCACGCCCAGACCCCGGACTTCCAGCAGGTCCTGCAGGATCTCCGGGCAGCTGCCGTCGATGAGATCCGGCGAGATGCGCGTGAACTCGGGTGCGTCGTCGGCGATCAGGCGATGGCCGCGGGTAATCAGTTCCAGTGCCAGCTCGCTCTTGCCGGTGCCGGCATCGCCGGTGATCAGCACGCCGATGGAATACACCTCCAGCAACACCCCGTGCAAGGTGGTCTGTCGGGCCAGCTTGCGGGCGAGAAAATATTGCAGCCAGGTCAGGACCTCGTGCCCGGCACGCGTGCTGACCCACAATGGCGTGTTGCTTTCTTCGGCTGCCTCCACCAGGTCAGCCGGTGGTGACTGACCGCGGGTCACCAGCAGCGCGGTTGGCTCCTGCGCCATGATCTTGTGGATGGTACTCCAGCGCTGGCGGGACTCCAGGGCGTCGAGAAAGGCCAGTTCCTCGCTGCCGATGATCTGCACGCGGTTGGGGTAGATGATGTTCAGGTAGCCGACCAGCGAGGCGCGTCGGCCACCGGATTGTGTCGCCCGGATGATGCGCGCTTCGCCCGGCACGCCGGCGTGCCAGGCGAGAGAAAGGTGTTCGTTGGTGCTGTCGAAGAGCTGGCGGGCAGTCAGTTGGTCCACAGTGTTTGTTCAGTCCGGCGCATCAAGCGGTTGCCATTGTAGGTCGGAAGGGCCGGGGCGGCGACCCCGGCCCGTTATCCGTGATCCCGCTGCTCCGGGTCAGCCTTGCCGTGCTTTCAGGGCCTCGGCCTGGTGGTGATCCTTGAGTTTCTCCTTGTGCTTGCGCAGCTGGACGACCAGCTTTTCCACCATGCCGTCGATGGCAGCGTACATGTCTTCCTTGACGTCCACGGCATGCAGGACCTTGCCGGATGCGCCGAGCGTGCCGTCAGCCTTGTGCTCGTGCCGCTCGACGCTGAGCACCACGTTCAGGGAGGTGAGGTTGGCGAACAGGCGGGGGAACTTCTCGATCTTGTCCTCGACATGCTGGCGCAGGGCGGCGGTGACTTCGATGTTCTGACCGGAGATGTGGATCTGCATGGGTGTCTCCTGTTGCTGGTCGATGGGCCGGCAGGCATTGGCCGGCCGGGGTTGGTTGAGTGTTCAGGCGTGCTTTTTTCGTCGTTGCGTGGAGCTGGGGATACGCAGGGTCTTGCGGTACTTGGCCACCGTACGGCGCGCAACGTTAATTCCCTGTTGCTGCAAGGCGCGTACCAGTGCTTCGTCGGAATAGGGCTGGCTACGGTCCTCGTTCTTCACCAGTTTTTCGATCAGTGCCTGCACCGCCGTGGCCGAGGCATCGCCGCCGGCTTCGGTGGCAAGGCGGCTGGAGAAGAAGTACTTGAACTCGAAAATGCCGCGTGGCGTGTGCAGATACTTGCGAGTGGTTACGCGCGAGACGGTCGATTCGTGCATGTCGATGGCCTCGGCGACGTCGCGCAGGACCAACGGACGCATCGCCTCGGGCCCGAACTCCATGAAGCCGGTCTGGGCCTCGACGATGGCTGTGGCGACCTTGCGGATGGTTTGCGCGCGTGACTCCAGGCTTTTCAGCAACCAGCGCGCTTCCTGCAGGCAGCCACGCAGGTAACTGGCTTCGCTGCCCTTGCTGCTGCCGACAAGTGCGCGGTAGTGCTGGTTGATTTCAATGCGCGGTTCGCAGTCCGGATTCAAGGTGACCTGCCACAGGCCGTGCCGCTTCACGGCGAAGGCATCCGGGATGACATACTCCACCGGTGTGCTGTCGAAACTGTGCCCCGGTTTGGGGTCGAGTCCGTGGATCAGGGCAATGGCGGCCGGCAGCTGCGCCGCGTCCACGTGCAGGTGCCGCGCCAGGGCTTCGGTGTCGTTGTGCGCCAAAAGATCAAGGCCATCGGCGATGATCCGCCCGGCGAGGGTGACAATGCTCTGGTCGTGGTCGTCAATGAAGGCCAGCTGGGCCGTCAGGCACTCCTTCAGGTTGCGGCTGGCGACACCGGTGGGGTCGAATTGCATGATGCGCTGGCGAACGTTGTCGATCCGCTCATCGTCTGGCGGGTCGATCCCTGCCAGCGCAGCACGGATGTCGTCGTTGCTGCTGCGCAGGTAACCGTCATCGTCCAGGGCATCAATCAGGGCCGCGGCGAGCGGTTTTTCCTGCAGTGGCAGGCTGCTGACCTCCAGCTGCCACATCAAATGCTCGTGCAGGCTCTCGCTGCCGGCGGTCTCGATGGTCTGCCATGGCTCGCGTGACCCGAAACTGCCGGAACCGTTGCTGCTGCCATGTTCGAACTCCAGCGGCTCGGACACGGCCAGATCGTCGTTGGCGTTGTCACCGTCGCCCTGTTCGGCGGCCTGATCTGCAGGCTGTTCACGCTCGCCGGTGCCAGGGTCATCTCCCATGTCCTCCAGGTCCAGCATGGGATTGGCTTCGGCAAGCTGACGCAGTTCCGTTCCCAGCTCCAGCGTCGACATCTGCAACAGCCGGATGGCTTGCTGCAGCTGTGGCGTCAAGGCCAGTTGCTGATTGAGACGGACCTGCAATCCCTGTTTCATGGCACCGCGTGTGTGGACCGGGTTTCAGCCTAGCCTACAACATTCCGGGAAGCGACTGACAAGCACCCGCCGCGACGGGGCTGCATCATTCGTCAGCCGCGGTCCATTGGTAGCGCAGGGCATAGTCCAACCCGGCATCGGCGTGGGCCGGAACCGCCAGCGTGAACTCCAGCATTTCGCTGGTCTTGCGAGTGGGCGCTTCGGAACTGGATTCGAGCGTCCATTGCTGCCAGCGTGTCGGATGGATCCGGACGGTAACCTCGCGGGCCTGGTCGCCACCGTTCGAGACGGTGATCCGGAAGGCTTCGCGCAAGCGGTGCGCGGCCTTGTCCAGCTCGAAGCGGGTGCGCTCGCGTTCGCCACGCAGGTTGAATGCCTCGCCCAGCACCAGGTGGACCGTTTGGCCTTTTGGCGTGTCTGCCACGCGTGCCTGACCCAGCAGTTGTCTGTGGCCGTCAAACAGGCCGCTGGCGTAGAAATAACCGGCCGGCAGGCTGTCGAAGGCCTTGAAGCCGAGCTCGTCGCGGATGCCGCCGTCGTTGTTGCCGGGAACACTGCGCGTGGTCAATGGCTGGCGTGGCCACCAGCTGTGGCCGTACTCCAGCACGTAGCGGCGCTGGCAGGCCAGTGTCTGCGCTGCGTACAGCGGCATCTGGGTGATGCTGCCGGCGGGCAGGGTGGTGGCGCCGTCGAGGGTGAAGCTCTGGTAGCTGCCCATGGCGTCCTGTTTGGGCAGCGCTTTGGCCTCGGCCAGCGTTGGTGCCGCCATGGCGCTCAGGTAGCGGCCACCGCCAGGTTGTGTTGCGAAGTTCGGCTGGCCGGCCACCAGTTTCAGCTCGGCGTCGGGCCAGTCAACGCCGCTGCGGTTGGCAATGCTGGCATGGCTTTGCAACTGCAGGCTGCAGTTGTCGCCCTCGCCCTGCAACAAGCCGTGGTAGATGGCGCGCCACCCCAGTCCCGCCGTGGGATAGTCCAGCTTGGCGGAGACCGTGCCGGCGTGGTCGGTGGCAAGCGTTTGCTGCCATACCAGGCCGGTGCGCGGCACAGCCGCGGTCATGCGCACGGCGGCGTACTTGTGTACCAGCACGAGCAGGCCGCCGTTGTTTCGCACCAGCAGGCCACCGTGCGTATCGATCAAGGTACCCGAGGCCAGTACCTGGCCGCTGTCGCCAATGACCTCGATGCCCTTGCCACGCTGGCTGGCAAGCAGGCCGGCCTGCTCGGGCAACAGCAGGCGACTGGACAGCAATTGAACGTCATCACGGTCTGGAAAATGCAGTTGCAATGCCTCGGCGTCGATCTGATCCGGCAGGCCGTCCAGCGTGACCACCTGGCGGCCATCCTGCAGCGTCAGTTGCCGTTCCTCGTGCACCAGGGCCATGCCGCTGGCGATGCCGCCGCGGGTGCCGGGCATGAACAGGCTGTCGTTGTTGCTGCCGTAAATGGTGATGGCGGCGTTGTCGGCGGCGCTGGCGGAGCCGACGGCCAGCATCAGCGTCGCCAGGGACAGGCTCAGGGCGAAACGTTTCATGGCTCACTCCTTGGTGTCGATGCCAGTATGGAACTACGGTTGTCCTGAATGTGGCTCAACTGTCGCCGGGAAACGTCGTTTGTGCGGCTTCACGGATCACGTCGGGCAGGGGCACGGGCTTGCCGTTGGCCGGGTCGACCCACACCAGCACGGTATGACCATCGCAGCAGGGGCCATCGGCGTGGGCAAGGTCGATGACGCGGTGGCCCACGGTGACCGAGCTGCGCCCCAGACGCTGACAGATCAGTTCCACCTCGATCTCGGCCGGCCACACCACGGGACGGCGGTAGTCCAGATGGGCAGCCGCCAGAATGGGCATGCTGTGCGGGCCGCGCCAGCTGTCGTCCAGGGTCATCAGCCAGTTCAGCCGGACCTGTTCCAGCCAGGTCAGGTAACGTGCGTTGTTGACATGCCCGAAGGCATCCATGTCGCCCCAACGGGCTTCGACGGGCGTGCGGAAAAAGATGATGTCGTCGCTCATGCGGTGGCCTTCTTGCGGATGGGTTTGCGCTTGCCGCGCCCGACTTGTGGCAGGGCCTCGCGCAGGAAGCGTCCGGTATGTGACGTCTTGTGTCGGGCCACGTCCTCGGGCGTGCCGGTGGCGATGATTTGGCCACCGCCGGCGCCACCTTCCGGGCCGAGATCCACAATCCAGTCGGCGGTCTTGATGACATCCAGGTTGTGCTCGATGACGACCACGGTCGAGCCGTTGTCCACCAGTTGGTGCAGCACGTCAAGCAGTTGATCCACGTCGTGGAAATGCAGGCCCGTGGTGGGTTCGTCCAGAATGTACAAGGTGGCCTCGGTGCTGCGCCGCGACAATTCCTTGGCCAGCTTGATGCGCTGGGCTTCGCCGCCGGAAAGCGTGGTCGCACTCTGGCCGAGGCGGATATAGCCCAGGCCCACGGCATCCAGCGTCTTCAGGCGACGGGCGATGGCCGGGACGTTGGCGAACAGCTCCAGCGCTTCCTCGACGGTCATGTCCAGCGCGTCGGCAATGGTGTAGCCCTTGTACAGGATGTCCAGGGTCTCGCGGTTGTAGCGCTTGCCCTGGCAGGCGTCGCAGGGCACGTAAATGTCCGGCAGAAAGTGCATTTCCACCTTGATGAGGCCGTCGCCCTGACACGCTTCGCAGCGGCCGCCACGCACGTTGAAGCTGAAGCGACCCGGTTTGTAGCCGCGCGCGCGAGCTTCGGGTACCAGGGCGAACATTTCGCGAAGCGGCGTGAAAAGTCCGGTGTAAGTGGCTGGATTTGAACGCGGCGTGCGACCGATGGGTGCCTGGTTGATGTCGATGACCTTGTCGAAGTTCTCCAACCCGGCAACAGTCTTGAAGGGTGCAGGCTGGGTGCTGGCGCCGTTCAGTTCGCGGGCGCACAGGCGGTACAGGGTGTCGTTGACCAGCGTCGACTTGCCCGAGCCGGACACGCCGGTGACGCAGCTGAACAGGCCCACCGGCAGCTCCAGTGTCACCTCGGCCAGATTGTTGCCGCTGGCACCTTCGAGCGTCAGCATGCGCTCTGGGTCCACGGGACGACGTTCGTCCGGCACCTCGATGCTGCGCTGGCCGGCCAGATATTGCCCGGTGATGGAGCGTTCTTCGGCCACGATGGCGTCCAGCTTGCCTTGGGCGATGACCTCGCCACCATGGATGCCCGCACCGGGGCCGATGTCGATGATGTGGTCCGCCTCGCGCATGGTTTCCTCATCGTGCTCGACGACGATGACCGTGTTGCCGAGGTCGCGCAGTTTTTCCAGCGTGGCCAGCAGGCGCTTGTTGTCGCGCTGGTGCAGGCCGATCGAAGGCTCGTCCAGGACGTACATCACGCCCACCAGGCCGGCGCCGATCTGGCTGGCCAGACGGATGCGCTGGGCTTCGCCGCCGGACAGCGAATTGGCGTGGCGATCGAGCGTCAGGTAGCCCAGGCCGACATCGGCAAGAAAGCCCAGGCGCTCGGCAATTTCCTTGACGATGCGGCGTGCGATCTCGCCGCGCCAGCCATCCAGTTCCAACTCGTCGAAAAAGGCCAGTGCGTCGGTGATCGACAAGGCGCTGAGCTCTGGCAGGGTACGGCCGGCCACGAACACATGCCGCGCTGCGCGGTTCAGGCGCTGGCCGTGGCAGCTGGGGCAGGGCGCGTCGGAAAGGTAACGCGCCAGCTCGTCGCGCACGGCACTGGATTCGGTCTCGCGATAGCGTCGTTCGAGATTGGGCAGGATGCCCTCGAAGGAATGCGTGCGGGTGCGCGTGCGGCCGCGCTGGCTGAGATACTGGAAGGCAATGCGTTCCTTGCCGGAGCCATTGAGGATGATCTCGCGGATACGCTCGGGCAGGGCATTCCACGGCGTGTCGGTGTCGAATTCGTAGTGCGCCGCCAGCGACTGGATCATCTGGAAAAAATGCGCGTTGCGCCGGTCCCAGCCGCGGATGGCGCCTTCGGACAGGGGCTTGTCCGGATGCACCACGACGCGCGCCGCATCGATGCGTTCCAGCGTGCCCAGACCGTCGCAATCCGGGCAGGCGCCGACGGGCGAATTGAACGAGAACAACCGTGGTTGCAGCTCGCTCAGGGCGTAGTCGCACACCGGGCAGGCATAGCGCGCCGAAAACAGCACCGGCTCGGCCTCGGCATCGTCCATGTCGCAGACAATGGCCAGGTCCTCGCCCAGCTTCAAGGCCGTCTCGAAGGACTCGGCCAGGCGTTGCTTCAGGTCCGGGCGTGGCCGAAAGCGGTCGACCACGACGTCGATGGAATGCTTCTTGCGCAACGCCAGCGGCGGCACGGCATCGATGTCGTGCACATGGCCGTCCACGCGCACGCGCACGAAGCCCTGCGCCTGCAGCTGCTCGAAGACCTGCACATGCTCACCCTTGCGTGCCTGGATCACCGGCGCCAGCAGCATCCAGCGCTTGCTCGCATCCAGCGCCAGCGTGTCATCCACCATCTGG
>CAZOXZ010000036.1:0-20273 GCA_964583865.1 uncultured Rhodanobacteraceae bacterium | reverse complement strand
TGCCCTTCAGCGGCAGGATGGCCTGGTACTTGCGGTTGCGGCCCTGCTTGGCCGAGCCGCCGGCCGAATCGCCCTCCACCAGCAAGAGCTCGCACAGCGCCGGGTCCTTTTCCTGGCAGTCCGCCAGCTTTCCGGGTAGCCCGGCAATGTCCAGTGCTCCTTTGCGCCGAGTCATGTCGCGTGCCTTGCGGGCTGCTTCGCGCGCCCTGGCCGCATCCAGTACCTTGCCCACGATCACCTTGGCGTCGGCAGGGTTTTCCAGGAGATAGTCGCTGACTTGCTGATAGACCGCCTGTTCGACCACCGTCTTGACTTCCGAGGACACCAGCTTGTCCTTGGTTTGCGAAGAAAACTTCGGGTCGGGGACTTTCACCGACAGTACCGCAATCATGCCCTCCCGCATATCGTCACCGGTCAACGCCACCTTCGACTTCTTGGCCAGACCTTCGCGCTCGATGTAGTTTTGCAAACTGCGGGTCAGCGCGCTGCGAAAGCCGGTCAAGTGGGTGCCACCATCACGCTGGGGAATGTTGTTGGTGAAACAGAACATGGTCTCTTGATAGCCGTCCGTCCACTGCATGGCCACCTCGACCACGGTGCCATCACTTTCCGACTGAAAACTGACGATATTGGGGTGAATGGCCGTTTTCAGCTGTGCCAGGTGCTCGACAAAGGAGCGAATGCCACCCTCGTAGGCGAACACGTCGCTGCGATCAAAGCGCTCGTCGCTGAGCTCGATGCGCACCCCTGAGTTGAGGAATGCCAGCTCCCGCAGGCGTTTGGCCAGTACCTCGTACTGGAACTCGATATTGGAAAAAGTGTCCGGGCTGGGAATGAATCGCACCCGGGTGCCGCTGCGCTCGGCCGGCCCGATTTCCTTGATCGGATACAGGGGCTCGCCGTCGGCGTATTCCTGGAGGTATTCCTTGCCATCGCGCCAGATGGTGAGCCACAGGTGCTCGGACAAGGCATTGACCACCGACACGCCGACACCATGCAGGCCACCGGAAACCTTGTAGGAATTGGCATCGAACTTGCCCCCGGCGTGCAACACCGTCATCACGACCTCGGCCGTGGCGCGATGCTCCTCAGGATGCATGCCGACCGGAATGCCGCGGCCGTTGTCATCGATGCTGACCGAACCATCTTCATGGATGGCGACCACGACACGGTCACAAAAGCCTGCCAGGGCCTCGTCGATGGCATTGTCCACCACCTCGAAGACCATATGGTGCAGGCCGGTGCCGTCATCGGTGTCACCGATGTACATGCCGGGCCGCTTGCGCACGGCCTCAAGACCTTTGAGGACCTTGATGTTGTCGGCCTGGTCGGAGTTGTCTTTGTGTTCGTTCATGCAAATTACTCGTGCTCGCCCCACCGCCGGATGACGACCATCAGTCGCCGGCAAACCGGTCGGATGAAACCCATGGATACGGACATCGGGCTGCACCAGGCGGACAAAAACGGCCTGTCACAGCCATGCCCCGGTCGCTCGACCTCGAACCATCACCGGGTGGCCGCGCCCCGCACATGCAGGAAAAACACGACCATGGATGACGAAGTACAGGGCTGAAGTGTACCACCGGGCCGCTCAGGCGGCATTGATCCGGCCATGTTCCACGTGGAACATCCGCAAAGGCACTTCTGTCAATGCCTGCGGCAGCTCGGTGCCGGTCACCAGCACCTGAGCCCCGGTCGCCAGCAACCGTTGTACCAGTTGTCGCTGGTGTCGCTGATCCAGTTCGGCCGCCAAATCATCCAGACACACGACCGGCCAATCTCCCCGGATCCCCGCCAGATGTTCGGCTTGCGCCAGCAAGCACGCCAACGCGACCAGCTTTTCCTGGCCACGCGAGAGCTGGTCATGCTGTGGCACCGCCTCGAACCGGACCCGCCAATCCGCTCGCTGTGGCCCGACACTGGTATAGCCTCTTCCTCGGTCCCTTGCGCGTGCATCGGCAAGTGCCTTGTCCAGCGACTTGTCGCCAGCCCAGCCACAGCGATAACTCAGCCTCGCCTCACCCAGATCCCCAACCAACCTGCCGACTTCGGCCTGCAGACCCGGCTCGACGGCCTGCAAATAATCGCGACGCCAGGCATCCAGCTGGCTTCCGGTATCGACCATCTGCGTTTCCCACACAGCCAGATCGCGATCACTGCCACCCTGCCGCAACACGGCATTGCGTTGCCGCAACGCCTGACGGTAGCGCTGCCAGCAGCCCATGAATTGATGTTCCACGTGGAACACACCCCAATCCATGTAGCGCCTGCGCTCGCTGGCGGCTCCGGCAATCAGGGCATGGCTCCCGGGCTCGAAACAGACGCTGGCAAAGTGGCTGACAGCGGCGCCCAGAGTCTTCAGCGGGGCGCCATCCAGACGCAGGCGCCAGCCATCCTCACCGTGCCCCATGCCCAGCCTGTGCCGCACTTCATCGGCGGTCACGAGCTCGGCAAACACGTCGTAGCGGCTGCCGGATCGCCGCGTCAGGGCCACATGACCACCGCCACGGAAGCTGCGGCCATGGGACAACACATGCACCGCCTCAAGCACCGACGTCTTGCCACTGCCATTGGCACCGGTCAGCAGATTCATCCCGGCATGCAGATCCAGCTCGACGGCATCAAGGCAACGCAGGCCGGAAATCCGCAGTTTCTCAAGCCGCATCAGGTTCCCACAGGCTGCGTACCAAAGCACACAACCAGGCCAGCCCGATGGCTGACGTCACGCTGATCACAGCCGCATCGGCATCACGACGTGACGCACATCCTCGTGTTCCCCGTCCTGGATCAGCATGCTCGACTGGCCGTCGCGCAGGCACAGACGTACCTCTTCGCTGTCCAGCACGCCCAAGGCATCCAGCAGGTACTTGACGTTGAAGCCAACCTCCATTTCCTCGAAATCCGAGTCGGCAGCCAGCTCTTCCACGGCCTGTTCCTGTTCCGGGTTGTGTGCTTCGACCGAGAGCTTGCCGGGCATGAACCGCAAACGCACGCCACGATACTTTTCGTTGGAAAGAATCGCCGCCCGCGACAGGGCTGCACGCAAGCTGTCCCGCTGCACCTTGGTGATGAGGTCGGCGCCGATGGGAATGGCGGTTTCATAGTCCGGGAAGCGACCGTCGATCAACTTCGAGGTAAACACCACGCCGTCGCGGGTTATGCGCACATGGTTGCGGCCGAACTCCAGCTCGACCTCGCCATCCTCGGCTTCAAGCAAACCCGCAAGTTCGGTCACGCCCTTGCGCGGAATGATGATCTGGCGCGCCGTCGACACGGAGGCGTCCAGCCTTTGCTCGGCCAACGCCAGGCGATGACCGTCCGTGGCCACGCAGCGCAGGCTTTCCTCGCCAAGGTCCAGCAACAGGCCGTTGAGGTAAAACCGCACGTCCTGCAGTGCCATCGCGAATGAGGTCACATCGATCAAGCGTTTCAGCGTCGCCTGCGGCAAGGAAATGCGGTCAATGATCTCGATCGTTTCCACCAGCGGAAACTCGTCGATGGGCAGGGTGGCCAGGGTGTAGCGGCTTCGCCCTGCCTGCATCACGGCCTTGTCATCCTTCATGGACACCTTGATCTGCGCGCCATCGGGCAAGGCTCTGACCAGCTCGAAAAACTTGCGCGCCGGCAACGTCGCACCGCCGTCAACGGCATCTTCCACGGCGACTGTGGCCAGCATCTCGACTTCAAGGTCGGAACCACCCAGAGTCAACTTGCCCTCTTCCACACGGGTCAGGACATTGGCCAGCACCGGCATCGTGTGGCGTTTCTCGATCACGCCAACCACTTGCTGCAGGGGTTTGAGCAACACTTCGCGTTGTATACTGAATTGCATGTCCCCGTCCTTCAATTCTCTGTTGATAAATTAATGATTGGTAGTTGTCGTAGGGCCTGTGAGTTACAGGCACATCCGTTTTTTATTGTTTGTATTCAACAACATATGGTGGTTTTTTGCTGTGTGCAAGCCTGCTGTACACCTGTGGATTGTTTTGGGATAACTCGGCCCCGCAGGCTTGTCCAGAACTTGTCCACAGCTTCTCCCTTGTGTGCACACAGCATCTCATCCGGTCAGCATCCGGCTCAACTTGTCCCAATCCTGCTGCATGGCCGGATCGCTGTTGCGCAGCTTGGCGATCGTGCGGCAGGCATGCAACACCGTGGTGTGGTCCCGGCCACCGAAGGATTCCCCGATTTCCGGCAGGCTGTGCTCGGTCAGGTCCTTGGCCAGCGCCATGGCCATCTGCCTGGGCCGGGCCACCGAGCGCGCGCGGCGGCGTGACATGAGGTCGGCCAGACGGATTTGGTAGTAGTCGGCGACCGTGCGCTGGATGTTGGGCAGGTTTACCGCATGCGCGTGGATGCTGAGCAGGTCGCGCAGCGTCTCGCGCGTGAATTCCACGCTGATCTCGCGGCCGAAGAAGTTGGCCCGCGCCGCCAGGGTGTTCAAGGCACCCTCCAGGTCGCGCACGTTGGAACGGATGCGTTGGGCCAGCAGCATGGCCACATCCTGCGGCAGTTCGATCTGCCGGGCGTTGGCCTTGGCCATCAGAATGGCTGCGCGAGTCTCGAAGTCCGGGGGCTCGACGGCCACCGGCAGGCCCCAGCCCAGGCGTGATTTCAGCCGAGGCTCGAGATTCTCCACCTCGCGCGGGTAGCGGTCGCAAGTCAGGATGATTTGCTGCTTGCCTTCAAACAACGCATTGAACGTGTGAAAAAACTCTTCCTGGGTGGAGTTCTTTCCGGCAAAAAACTGGATGTCGTCAATCAACAATGCATCGATGGAACGGAAACGTTCCTTGAAACTGTCCATGTTTCGCTGCGCCAGGGCCTTGACCATGGTGTTGACGAACTGCTCCGAGCGCAGGTACAGCAGACGCATCTCCGGTTGGCGCTCCAGCATGAGGTTGCCAGCCGCATGCATCAGGTGGGTCTTGCCCAGACCCGTGCCACCGTAAAGCAGCAGCGGGTTGTAGGCATGCCCCGGATTCATGGCCACTTGCGTGGCTGCCGCCTTGCCCATCTGGTTGGGCTTGCCTTCCACGAAGGAGTCGAAGGTATAGTTGGGATCGAGATTGTGCTCCCATTCGTCGGGTGGCGGGCCCACCGGTTGGGCCGGGAGGACCGGCTGTTTCGCTTGTTCCTGCGGCCGCGGCAAGGAGCCGACCTCCAGGCGAACATCGACGTCCCGCCCGGCCAGCGCCTGCAACAAGGCGACGATGCGTTCCAGATAGCGCGAACGCACCATGTCCAGCGTGTAGGCATTGGGTGCCAACAGCAGCAAGCCGTTGTTGTGCCCACTGGCTTGCAGCGGCTTCAGCCAGGTATGGATTTCCTGGGCGCTGAGCTCACCTTCCAGCCGATTAAGGCAGCTGTGCCACAACTCGTTCATGATGACAGGATTGTCCTCCAATCGGCCCAAAGTCACCAATCTGCCTTGCTCATGCGGGCAATCGTCACTGGGAGGCTTGGCTGCCGATCTCGTTGTTTCAAGCGAAAAGCCCATCCCGCTCCCGTCCTGTGTGCCTGTCTGTGGCGACGACTCCCGCTTGTCGGGGCGGCGTACCCAGGAGCCTGGGCGGCAGAAACACAAGCGGCTGCGACTGCGCCCTTTTGGCCCGATTTCCCGCCCATTTTCGTTAAATAGCAACCAGTATTCGCCTCAAATGGTCGAAAAATCGCTCTCAAAATGGCTGTGCCTCGCTCACATGGTTCCTACCGCCCAAGCTCCCAGCCCGGCAGCAGGTCCGGTCGTGGAACTCGCTTGCTCTGACCCATGCAATTGCGAAGGGTCCGTGCTCCTCATGAACCATGCAGGCTGGTGACAGGTTGGTCCACGAGTCTACCGCAAGCTTTGCGGGTCCGGGGAAAAATCCCGATGTGTTGTTGCCGTTGCCGGATGACGGCGTCAGCCAGAGGCGCGCGCGTTGGCCAAACCTTGACACAAGGCGGCCAGGCGGCCTATCCTCGCGGGTCTTTTTCCCCCTTTTGCCAACGGATCCATCATGAAGCGCACTTTCCAACCCAGCCTGCTCAAGCGTGCCCGCCGGCACGGTTTTCGCGCACGCATGAAAACTGCCGACGGTCGCAAGATCATCAACGCGCGGCGTGCCAAGGGCCGCAAGCGCCTGTCTGCCTGACGGCATTCATGCCTGGTACGGCGGGCCGGAACCGGTTTCCGCCGGCAGCACGCCTGCACACGGCCGCAGACTTCGCGGCATTGCGCCGTTGCCGCAAACCGCTTCGCAGCCGGTATTTTGTTGTTCGCCATGTCGCCGCATCATCGGATGTGGCGCGGCTGGGCATGGCTGTGGGTCGCAAGACCAGCAAGCGTGCCGTGGTACGCAACCGCATCAAGCGCACCGTGCGGGAATCCTTCCGCCAGGAGCGTGCGCGCCTGCCGGCACGTGACATCCTGGTAATCGCATTGCCTCCGGCTGCCACCGCAGACGGCGCCAGTTTGCGCGCGGCATTGGCGCAGCACTGGCAAGCCTTGCGCGCGCTTGCCGGCCCATCCGCACCCTCCCAAGCCTCGAATGGAAGCTGACAACTGATGAACCAGACACGTACCATGATGCTGATCGCCCTGGTCTTCCTGGGCTGGATGCTGTTCACGGCCTGGCATCAGGATTATGGCCAGCCACCGGCCGCGCCAGCCCAGGCGACGGCGGCAAGCACGAATGCGCCGGGGAGCGTTCCCGACTTGGCCGATGCCTCGTCTGCCGCCATTCCGCAACCGGGCGCAGCCACGACCGAAGGCAAGCCCGAACCGGCGGCGGCCATGCCCGAGGCGGACAAAGGCGCCGCCGCTGTCGACCATGGCACGTTGGTCCAGGTGGACACCGATGTGTTGCACCTGGTCATCGACACGCGCGGTGCCAGCATTGTCGAGGCCGAGCTCAAGGCGTATCCCGAATCGCTGGATTCGGAAACGCCAGTCAAGTTGCTGACTGATGCCCCGCAGAACCTGTACGTGGCGCAGAGCGGTCTGGTGTCGACCAACAAGATGGCGGCCCCGAGCCACAAGACATTGTTTGATGCCCAGGCCACGAACTACCAGCTGGCCGATGGCCAGGATCGTCTGGAAGTTGCCTTCACCTGGCAGGGCGCGGACGGCGTCAAGGTCGTCAAAACCTACACCCTGGAACGCGGCAGCTATGTCATCCGGGTCGCGCAGCAGGTGGAAAACCACAGTACCGCGCAATGGCAGGGTTTTGCATATCGTCAGTTGCAGCGGGTGGACCCGCCGGCGGAGGAAAAGACCGGTTTCTTCTCGTTCTCCGACCCGTCACGTTACAGCTTCTTCGGCGCCGGCTGGTACAGCACGGAGAACAAGTTTTCCAAGCTGAAGTTCGAGGATTTCAAGGAAGACGCGCTCAACAGCCAGGTCAAGGGCGGCTGGCTCGGCATGCTGCAGCATTATTTCCTGGCAGCCTGGATTCCGCCGGCCGAAGAAACCGATCGCTTTGCCACCAAGGTGGTGGACAACCCGGCCGGACCGCGCTACCTCATCCGCGCCATCAGCCCGGTTTTCAGCGTGGCGCCGGGGGCGACGGGCGAGGCTCATGCACGTTTGTTCATCGGTCCCAAGCTGCCGGAAGTCCTGGAGACGGTGGCGCCGCATTTTGATCTTGCGGTCGACTACGGCAAGCTCACCATCATCTCCAAACCGCTGCACTGGATACTGTCCAAGTTCGAGGCCCTGACCGGCAACTGGGGCTTTGCCATCATCTTGTTGCTGCTGTTGATCAAGCTCATTTTCTTCAAGCTCAGCGAGGCGCAATACCGCTCGATGGCGAAGATGCGCAAGCTGCAGCCCAAGGTCAAGGCGCTGAAGGAGCGTTATCCGGACGACAAGCAGAAGCAGCAGCAGGCGATGATGGAGCTGTACAAGAAGGAGAAGGCCAACCCCATGGCCGGCTGCCTGCCGATGTTGATCCAGCTGCCGATTTTCTTCGCCTTGTACTACATGCTGATGCAGTCGGTGGAGCTGCGCCAGGCGCCCTTCATCTGGTGGATTCACGACCTGTCGGCACCGGACCCGTTCTTTGTACTGCCGGTGCTGTGCGGTGCGCTGATGCTGGGCATGCAGATGCTGACGCCGATGACCGGCATGGATCCGACCCAGGCCAAGCTGATGAAGATCATGCCGGTGGGCATGTCGGTGTTCTTCGCCTTCTTCCCGGCCGGCCTGGTGCTGTACTACTGCACCAACAACCTCATCAGCCTGATCCAGATGTGGATCATCATGCGCCGTTTCGAGGCGCACGAAAAAAAAGCCGCAGCCTGACGAGGCATCGCCATGCCAGCCGGATCCGAGATTCCCGGTGACACCATCGCCGCCTGCGCCACGGCGGCTGGTGCCGCCGGCATCGGCGTGCTGCGGGTCTCCGGCCCGGCGGTGCCGGCCATGGCGGTGGCCCTGCTGGGCCGCCCGCCGCGCCCGCGCCATGCCCATCTTTGCCTGCTGCGCGAAGCCGATGGCACGGTCCTGGATCAGGTCCTGCTGCTGCATTTTCCGGCGCCGGCTTCGTACACCGGCGAGGATGTGCTGGAGCTGCATGGCCATGGCAGCCCGGTGGTGCTGGACCTGGTCTTGCAGCGCTTGCTTGAGTTGGGCGCACGTCTGGCCCGACCCGGAGAGTTCACCGAGCGCGCCTTCCTCAACGGCAAGCTGGATCTGGCCCAGGCCGAGGCCGTGGCCGACCTCATTGCCAGCAGCTCCGAAACGGCCGCGCGTGCTGCTTTGCGTTCTCTGCAAGGGCGGTTCTCCGACGAGGTCCATGCTTTGGTGGAAGCCACCATTCGCCTGCGCATGTGGATCGAGGCGGCCATCGACTTTCCCGACGAGGAAATCGACTTTCTTGATGCACCTGAGCTGGAGCGCCTGTTTTCGGGCCTGGAGACGCAATTGCAGGCGACCATGGCACGTGCACGCCGCGGCAGCCGCCTGGCACGCGGACTGCACGTGGTCATCATCGGTCGGCCCAATGCAGGCAAGTCCAGCCTGCTGAACGCCCTGGCCGGCAGCGAGCATGCCATCGTCACCGCCGTGCCCGGCACCACCCGCGACCTCATCCGCACCGAAGTGGTCATCGACGGCGCCAGCCTGACGTTGGTGGACACGGCCGGGCTGCATCAAACAGAGGATCTGGTCGAGCGCGAAGGCATCAACCGTGCCCGCAGCGAACTGGCACATGCCGATCTGGCCTTGCTGGTGACCGACGACGCACACGCGACTGCTGATCTAGACTTGCTGGCCGGCCTGCCAGACGGTGCCGAGGTGCTGGTGTTGCACAACAAGATCGACCTCGATGATGGCAGCCCGCGACGGGAAGAACACGACGGTCACAGCCATTTGTGGCTGTCCGCGCTGGATGGCCGCGGCCTGGAGCTGCTGCACGCCTGCCTGAAACACCTGTCCGGCGCAGATGAGGCCGGCGAGGATGCCGTGACCGCGCGCGCCCGCCATGTCGCGGCCCTGGAGCAGGCCGCCGGGCACCTGGAACAGGCCGGACAGGCCTTGCGCGTGGCCGCCGCCGGCGAAGTGGCTGCCGAGGAACTGCGCGACATGCAACGTGCACTTTCAGCGATCATGGGCGAGTTCAGCAGCGACGACCTGCTGGGCCGCATCTTCGCCGACTTCTGCATCGGAAAGTAAGCACAGGATGTGCTTACCCCGCCGAGCGCATGGATGCGCGTTGATGCGGGGTCCAGGAAAGCCGTAGGTCAGGATCGCCCGCAGGGCGAACCCGACGTTGTCGTCCTGTCGGGTCCGGCTGCGCCGCCCCGTCGCGCCTCGCCCGCGCTACCCTGATCCCATGGATTCGATGACGGCCAACTTGTTTGCTGGCACGGTGCGCCAGGCGCTGGCCGAGGGTGCGTGGTTGCTGCCGGGTTTTGCCCTTGAAGCGGCAGCCCGATTGCTGGACGGCATCGACGAGGTCGCCACCGCTGCGCCGTTCCGCCAGTTCACCACACCGGGCGGCCGGCGCATGGCGGTGGCCATGACCAATACCGGCCGGCTGGGCTGGGTGTCGGATCGGGCGGGCTATCGCTACAGCACCACGGATCCCGACAGCGGCAGGTCCTGGCCCGCCATGCCAAAACACTTTGCCGCGCTCGCCCGCGATGCAGCCAATCTGGCCGGCTATGCGGGGTTTGCTCCCGATGTGGCTCTGATCAACCGCTATCGGCCCGGAACGCGCCTCAGTCTGCATCAGGACATTGACGAAACCGATTTCGCCGCGCCCATCGTCTCGGTGTCCCTGGGCGTGACGGCGACCTTTCTCTTTGGCGGACTGGACCGGCGCGACAGGTGCCGGCGAATGCGGCTCGAACACGGGGACGTGCTGGTCTGGGGCGGCCCTTCGCGCAAAGCCTTCCACGGCATCGCGCCCCTGGCTGCCAGCCATCATCCGCTGACCGGCGAGCTGCGCTACAACCTCACCTTTCGTCGGGTGTGACCGGGCCAGCGTCCTCGTGCAGGATCAACAGCCGCGGCACACCATCGGCGGCAACAAGGACAATGCCGTCCTGGCCGAAGCGACGGCCCAGCTTGCAGGCCTCGCCAGGCGTGATCCCCAGAATGAACAAGGCCCGTTCGTCCGGATGTTGGCAGGACGGGTCCACGCTGCGGGCCGCAAGCCATGGCCAGCCGGTTTGCTCCACGGCTTGCCGCAGTTTGATTCGTGCCGTGGCATTGTCGGCCTCGCCCTGAACGGTGCTGCCCGGGTTGTCCGCCGTGATCCAGGCAGCGCAGCCGACCCGCGCCTCGTGCAGCAACGCTGCCAGCCGACGGCAAGGCTGGTCAATGTGCATCACCAGCTCGGTGTCACCGACTGTGACCCGATACTCCGTGGCGTGCCAGGCAGCCAGCAGCGCCGGCGGCAGCGTCATCTTTCCAGGTAGGGCAACTTGTCCGGCTTGCCGTCCCATTCCTCGGCGTCCGGCGGCGGGTCCTTGCGTTCGGTCAACACCGGCCAGTGCTGCACCAGCTCGGCGTTGAGCTCAAGGAAATGCTCCTGGCCGGCGGGGACATCATCTTCCGGGAAGATGGCCTCGGCCGGGCATTCGGGTATGCACAAGGTGCAGTCGATGCATTCATCCGGATCAATGGCGAGGAAATTGGGGCCTTCGTGGAAACAGTCCACCGGGCACACCTCGACGCAATCGGTGTACTTGCACTTGATGCAGTTGTCGACAACAACATGGGTCATGGTCAAACCTCCGGGATACGAGCCTGGCACCGGATACCTGAAGCCCGGGTTTGCCACCCGCACTTCCAGCGCGACCGCGCCGTCCGGCTTCGGTGAGAGCCTCCGCCATTGTACGCCGGTTGTCACGGCAACTGCAGGCGCAAGCGCCAACGTGTAAGCTTGTGCGCCCCGGCCCCATTCCGCTGAAACAACCATGCGTTCACTTCTGCTTGCTGTTTTTCTTGCCGCTGCATCCTCTCCCCTCATGGCACACAAACTCACTCTCGAAAGCATTTTCGCCGGCGGCAGCCTTTCCGGCCCCGCGCCGCGCGCCGTGCAGCTGTCGCCCGATGGCACGCGCGTGACCTTCACCCAGCCGCGAGCCGACAATCAGCACATGTACGACCTGTGGGTTTACAACGTCGCGGACAAGACCCTGGTGCGACTGGTGGATGCCGGCAAGCTGGAAGCCGAAGGCGGTCAGCTGTCGCAGGCAGAGCTGGCACGCCGAGAGCGCGCACGCACGGCTGGCATGCACGGTGTCATCACCTACCAATGGTCGGCCGACGGCCGCATGCTGTTGTTTCCGCTGGCCGGCAAGCTGTACCTGTACGACTTCAATGCCGCGGACGGAAAGCGAGTCCGCCAGCTCGATGTCGGTGCCGGCGCCATCATCGATCCCAAACTGTCGCCGCAGAACAACTACATCACCTGGGTACGCGACCAGGACCTTTGGATCCTGGACCTGGCCAGCGGCGAGCGCATGCGCCTGACCCATGATGGCGAAGGCACGGTGCACAACGCCCAGGCCGAGTTCGTGGCCCAGGAAGAAATGGACCGACGCACCGGCTACTGGTGGGCGCCGGATGAATCGTACATCGCCTACGAGCGCTACGATGAGGCCGACGTGCCGGTGACCGAGCGCTTCGAGATTTATGCCGACCACACCACCCTGGTGAAGCAGCGTTATCCTTTTGCCGGCGACCCCAACGTCACCGTGAAACTGGGCCTGGTGAAGCCCGCCGGTGGACCGACGCGCTGGATCGACCTCGGCAAAGACAAGGACATCTACCTCACCCGCGTGAAGTGGTTGCCGGACAGCAAGCACCTTTCCTACCAGTGGATGGCGCGCAGCCAGCAGCGTCTGGAGCTGCGCTTGGTGGATGCGGCGACGCTTGAGCAGCGCGTGCTGGTCACCGAGACCAGCGACACCTGGATCGATCTGCACAAGGACCTGCGCTTTCTGGACAAGCAGGAGGCCTTCATTTGGGCCAGCGACCGCAGCGGCTACCATCACCTGTACCTGTACGGCCTGGACGGCAAGCTGATCCACGCCATCAGTAGCGGTGACTGGAACATCGACCGCCTCGTGGCTGTCGACGAGGCCAAGGGGCTGGTGTATGTCGAGTCCAACCGCGATTTCGTGCCGGACCGCCAGTTGCATGCCCTGAAACTGGATGGCTCGACGGCCGATGCACCCACGCGCATCACGAAGAAGAACGGTACCCACCACATTGTTTTTTCCAGTGATGCCAGCGTCTATGTCGACAGCTTCTCCAACCTGGCCACACCGCCGCAGGTCAGCCTGCACCAGGCCGACGGCAGTTTCCTGGCCTGGATCGAGCAGAACAACCTGGACGAGGGCCATCCCTACTGGCCCTACCACGAGGCCCACATCATGCCGGAGTTCGGCACCCTGACCGCGGACGACGGCCAGACGCTGTATTACCGCATTTACAAGCCGGCCGATTTTGATCCGGGCAAAAAGTACCCGGTCTTCAACACCTACTACGGTGGCCCGCACGGCCAGGTGGTAACGCGTGACTGGGGCCACTACTTCGATCAGTACATGGCGCAGCACGGCTTCGTTGTCTTCAGCCTGGACAACCGCGGCATGGCCCGGCGTGGCCGGCGTTTCAGTGATGTCATCCATCGCCAGCTGGGCGCCGCCGAAGTGGCCGACCAGGTCAAGGGCATCGAGTGGCTGCAGGCGCAGCCCTGGGTGGCTGACGACAAGATCGGCGTGTTCGGCTGGAGCTACGGCGGCTACATGACCGTGATGCTGCTGTCCAAGGCCTCCGAGCGCATTGCCGGCGGCGTGGCCGTGGCGCCGGTGACCGACTGGACCCTGTACGACACGTTCTACACCGAGCGCTACCTCGACCGGCCGCAGGACAACCTGGCCGGCTACAAGCGCAGCGCCGTGTTCGCCTGGCTGGACGGCCTGAAGTCGTCGTTGTACCTGGTGCACGGCATGGCCGATGACAACGTGCTGTTCCTGAACTCCACCAAGCTCATGGCGGCCCTGCAACAGCGTGGCAAGCAATTCCAGTTGATGACCTATCCCGGCGCCAAGCACGGCCTCAACCTGCCCGGCCAGCACTTGCACGTCTACAACCTCATCGTGGATTTCTTCGAGCACGGCATCAAGGGTGAATGCCACCGCAATTGCGCTGCCGCCGCGGTTGCGGACAAGCCGACGCCGGAGGATGATGAACTTCTCGAAGCCACGCCGCCGATTCCCGAAGCATCGGTACAACCCTGAACCATGCCCATGAAACCCGAGGCCTTCCAGCGTGCCCTGGACAGCCAGGAGCTGCCGCCGGTGATCCTGCTGGCCGGCGGCGAGCCCTTGCTGGTGCTGGAGGCAGCCGATGCCGTACGCACGCATGCACGCGAGCTGGGCTTCAGCGAACGCGAGGTCCTGGAAGCCGGCAGTCGCTTTGACTGGGCGGAGCTTGCCGGCGCCGGTGCCAACTTGTCGCTGTTCGCCAGTCGCCGGCTGATCGACCTGCGCCTGCCGGGCGGCCGCGCCGGCACCGCCGGCAGCAAGGCCCTGACGGCCTGGGTCGAAGACCCGCCGCCCGACACCCTGCTGCTCATCACCACCGACGAGTGGAGCCGCAAGCATGAAGTCAGCTGGGTGAAGAAGCTGGAGAAGGCTGGCTGGTTCGTGCCCTTCTGGCCCGTCCGCGTGCACGACATGCCGCGCTGGGTACAGGCCCGCTGTCGCAGCCGCGGGCTGGACATCGATGCCTCGGCGGCGCGTTTGCTGGTGGAGCGCACCGAAGGCAACCTGCTGGCCGCGGCCCAGGAGATCGACAAGCTGGCCATGCTCGACCTCGAGGGTCGCCTGGACGCACGCAAGCTCTCGGCGTTGGTGGCCGACAGCGCACGCTTCAACGTCTTCGCGCTGGTGGAAGCCGCCTTTGCCGGCAATGCCGTGCGTGTGCTGCACATGCTGCGCGGCCTGCGCAACGAGGGTGCCGAGCCGTTGATGATGCTGGGCTGGCTGGTGCGCCAGATCGAGCAGGCGCTGCGCTTGCTGCATGCCGCGGACTTTGCCGCCCAGGCCCGCCAGGAAGGCCTGTGGCAATCCCGTCTGCAGCTGTTTCAATCCACTCTGGACCGGCTGGCACCGGCCGACTGGGCCCGTTGCATGACCATCGCGCAGCGCATCGACGCCATCGTCAAGGGCCGCGCCGCGGGAGACGAATGGCGCGAGCTGGACCGGCTGTTGCTGCTGCTGGCCGATCCTGCGGCCGGCAGACAACTGGCGCAACCGGCGTGATCGCACTCCTGGGCGGAACCTTCGACCCCTTGCACCTGGGCCACCTGCGCGCAGCCTGGGAGGCCTCCGAGCGACTGGATTGTCCGGTGCACCTGGTGCCGGCGCGTGAACCGCCGCATCGTGGTAAGCCGCAGGCCACAGCCGACGAACGGGCGGCCATCATTCGTGCGGCGCTGGCAGGTCAGTCGCGCCTGGAGCTGGATACGCGCGAACTGCAACGCGATGCCCCATCCTGGACCGCCGACACCCTGCGCGACGTGCGCCGCGACTTCGAGCGCGACGAGCCGATTGTCTGGCTGGTGGGCGCGGATGCGGTCGCCGGCCTGCCGCACTGGCATCGCTGGCGAGACCTGCTGCAGACCGCGCACATCGGTGTGCTGGCCCGGCCGGGTTACACGTTGTCGCTGCCGGACGAGTTGCTGGAGGCATTTCCGGATTGTCCGGCCTCGACCGTGGACGAACTGCATGCCGCGCCGCATGGCCGCGTACTGTTGCTCGAAATTACCTCGCTGGATATTTCCGCCAGCCGGGTCAGGCAATTGCTGGCCAGCGGCCACGAACCGCGCTATCTGCTGCCCGACGCCGTGTTCCGTGAGCCGGCCCTGCTGGCGCCTTACCGTTGTCGTGGCTGAGATGTTCTATACTGGCCTTGCGCCATGCGGCGCGACAGCGACAATGAGGTAACGAGTACTTGTCTCAAGACAAACAGCGTAAAGCAACGTGCCAACCTGCCGGCGACGTCAATGCCCGGCACGGCTCCCCTGATGGAATGCCCGACCGTTCCGGCAGTCCTGTTCAATCCCGTCAACGCCAGGCTTCCGGCGATCGTCAACATGCCCTGGGCCGGCTGCATGACGTCCTCACCCGGGCCCTGGAAGACATGAAGGCCCGCGATCTTCGCGAGATCGATCTGCGCGGCCGCAGCAGCCTGGCTGACATGCTGATCATTGCCTCGGGTACGTCTTCCCGGCATGTGCGCTTCATTGCCGAGGAGGTGGCGCGCAAGGGCAAGCAGGCCGGCTGGCCCCTAGTCGGCATGGAAGGCGAGGACAGTGGCGAGTGGGTCCTGGTCGACATGGGCGACATCGTGGTGCACGTGATGCAGTCGCAAACGCGCGAGTTTTACGCGCTGGAACGACTGTGGGAAGTCGGGCCGGGCCAGGACAGCGCCAGCGCCGGAAGCTGAGGGTACCGGCGTGCACACACGCATCCTGGCCGTCGGCGACCGCATGCCTTCCTGGGTGGCCGAAGGCGTGGGCGAGTACCGCAAACGCCTGGCACACGACCTGCCCATCGACCTGGTCGAGATCCGTCCCGGCGCCCGCGGCAAGGGCCGCAGCGACGCGCGCGCCATGGCCGACGAAGGCGCGGCGGTGCTGGCCGCATTGCCACGCGACTCGACCATGGTGGCCCTGGATGGCCGAGGCGCCGCCTGGAGCAGCGAGAAACTGGCGCAACAGCTGGAGCGCTGGCGCATGTCCGGACGCGACCTGACCTTCGTCATCGGCGGCCCGGACGGCCACGTCGACGCCGTCATCGAGCACGCCGACCAGCGCTGGTCACTGGGCCCCCTGACCTTGCCGCACATGCTGGTGCGGCTGGTGGTCATGGAACAGCTTTACCGCGCCAACAGCCTGCTGAAAGGCCATCCCTACCATCGCGGTTGAGTTTGGCCGGGAAGCGGGGGACGGGAATCGGGAATCGGGAATGGTGTGGCCCGCTACCGCGCATGCGGCCATCTCGCTACCATGGCGCGATGAAGACGCTGCAAGAATGGCTGGCCTGGCAGCAGGCCGTGCATCCCGAGGAAATCGAATTGGGTCTGGCACGTGTGCGCCGGGTCTGGCAGCGCTTGGGCGCGCGCCGGCCGGCGCCACGCGTCATCACCGTCGGCGGTACCAACGGCAAGGGCTCGACGGTGGCCCTGCTGGAAGCCATGCTCCAGGCCACGGGACTGCGCACGGGTTGCTACACCTCGCCGCATCTGGTGGCCTACAACGAGCGCATCCGCATCGATGGCAGGAATATCGATGATGCGACGTTGATTGCCGTCTTCGAGCGCATCGAGGCTGCGCGTGGCGATGTTCCGCTGACCTGGTTCGAATACGGCACGCTGGCGGCGCTCGAATGCATGGCCGATGCCGGCATTGACGTCGCTTTGCTGGAAGTCGGCCTGGGTGGCCGGCTGGATGCGGTGAATATCGTCGATGCCGATGTGGCGATCGTCACCGCCATCGGCATTGATCACGTGGCCTGGCTGGGACCGGATCGTGACAGCATCGGCCGCGAGAAAGCCGGAATCTTCCGCGCCGGGCGCCCGGCCATTGTCGGTGATCCCGAGCCGCCAACCGGGCTGCTCGAGGCGGCGCGTGCCTGCCAGGCGCAGTTGTGGCTGGCCGGGCGTGATTTCGGTATCGAGGGTGTGCACTGGTTTGCCGCATCGCCTGGTGCAACGCGCGTACGCCGCGAACTGGACTTGCCGGCAACAGTTCTGGAAGCCCCGGGCCGCCATGACAATGTGGCAACCGCATTGGCGGCCTTGCTGGCGCTGGCGCCCGGTCTGCCGTGGCAAGCCGACCGCTATGCTGCAGCTCTGGCCGATGTCGTCGTGCCGGGCCGCCTGCAGCGCCTGGCCGACACTCCGGCGGTGTGGCTGGACGTGGCACACAACCCGCAGGCGGCCGGGCAACTGGCGCGATGGCTGGATGCCCATCCGGTCGCCGGACGTACCTTGGCGGTGTTCGGTGCCATGCAGGACAAGGACGTGGCCGCCATTGCCGCCTGCCTCGGTGAACACGTGGCGCACTGGTATTGCTGCGGGCTGCCCGAGGCCGGCGAACGCGGTCGTACTGCTGCGGATGTGGCGCAAGCCGTCCGCTCGGGCGCGGTTGCCGCTGAAACCAGCTGCCACACCGATCCGCTTGCTGCCCTGGTCGCCGCGCGCTCTCTCGCCGCCCCGGTCGACCGCATCCTCGCCTTCGGTTCGTTCCATGTCGCTGGTGCCTTGTTGGCAAAGGAAACAACGCCGACATAATGTCCGGCGGAACAACCGTTATAATCGGGTTCGTTCAACGCGCATGACCATTGCATGGATCAAGCCCTGAAAAAACGCCTCATCGGTGCGGCTGTGCTGTTCGCGTTGCTGGTGATCTTTGTGCCGATGCTCTTCCCCGGCAACAACAGTGATGACGACAACAGCGATGTCAGCCTGGAGATCCCTGCCGAGCCGGCCACGAAGCTGGACACGCGCGTGTTCGAGCTGGACATTCCGGCCAAGGGCAGCAAGCCCGGCGAGGCAGCCAGCAGCCCGGCGCAAGCCACGACCGCCGTGCCGGCCACCTCCGGAGCAACCGCGGGCGATGGGTCGACGCAGCCTGCAGCCGACGCCGCCATGGAAAGCCGCGCGCCGACTGCAGATGAGACCGCCGAGGCAGCCGCACCAACACCTGCAAACTCGGCAGGCACGGCAGCGGCCACGCGCTTTGCCGTCAGCGCCGGTGTTTTTGCTGATGCCGATCACGCGCAAGAACAATTGGCGAAGGTCGCCTTGCAGGGATTTCGCGGGCATCTGGTTGATGTCAAGGTGGACGGCAAGCCGGCACAAAGCGTGCGCGTGGGCCCATTTGACAGCCGCGCCGAAGCCGAGGCGGCACGCCTGCGCCTGCGTGACGGCCTGGACAACGCGACGCCGGCACTGGTGGCCCTCGGTGGTTCGGCCAGCAGTGACGCGCCGGCAACCGCGGTGGCTGACGACGCTGCCGCCGGCTGGGCCGTGCAGGTGGCAGCTTTCCGCGAACGCGAGGCGGCCGCAGGGTTGCGCGACAAGATTCGAGCCGCCGGCCTCGAAGCCTTCCTGGATCGCACGCAAGATGCCAAGGGCACCTGGTGGCGTGTTCGTGTGGGTCCGCGCACCGCGCGCGCCGACGCCGAGGCCCTGAAAAAACAGTTGCAGGCCAAGCTTGACCTGAAGGGCCTCATCGTCACTCATCCCTGACCATGACGCATCGGGCAGGCTGCGGAGCCGTGCATGAACTGGGTTGATTTCACCATCCTTGCCATCGTCGGCCTGTCGTTGCTGGTCGGCCTGTGGCGCGGCCTCATCGGCGAAGTGCTGGCGCTGGTGATTCTGGTGGCGGCCTTCGTGGTGACTGTGGGCTTCGGTGACGACGTGGCCACCGGGCTGGCGGGCAGTGTCCAGGAACCCTGGCTGCGGGTGGCCCTGGGCTATGGCCTGTGCTTCGTGGTGGTGCTGGTGTTGGGTGCCCTGCTGCGCTTCGTGCTGCGCAAGCTGGTGAAGGGTGCGGGTCTGGGCGGCACCGACCACATGCTGGGCCTGGTGTTCGGCCTGGTTCGCGGTGTGCTGCTGGTTGTGGTGGTGGTCTTCATCGGCGGCTTCACGCCCTTTCCGGCCCAACCCTGGTGGCAGCAGTCCAAACTCCTGCCCGGTTTCGCCCTGGCTGCCGAACAAATGGGTGCGCTGCTGCCGTCTGAAGTGCGACAATACGTCGACTTTGATCCCGAGCTGCTGAGCCGCGCCGTCAAGGACAATCTCATGAGCGGATCATTGCCGGTACCGGCAAGCAGCGCCAGCGCGGCCGTCCCGGCCACCAGCAGCACGGCATCGTCACCTCCAGATCGATTGAACTGACCATGTGTGGAATCATCGGCATTGCCGGCAAACAAGGCGTGGCCACCCGGCTGTACGACGGCCTGACGGTGTTGCAGCATCGCGGTCAGGATGCCGCCGGCATCGCCACCCAGGATGGCCAGCACCTGTGCATGCACCGGCGCCAGGGCCTGGTGCGGGACGTGTTCACTCAGGCGGAGATGCAGAAATTGCGCGGTCGGGTCGGCATCGGCCATTGCCGTTACCCGACGGCTGGCAGCGAAACTCACGAGCAGGCGCAGCCGTTCTATGTCAACTCGCCGTGGGGCATCGCCTTTGCTCACAACGGCAATCTCGTCAACACCGAAGCCTTGCGTCGTGAGATGTTCGACAAGGACCGACGCCACATCAACACCGATTCGGATTCCGAAATTCTGCTGAACCTGCTGGCCCACGAACTGCAAGAGCAAGGCCGTGACAAGCTGCAGCCAGAGCATCTTTTCAATGCGGTCGCCGGCGTGCACGCACGCGCCGTCGGCGGCTATGCCTGCGTGGCGCTGGTGTTGGGTTGGGGCTTGGTGGCCTTCCGTGACCCGCACGGCATCCGGCCGCTGGTGCTGGGCCGGCGCGAGACCGCCGACGGCATGGAATATGCCGTGGCCTCCGAATCCGTGGCGCTGGACGTGCTGGGCTTCCGGTTGATGCGTGACGTGGCCCCCGGCGAGGCCGTGCTGATTTCCGATGCAGGCGAACTGCATGCCCGCCAGTGCGCGCCCGAGGTCGAGCACACGCCGTGCATTTTCGAGTACGTCTACCTGGCCCGGCCGGACTCGATGATCGAGGACGTGTCGGTGTACAAGGCGCGTCTGCGCATGGGCGAGAAGCTGGCCGCGCGCATTGCCCG
>CAZOXZ010000035.1:0-20317 GCA_964583865.1 uncultured Rhodanobacteraceae bacterium | reverse complement strand
GACCTTGATTGCCGCCGCGGGGCGGGCGCGGGGGTCCGTGGACGAGCGCATCCTGTGGTTCTGGTTGACCCCCTTCGGCGGCCGGGCCGACCAGGCCGCGGCGGTGTTGTCGCGCCAGGCGCCGGAACTGCGACTGCTGGATGTGCAACAGGACCGCAGCCTCGCTGCCGTACGCGGCGGTGGCGTGTTCGTCACCACCTGGGCGTCGGTGGCCACCCGGCAGGCGGCCAGCCGGCGCGCGCGCACCACCGGTGATGCGGGCTTGTCATTGGATGCCCTGATTGCCAAGGCGCGCGAGGATGGCACGCGGATCGGCTGCGTGGTGGATGAGGCGCACCATGGCTTTCACAAGGCGAAGCAGGCGCGGCGGTTCTTTGTCGAGGTTATTGATCCAGACTACACCTTGATGATGACGGCCACGCCGCGCGGCGCGGACGCGGCTGCCTTTGCCAGCGAGACCGGCTGGCAGATCGGCGAGCCGGCCGATTGGGCCGCGGTCAGTCGCCAGGACGCGGTGGCCGCCGGCCTGCTGAAACGCGGCGTGCGCATCGTGCGGTTTCTTGCCCGCGACGGTGACACCGCGCAGCTGGTGAACTACGAACAGCTGGCCTTGCGCGAATGCGCGGCGACGCACCGACAGCTCAAGGCCATGCTGGCCGATGCCGGCATCCCGCTTACGCCCTTGATGCTGGTGCAGGTGCCGAACGGCGCCGAGGAACTGGACGCGGCGTATCGCTACCTGGTCGAACAACTCGGTTTCCCGAAGCAGGCGGTGAAGGTACACACGGCTGCCGAGCCGGACCCCGATATCGTCGCCCTGGCTGATGATCCCGAGGTCGAAGTGCTGCTGTTCAAGATGTCGGTGGCCCTCGGTTTCGATGCGCCGCGTGCGTTCACGTTGGCAGCCTTGCGGGGCGCGCGCGACGCCGATTTCGGCATCCAGGTCGTGGGCCGGATCGTGCGCGTGCATGCGTTGCTGCAGGGGCGAGATGACATGCCGGAAGCGCTGAATCACGGCTATGTCTTCCTTGCCAATGCCGCCTCGCAGGAGGGCTTGCTGGAAGCAGGCGAGCACATCAACGCCTTGACCACGCGTGCCCCGGAACTCGGCACGCAAAGCGTGGTGACCCGTTTTGGTGATCGTTCGGTGGTGCAGTTGGCCCGCAGCGGTGAACCGATGAGCTTGTTGCTTTCGCTTGATGGCAGCCGTGTCGACCAGCATGGCAGCGACGCCGAAGCGCCTTCCAGCGGTGGTGTCCTGCCACCGGGCACCATGTTCGAGGAGGAAGCTGACCACTGGCGTGAGGCGGCTCAGGCAATGCTCGATTTGCCGCATGACGATGGCGCCGCAAGGCCGGATGATGCGGACGCGGGCGCAGGTCGTGGCGATGCGCCGCTGGTAATGATCCGTGGCAGCTTGTACCGCTATCCAAGGCGGGGCAATGCGCCTGCCAGTCTGCGTTCCGAACGCTTGCCGTCGGCGCCGGGGGACCTCGAGGCACGGCTGGCGGATTACGTGGACTTTTCGGCGGCGGTCCTGGATTGCCGGCATCGCTCGCGCGTGCAAGTTCGACGTGACGAACGCGGGATGTTCGATGGCCCGGCCATGCGCGAGAGCCAGGACGACATCTGGGCGAGCCTGGAACCGGCAGCGGTGGCCGACAAGGCCGGGCAGATCCGCCTGCGCTTGCACGATGCCAATGACCGTGAGTTGCAGCGCCGTTTGCTGGTCCGGTTTCGTGACGCGATCGAGTCTTCCGGCGCCGAACCGCCAGTGGACGAGGAAGTGCTGTTGCAGCAGCTGGACTTGGTGATCGTGCGCAACCCGCAGTTGCTGGCCGAGGCGTACAAGCGCAGTCGGGTGGCCATGGTCGAGGACGTGGTCGTGCCCCTGCCCGAGATGCTGGAAAGCGATTGCCGCCTGCTGCCAGCTGCGCGTGGCCTGTATGGGGTGATGCCGGCGGGACTCAATCGCGACGAGATGGTGATTGCCGAGCAGCTGGATGGCAATGAACTGGTGCGCTGGTGGCATCGCAATCCACCGCGACGTACAGAATCGGTCGGTTTGTACCGCTGGGACGAGGGCGCGGGGTTCTTTCCGGACTTCGTGGTGTCCCTGGAGGAGCGCGAGACGCCGGGAGGTATTGCGTTGCTCGAAGTCAAGGGAAGCCACCTCTGGGGCGAGCCGAGCGAGGTTGCCAAATCGGATGCCACCCACCCGGAATATGGCCAGGTCTTCATGGCCGGGCGCAGACGCGGTCAGCGCGGCTTTGTCTACTTGCGGCGTCTTGGGCAGAACGAGCGGCTGGAAGGGAATGGCGACTTCGATGTCGCTCGCATGCGCTGGTGATTTGGAAAGCTGGGAGGCTGGGCGGCAGGAACCATGTGAGCGAGGCACAGCCATTTTGAGAACGATTTTTCGACCATTTGAGGCGAATACTGGTTGTTATTCAACGAAAATGGGCGGGAAATCGGGCCAAAAGGGCGCAGCTTGTGTTTCTGCCGGCCAGGCTCCTGGCCGCGGCTGCACGGCTGGCCCGGCTCCGATGGAGGCACTGCAGCTTGCCGTGGAACGCGATAGAATCAATGGCAATTCTTGCCAATGGAGCGTGCCATGGCCACCACGATGAACATTTCCCTGTCCGAAGAACTGCGCGACTTTATCGATCAGCAGGTGCGCGAGGGCGGCTTCGTGTCCAGCAGCGAGTACATGCGTGCGGTGTTGCGCAAGGAGCGGGAACTGGCGCAGTTCCGGCAGTTGTTGATCGATGGGCGCGAGTCGGGTTCGGCCGAGGCGGTCGGAGATGCATGGTTCGATGCGTTGCGCGAGGATGTCAGAAAGCAGGCGGCTGCGACGGAATGAGTGTCAGGGATGTGCGACTGCGTCCGGCCGCGCGCCGGGATGTCGCGATTGCCGCACGCTGGTATGGGGAAAATGCTGGTGAGGCGGTGGCGCTTCGCTTTGTCGAGGCCGTGCGCATCATGGGGCTGGCGCATGTGGGCGATCATCCTGCCAGTGGTTCCACGCGTCATGGCGTGGCGAGCGGAATCCCCGAGATGCGCAGTTGGTTGCTCAGGGGGTTTCCATACCTGATTTTCTATCATGATCATGGTCAATGGCTGGATGTCTGGCGCGTATTGCACGCCAGCCGTGACCTGCCGGCCTGGCTGGCGACGGAGGACGACTGATGGCCAAGGCCAAGACGGCGTATGTGTGCGGCGATTGCGGTGCGGAATACAACAAATGGCAGGGCAACTGCACGGCCTGCGGCGCCTGGGACACCTTGTCCCGCGTGGTGCTGGAGCAAGCCACGCGTGATGGCAAGCCCTCCGTGGGCGCCCAGCGTTCCAGTTATGCCGGCAAGGCGGTGGGCACGGCCGAGGTCACGCCGCTGGGCGATGTGGATACGCGTGACGAGGCCCGCGAACTGACCGGCATCGGCGAGCTGGATCGGGTGCTGGGCGGCGGCCTGGTGCCCGGCTCGGTGGTGCTGGTGGGCGGCGATCCGGGCATTGGCAAGTCCACTTTGCTGCTGCAGGTTTCGGGCTTGCTGGCGCCACGGCTTCCGGCGCTGTACGTCACCGGCGAGGAATCATTGGCGCAGGTGGCCGCGCGTGGCCAGCGCCTAGGCCTGGAGCTGGGGCCGATTCGGGCACTGGCCGAGACCTGTGTGGAGCGCATTCTGGAACGTGCCGCGCGCGAGAAGCCCGGCATGCTGGTGGTCGATTCCATCCAGACCATCTGGACCGAACTTTTGAGTGCGGCGCCGGGTTCGGTCAGTCAGGTGCGCGAGACGGCGGCCAAGCTGACGCGCTTTGCCAAGGAAACCGGCACCAGCGTGCTGCTGGTGGGGCATGTCACCAAGACCGGCGGCATTGCCGGCCCGCGCGTGCTGGAGCACATGGTGGACGCGGTGTTGTATTTCGAGGGCGAAGCCGGCTCGCGTTTCCGCGTGCTGCGGGCCTTCAAGAACCGTTTTGGCGCGGTCAACGAACTGGGCGTATTCGCCATGTCCGACAAGGGCCTGCGTGAGGTGTCCAATCCCTCGGCCATTTTTCTGTCGGGGCGTGACGAGGCGACGCCGGGCAGCGCCATCATGGTCACCCGCGAGGGTACGCGCCCGCTGCTGGTGGAAGTGCAGGCGTTGGTGGATCAGTCCAGCCTCGGCAATCCGCGCCGCGTGACGCTTGGCCTGGAGCAGAACCGCCTGGCCATGCTGCTGGCCGTATTGCACCGCCACGGTGGCGTGGCCGCCTACGATCAGGATGTGTTCGTGAACGTGGTGGGCGGCATCCGCGTGCAGGAAACGGCAGCTGACTTGCCGGTGTTGCTGGCGGTGCAATCCAGCCTGCGCGACCGGCCCTTGCCGGACAAGACCGTGGCTTTCGGCGAAGTTGGCCTGGGCGGCGAGATTCGTCCCGTGCCGAACGGCGAGGAGCGGCTGAAGGAAGCCGCGCACCACGGTTTCAGGCGGGCCATCGTGCCGCGCGCCAATGCGCCGAAAAAAGGCAGGCTGGGTGACCTCGAAGTGGTGGCCGTGAAACGCCTGGCGGCGGCACTTGAAGGCGCGGGCTGACCGGGCGGACTTGCCGGGTACCGTCGCAATGCAGCAACAGGACAAGCGCAATCCACGAGCAATCTGTGGATATCAGATGTTCCGGTGAAGCACGAGTTCCAGCACGAACTTGGAGCCGAAAAAGCCCAGCGTCAGCATCAGCATGCCGGCCAGGGTCATGTTCACGGCTTGCGCGCCGCGCCAGCCATGCCGCCAGCGGCCCCACAGCAGGGCGCCGAAGATCAGCCAGGCGATGATGCTGAACACGATGACATGCGCCAAGTGCTGTTCCACGATGTTGTGCACGAACAGCGCGCCGGTGACCAGCGTCAGGGTCAGCAGCACGAAGCCGCCGGCGATGAGGTGGAACAGCAAGGCTTCGGTTTGTGTCAGCGGTGGCAGGGCGCGCGCCAGTCGCGCCGGCTTGTGGGTGCGCAGGGCGCGTTCCTGCAATGCCAGCAGGATGGCCAGGATGGCGGCAATGGCCAGCAGGCTGTAGGCCAAAAGGGCGATGGCCACATGCAGGCTGATGGGCCAGGCCATGGGTTGCGGTGATGTGGTTGGTGCCAGGTAGACGTCGATGGCCAGCAATACCGCGGTCAACGGGAAGACGATGACGCCGATGCCGGCGACCGGCCGCCACAGGTTGACCAACAGAGTCAATACCGAAATCACCCCGGCCACCAGCGACAAGGCCGCAAAGAAGTGCAGATCCAGCCGACCATCGTGCGCGCCGGTCAGAACGATGGCATGCAGGATGACCGCCAGCCAGGCGGTCAGCATGGCGCTGCGACGCCAGCGGTGCGGGCAGCCGGTGATGGGCGCCGCCAGCAGGGCGTCGGCGACGACGTAGGCGATGGCGCCGAGGATGGTGGCCAGGTGCAGCAACATGCGCCGATTTTCTCACAACGCCGTGGATCGCGACAGCGAGGTGGTCGCAGCACGGTTATAATGACGGGCCGTCCAACGTCATGTCTTGTCGATGTTTGAATCTCTCAGTGAACGTCTGTCCAGCACGCTGGATCGTGTCCGCGGTCGCGGCCGCCTGACCGAAGACAATATCCGCGACACCCTGCGCGAGGTGCGCATTGCCCTCCTGGAGGCCGATGTCGCGTTGCCTGCGGTGAAGGGTCTGGTCGACCACGTGCGCGAGCGTGCGGTCGGCCAGGAAGTGCTGAAAAGCCTGACGCCGGGGCAGGCGCTGATCAAGATCGTCGATGAGGAAATGACGGCCTTGATGGGCGGCGCCAGCGAGGGCCTGAACCTGGCGGCGCCGGCACCGGTGGTGGTGCTGGTGGCCGGCTTGCAGGGCGCCGGCAAGACCACATCGGTGGCCAAACTGGCGCGCCTGTTGCGTGAGCGTCATGGCAAGAAGGTGATGGTCACCAGTTGCGACGTGTACCGCCCGGCCGCGATCGAGCAGTTGAAGACGTTGGCCGGCCAGGTCGAAGCCGAGTTCTTCCCGTCCACGGCCGACGACCAGCCGCTTGAGATCGCCCGCAACGCGGTCAAGGCGGCGCGCAATGCCGTGGCTGATGTGCTGCTGGTCGACACCGCCGGGCGCATGCATGTCGACGAGAAGATGATGGCCGAGGTCAAGGCGCTGCATGCGGCGCTGGATCCGACCGAGACCCTGTTCGTGGTCGACGCCATGACCGGCCAGGACGCGGCCAACACAGCGCGTGCCTTCGACGAGGCCTTGCCGCTGACCGGCGTGATCCTGACCAAGGCCGATGGTGATGCCCGTGGCGGTGCGGCGCTGTCGGTACGTCATGTCACCGGCAAGCCCATCAAGTTCATGGGCGTGGGCGAGAAGACCGATGGTCTGGAGCCCTTTCATCCGGATCGCCTGGCGCGGCGCATCCTGGGCATGGGCGATGTGCTTTCGCTGGTCGAGGATGTGCAGCGCAAGGCCGATCGGGACCAGGCTGAAAAGCTGGCGCGCAAGGTGGCGCGCGGCAAGCGTTTCGATCTGGAGGACATGCACGGCCAATTCGAACAAATGCTGAAAATGGGCGGCCTCGGCGGGTTGATGGATAAACTGCCGGGCATGGCCAGGATTCCGGATTCGGTGAAGTCACAGATCAATGACCGGGAAATCCGCCGCATGATGGCCATCATCCGTTCCATGACGCCCGAGGAGCGGCGCCATCCGGCCTTGTTGAAGGCCTCGCGCAAGGCGCGCGTGGCCCACGGCGCGGGCATGCAGCCGGCCGACGTCAACCGCCTGCTGAAACAATTCAAGCAAATGCAGAAGATGATGTCGAAAATGAAGGGCAACCGGCGCGGGCTGATGCGACAGATGCAAAGCGCCATGCGGGGCATCGGGCCGGGCGGCATGCCGCCGATGCGCTGAGAGGCTGACGCTCGCGCGCAGAAAATTTTCGCGACACAGGCTTCCATTCCGGTCAGAATCCGGTAAAATGCCCCGTTTGCCGAGGCTCTTTCGTGCCCGGCGGTTTGTCTCTGGAGTCAACAAACATGGTAAGAATTCGACTTTCACGTGGCGGTGCCAAGCGGCGGCCGTTCTACCACGTCATCGTCACCGACCAGCGCAGCGCGCGCAATGGTCGCAACATCGAGCGCCTGGGGTATTACAACCCGGTGTGTGCGGGTGCGGAAAAGCGCCTGGAGCTGGATGTCGACCGCGTGGATGCCTGGGTCGCCAAGGGCGCGCAGATGTCCGACAAGGTGCGTGCGCTGGTGAAGGAAGCACGCAAGCTGGATAGCGCCGGCGAACAAGCAGCAGCGTGAACGCCGCAACCGGCCGGCGCGTCGAAGTCGGGCGCGTGGTCGGCGTGCATGGCGTTCGCGGCGGGGTGAAGCTGGAGTCGTGGACGGAACCGCGCTCACGCATTTTTACCTACCAGCCCTGGTGGCTGGTCTGGCCTGACGGCAGCGAACGTTGCATCGAAGGCGCGCGCGGCGGCGATCATGGCAAGGGCATGCTTGCGCAGGTGCCGGAGATCGACGATCGCGAGGCTGCCGTGGCACTGGTCGGTGCGCGCATTCTGGTTCCGCGGCAGGCGTTGCCGGCAACGGAGCCGGGCGAGTTTTACTGGACGGACCTGGAAGGTCTGGCTGTCGTCACCGTCGACGACGTGGCTTTGGGGCGGGTGGATCACCTCGTCGCCACCGGAGCCAACGACGTGCTGGTGGTGGTTGGCGAGGACGGACGCGAGCGGTTGGTGCCGTTTGTGCCGGAGGTGTACGTCAAGGATGTGGATCTCGACGGGGGCCGCATGGTCGTCGACTGGGATCCGGAGTTTTAGGAGCCGAACGTGCGCATTGATGTGGTGACCTTGTTTCCCGATATGGTCGCACGCAATGCCGCCGTCGGTGTGGTGGGTCGGGCCGTCGAGCGTGGCCTGCTGCATGTGCGGATGTGGAACCCGCGCGATTATGCGCAGGATCGGCACCGCAGCGTGGATGGTCGTCCTTGTGGCGGCGGTCCCGGCATGGTGATGAAGATCGCGCCGTTGCGTGCAGCGCTTCAGGCAGCGAAACGCGCCGTCCCGGAGCCGGTGCCGGTGGTGTACATGTCACCTCAGGGCCGGCCGCTGACGCAGGCGCATGTGGAGCGGTTTGCGCGTTTGCCGCGATTGTTGTTGTTGTGCGGGCGCTATGAGGGAATTGACGAGCGCCTGCTGGAAAACGAGGTCGACGAGGAGGTGTCGATCGGAGACTACGTGCTCTCTGGAGGAGAGTTGGCGGCATCGGTCATCATTGATGCGGTCGGACGGTTGCAGCCGGGGGCGCTTGGTCATGCGGCGTCGGCAGCGCAGGACTCGTTTTCCGATGGTCTGCTGGACTGCCCGCACTACACCAAACCGGTACACAGCGATCTCGGCGAAGTGCCGCCGGTGTTGTTGTCCGGGGATCACGCCGCGATTCGTCGCTGGCGACACAAGCAGGCCCTGGGACGTACCTGGCAGCGTCGTCCCGAGTTGCTGGACAAGCTGCCGCTGGGAAACGATTCGGCTGCCTTGCTGGAGGAGTTTCGCCGCGAGCGCGGCAACCAGGATGCCGACCTGCCGGATGGCGGGAAAACACATTGAAAACACAACTGGAAACAGCGTCATGAACAACATCATCGAACAGTTCGAAAGCGAGCAGATGAAGCGCGAGCTGCCGGACTTCGCTGCCGGCGACACGCTGGTCGTCAAGGTCAAGGTCAAGGAAGGCACGCGCGAGCGCGTACAGGCCTTCGAGGGCGTGTGCATTGCCAGGCGCAACCGCGGCCTGCATTCGGCTTTCACCGTGCGCAAGATGTCCTACGGTACCGGTGTGGAGCGCGTTTTCCAGTCCTACAGCCCGGCGATCGAATCCATCGAGGTCAAGCGCAAGGGCAAGGTGCGTGGTGCCAAGCTGTACCACCTGCGCGGGCTGGAAGGCAAGGCCGCCCGCATCAAGGAAGACATCAGCGCGCGCAGCAAGAAGGGCGCGCCGGTCAAGGCCGCGAAGGCTGCGCCCGCCGCCGAGCCTGCTGCCGAGTCGAGCGACACCGCCGAGTAATCCTGCCGGTTGTCGGCGCTGGCCGGCAGCCTTGTGCAAGCAACGCCGTCCCGGATCCTGTCCGGGACGACGTTGTCGTGCGCGCGATTTGTGTGAAGCCGCGTGTGTTTTTGCCGGTCAGGTCATCGCTTCGACAGGCACCAGGCGTTCCGGCTCCTGCAGGAAGTTGCCCTGGACAAAGTCCACGCCGGCGCCGAACAGGATCGAGGTGCTGCTGGCATCCTCCACCCATTCGGCGATGGTCAGACGCTCCTGTTCCCTGGCGTGCTCGCAGATCTCGCGGATCTTGGCCTGGCTTTCTTCGTTGTCGGGCAGATCCTTGAGGAAGCTGCGGTCGATCTTCAGATAGTTCGCATCGATGTGTTGCAGCAACTGGAAGGATTTCAGGCCGGTGCCGAACTGCTCCAGGGCGAAGCTGCAGCCGATCTGCCGAATTTTCCTGGCGAAAATGGCTGCCGGCTTGATGTTGGTCATGACCTTGCTTTCGGGCATTTCCAGCACCAGCGAAGCCGGTGGAATCTTGTGTGCCTTGAGTTGCTGGGCAATCCATTCCGGCAGCTTCGGGATCCCGAGCGACTGTCGCGAAAGCTTGATCATGAACGTTGTGTCCTGACCGTCGGCGATGCGCTGGCCAAGCAGTGCGATGGCTTGGTTCAGCACCCAGAGGTCGATCTTGCTCATCAGGTCATTGCGGCGTGCCGCGGGCAGGAAGGCCGAGGGCAGAATTTCGCCATTGGGGCCGTCCAGACGCAGCAGGACTTCGAGGTGGTCGCTTTCGGCACCTTGCAGACTGATGATGCCCTGGCCGAACAAGGTGAACTCGTCCTTCGCCAGCGCTTTCTGGATGGACGTGACCCAACGCTGTTCGCGTTCGGCTTCCTCTTGCTCCCTCGCGGCCGGATTGAACACCGCGATCTTGTTGCCGCCTTCGCTTTGGGCTGCGCGCAACTGCTCGGTGGCCTGGTCCAGCAATTCTTGTGTGGCGGCGTTCTTTTCGCCCAGCAAGCTGCCGCCGATGCTGACAGTGATGTTGACTGACTTGGCGCCGGCCTCGAAAATTTCCTGCTCCACGCTGCTGCGGATCGTCTCGGCCAGCTCGTTGACCTGGGTCTTGGATTGTTCAGTCAACAGCACCGCGAAGCCGTGGTCAGTGATGCGCCCGGCAGCGTCGCGATCGCCGAGCTTGTCGGCGATCACCGAGGCGAGGCCATGCAGCAGCTGGTCGGCTGCCGACAAGCCCACCGTATCCAGCGTGGCGCGGTAATTGTCGGGCTCGATCAAGAGCAGCGCCTGATTCTCGCGGCCACCCGCGGCCTCCACTACGGCCTTGTCGATGGCTTCCAGCATGTGCGAACGGTTGAACAGCCCGGTGGTGGCATCGCGCCAGCGCAGCTCGCTGTTGTCCTCGATGTGCTGGCGGAAAATGATCTGGATGCAGGGTTCGCCCTCGTAGGTGGCGTTGGCGAACTGCAGGACAGCTTCGAACTCGGTGTCGTCGCTACGCCGTGCATGGGCTTCGAGGCGCTCGGGTGGCGGCTCACCCTTGGAAATGCGTTTCAGAAGCTGTTTGAAGTCCGTGGCGTCTTCTGGCGCGATCATGTCCAGCAGGGTCATGCCCTCGACGTCCTCGAATGACTCCATGCCGAACAATTCCAGGTAGGCCTTGTTGGCACGCACATGCATGCCCTCGTGCACGTAGGCAATGGCATCGTTGGAATTTTCCAGCAAGGCATCGCAGCGGCGTTCGGTCTCGCTCAACGCGGCACGCAATTGGCGCACGCGACGACGCATGCTCAGCGCTTCGAACTCGCGCTTGACCGCACCGGCCAGTTGCACCGGGCGAGGCAACAAGGCCACGCCACCGGCGCCCTGTTCCATGGCATGGGTCAGGATATCGTCGTCGGCACCATGGGCCAGCAGCAGCACGGCAATGTCCTTGCCGGTGGCCACGACCTGCTGCTGCACGGCAGCCAGGTCCAGTTTCTTGCTGTGCGTATCCACCAGCACCAGGTCAGGCGGTTTCTTGCCCAGGGCCTTTTCGAGCTCCTCGGCATCGGACACGCTGGCCGGGCGCACGGCGATACCGGCGTTGCGCAGGATGCTGATGACCTGCTCGGCATCATCCACCTGGTCGAGCACGAACAAGATGCGTACGACGTTGTCCTGTTTCATTTGTTGGTCTTCGTGTCAGGGGCTGCCGTCGCATGCGCCACGACAGGCTTCCTGTTGTACCCGATTAGGCGCCGTGAATCCAGCTTGCGGTATGGGCGAGTCATGCTGCGTCAACGGCGGTCAGTGGGTGTTTGCCAATGTCGCCGGGAATCTCGCGTACCAGGCGCGGCAGCAGAAACCCCGGCAGGCGGCCGCGCAACGTTTCCAGCAGCGCCAGGGCCTCGTCGTCCGGCACCTCGAAATGGGCGGTGCCCTGGACGCGGTCGAGCTGGTGCAGATAAATGGGCAGCACGCCCATCCGGAACAGGCCTTCGGACAGCTCGGCCAGGGCGTCGACATGGTCGTTGACACGCCGCAGCAGAACCGACTGGTTCAGTACCGTGACGCCGGCTTCCTGCAGGCGGCGGCAGGCGGCTGCCACATGCTCGTCCAGTTCGTTGGCGTGGTTGGCGTGGATCATCATCACTTTCTGCAGCGGCAGCGAAGCCAGCCAGTCGCAGAATTCGCCGTCGATGCGTTCGGGCAAGACCACCGGCAGGCGGCTGTGAATGCGCAGGCGCTTGAGATGGCTGATGTTGCCGATGCCATCGGAAAGATCAGCCAGTTTGGCCGTCGACAAGGCCAGCGGATCGCCGCCGGAGAGGATCAATTCGCTGATGCTGGTATCGCTGCGCAGGTAAGCCAGAGCCTCGCGCCACTTGTTGGCCGCGGCGATTTCCTCGCCGTAGGGAAAATGCCGGCGGAAGCAGTATCGGCAGTTGACGGCGCAGGTCCCGCTGGCCAGCAGCAGGGCGCGGCCGTGGTACTTGTGCAGCACGCCGTGGGCCGCCCGTGAGGCCATGTCGCCAACCGCGTCCACGCCGAAACCGGCAACTTGCCGTGTCTCGCTGTTCCGGGGCAGGACCTGCAGCAGCAATGGGTCGCCCGGGTCGCCGGGGCGCATGCGTGCGGCAAAGCCGCGCGGCACGCGCATGGTGAAGCCGGCGTCGTCGGGCGGCAGCTGCGCCTTCAGCTCGTCGAGCCCCAACAAGTCCAGTAGTTCACGGGCGTCGGTGATGGCATCGCGCCACAACTGGCGCCAGTCAGCACCTTCGGGCTGCGATACATTGGAGGTTGCGGTTATCATGGACGGCTCGCCGGCGGGCAAAAGATCGTTGTCAGCCGCTCATTGTAACGGTGCGCACAACAGCTGGCAGATATCGGCATGGGAGCGAGGACAGAATCTGTCTCGTCATGCGCGTCACTACCCCGGACTATGGAGCACAGCAGATGGCAAGTTATGGTCTCAATGATGTCAAGAATGGCCTGAAGATTCTCATGGACGGTGATCCATGCAGCATCATCGACACCGATTTCGTCAAACCCGGCAAGGGCCAGGCGTTTACCCGAATCAAGGTTCGCAACCTCATCAACGGCAAAGTGGTGGAGAAGACACTGAAGGCCAACGAATCGGTGGAAGGCGCCGACGTGATGGAAATCGACCTGCAGTACCTGTACAGCGATGGTGAGTTCTGGCATTTCATGCATCCGGAGAGCTTCGAGCAGCACCAGGTGGACCAGAACGCCATGGGAGACTCCGCGCAATGGCTGAAGGGCGAGGAGACCTGCTCGGTGGTGCTGTGGGACGGCCGGCCGATCTCGGTCACGCCGCCCAATTTCGTGGAGTTGCAGATCACCGAAACCGATCCGGGATTGCGTGGAGACACGTCTGGCGGTGGTGGCAAGCCGGCAACCCTGGAAACAGGCGCCGTGGTGCGCGTGCCGCTGTTCGTCAATCAGGACGAGGTCATCAAGGTGGATACGCGCTCGGGCGAGTACGTCAGCCGCGTCAAGTGATGCGTTCCCTTGGTGACGCAGCGCGCGGCAGTGTCGTGTCGTGCGCCGGCCCTGCTGATCGGGACATGGCGTGAGCGGTAAAAAAGCCACAACTGACACCCAGGCCGTGCGCGCGGTTGATCTGGTCATAGGCGCGCACCAGGTTCTGCCCATCGTGCCCGAGGACACGCTGCTGGACGAGCATGCCGTGGTGGTCGACGCCGGCCGCATCGTGGCCGTGCTGCCGCGGGCCGACGTGCCGCGGCATTTCAAGGCACGCCGGACGCTGAAGCTGGACGACCACGTGCTGATGCCGGGCCTGGTCAACGCGCACACGCACAGTCCGATGATCCTGATGCGTGGCATGGCCGACGACCTGCCGCTGATGGAGTGGCTGGAGAAGCATATCTGGCCCGTCGAGCACGCGGTCGTCGGCCCGGATTTCATCCGCGACGGCATGGAGCTGGCCATTGCCGAAATGCTGCTGGGCGGCACCACCTGCATCAACGAGCATTACCATTACCCGAACATTGCCGGGCAGGCATGCGAGCGCCTGGGCTTCCGTGCGCGCGTGGGCTGTCCGGTGCTGGACACGGCGACCGCCTGGGCGAGCACCAGCGACGAGTTCTTCGCGCGGGCCGGAGAAGTCCATGCCGAGTTCCGCGACAGTGCCCTGGTCACCACGGCGTTTGCGCCGCACGCGCCGTACACCGTGTCCGACGGCAACTTCGAGCGAATCCGCGAAATGTCGGCCGATCGCGACATGCCGGTGCACCTGCACCTGCACGAGACGGCCGGGGAAGTGGAGGATTCCTTGCGCCAGTTCGGTGTCCGGCCGCTGGAACGGCTGCAACGTCTTGGACTGGTCAACGAGCGCCTCATTGCCGTGCACATGACGGCCGTGACCGAGGCCGACGTTGCCGCGTGTGCCGAGGCCGGCGTGTCGGTGGTACATTGCCCGGAATCGAACCTGAAGCTGGCCTCGGGCTTTTGCCCGGCCGAGCATTTTCGGCAGGCCGGTGTGAACCTCGCCATCGGTACCGACGGTTGCGCTTCCAACAATGATCTGGACATGTTCGGCGAGACGCGTACGGCGGCCTTGCTGGCCAAGGCCGTGGCCGGTCGCGCCGATGCCTTCAACGCCCCGTTTGCCTTGCAGGCGGCCACCCTGGGTGGTGCCCGCGCCCTTGGCCTGGCACGGGACATCGGTTCGATCGAACCCGGCAAGCAGGCCGACCTGATTGCCGTGAAGATCCGCGGCGAACTGGGCAGCCAGCCGTTGTACGATACCCGTTCGCAGCTGGTTTACGCCGGCCAAGGCCTGCCGGTTACCGATGTCTGGATTGCCGGCAAACCCCAGGTGCAGGGTGGCGAGTTGGTCAATCTGGACAAGGCCGACCTGCTGGCCAGGGCAGGGCACTGGCGCGACCGTATTGCCGCACTGTGAGAATTTGAGTGATGTCCGAACTTGCGCGAGACAATGTCAGCCCCGAGGAGATTGCCCGCTTCGACAAGCTGGCGGCGCGTTGGTGGGACCCGGAAGGTGAATCCCGCCCGCTGCATGATCTCAACCCGGTGCGCCTTGGTTGGGTGGCAGCGCATGCCGAGCTGGCCGGTGCGCGGGTGGCCGACGTGGGCTGCGGTGGTGGCCTGCTGAGCGAGGGCCTGGCGCGTGCCGGCGCGGACGTGGTTGGCATCGACCTGGGCCAGGCGGTGATCGACGTGGCCCGTTTGCATCTGCTGGAGTCGCAGCTCACGGTGGATTATCGCCTGCAGTCCTCGGCGGAACTGGCCGCAGCGGAGCCGGAAGGCTTCGACGTGGTGTGCTGCATGGAATTGCTGGAGCATGTCCCCGATCCGGTCGCCCTGGTGGCCGACCTGGCCGCGATGCTGAAGCCGGGCGGGCAGGTGTTCGTTTCCACAGTGAACCGCACGCCGGCGTCCTTTGCCGGTGGCATCGTGGCCGCCGAATATCTGCTGCGCATGCTGCCGCCGGGCACGCATGATTACGCCGCCTTCATCCGTCCTTCGGAACTTGCGCGGGCCATGCGCGACGTCGGGCTGGTTCTCGATCAGGTGCAAGGTGTTACCTACAACCCATGGACTCACAAGGCAACCTTGTCCGGCAATACTCGCATCAATTACATGGCGAGGGCGTACAAGCCATGACCGATTGGTTGCCGCAACCGTTGGCGGCGGTCTGGTTCGACCTCGATGGAACGCTGGTGGACAGCGCACCGGACTTGTACGCGGCCGCCAGTGAGGTGTGCGCCGAGCAAGGCGTCAGGCCGCCCGACGAAGCGCATTTCCGCAGCCTTGTGTCACAGGGTGGCACGACCATGCTGCGGGCCTGCTTCCCCGGCCTGGATGAAGCACGCCAAGCCCCGCTGCTGGCACGGTTCCTGGAGCGCTACGCGGCTCGCAAGGACCGGGAGACGCATCTGTTTGCCGGCCTCGAGGCGGTACTCGCGGGTCTTGAGTCACAAGGCATTCCCTGGGGTGTGGTGACCAACAAGGCCGCCGCCCTGGCCGAGCCCCTGCTGCGACACCTCGGCTTGCACCAACGTGCAGTGGCTTGTGTGTACGGCGACAGCCTGCCGACCCGCAAGCCCCAACCGGAACCCTTGCTGCATGTCTGCCGCGTCGCCGGCGTGGCGCCCGGCGACTGCCTGTACGTGGGCGATGACCTGCGCGACGTCCAGGCAGCGCATGCCGCCGGCATGCCTTGCGTGGCCGCCGGCTGGGGCTATCTGGGTGGCGGCGATCCGGCCGGCTGGGGTGCCGAGGCCGTGCTGGCGGATGTGGCGACGCTGGCGACTTTGCTGGACGAGACATGAGCGAAGAATCCATCGACGCACAGCTGACAACGTTGCTGCGGGCGCGTCCCGAACTGCGCCTGGCTTCGCCGTATCTGGGCGACCCGCACGGCGTGGCGCAACTGGCGCTGGCGGCCATCAGCCGGCAGTGGATCGAGGCGGTGTACGCCATCAGTGAGCCGATGGTGGCGGCCAGCAAGCTGGACTGGTGGCTGCAGGAGCTGGCAGCGGCGCGCGAGGGTCACACGCATCATCCGCTGGCGGCTGCGCTGTTTGCCGCGCCGCAGGCGCAAGCCCTGGATCCGACCGACTGGCAGCGCGCCCGTGGCGCCGGCCTGGCCCTGCGCGATTGTCCGCCAGCGCGCGATCTTGATGCCCAGATTGCGGTTGCCGAGAGCTTTCACGGGGCATTGGCCAAGCTGGCGGTCAACCTCAGCCACGGCGCCGAGGCGAATGCGAGTCGTGCGGCGCGCCTGGCAAGCCTGGGCCATTTGTTGTCCAGCCTGCTGCAGTTGGGGCATTCAAAATCGGACAACGACGGCTTGCCAATGCAGCTGCTGGCACGGCACGGGCTGGATCGCCATGCCCTGGCCGCGCCCGGTGATGGCCGCACGACCGCCATGCGCGACCAGCTGCGGGACTTGCAAAAGGCCCTCGCTGTCGCCATGTCCCTGCCGGGACCGCTGGACATGCCCACGGCGATCAGTGCTGCCGCCGACCGTAGCCAGCTGCGCCGTGCCGTACGCGCACGCGATCCGCTGGCCGTACTCGGCGATGGCCGGAGCCGGCTGGGCCCGCGCATGGCTTTCAAGGCCTGGCGGTTGGCGCGGCAGCGGCAGGCCGCCTCTTTCGATAACAACACCGAGCAATCATGAACGCACGCCTCCAGGAACACGATCCATTGCCCGATGTGGCGCAGGATCCACATCGCGACATCGCGCCGTCGCTGGCCTGGGTCGGCATGTCCGGCGTGGATGTGCCGCTGCAGTTGGCGGGTGATCCTGCCGAGTTGCGCTGCGACATGGCGCGCGCCAGCCTGTTCGTGGACCTGCCCGGTGATGCCGGCCGCGGCATCCACATGTCACGCCTGTACCGCGAAGCCGGCGCCATGCTGGCGGAGCATGCGCTGGGTGGCGCCACCTTGCAGGCCATTTTGCGGGCCTTCCTGGAAAGCCATGCCGGCATCAGCAGTGCGGCGCGTCTGGAGCTGGAATTCGATGTGCTGGCGCGCCGTCGTGCCCTGCTCAGCGACCAGAGCGGCTGGAAGCGTTATCCCTTCCGCGTGGTGGCCGGACGCACGGCCAATGCAGCGGACCTGGAGCTGGCATGCCGCGTGGGCTATTCGTCCACCTGTCCGGCTTCGGCGGCGCTGTCACGCCAGCTGGGACAGCAGGCCTTTGCCAGGCAGTTTCCGCAGGACCGGGTCGAGCAGGCGGCCGTGCATGCCTGGCTGGGTAGCCCCGAAGGCATGCCGGCCACGCCGCACGGCCAGCGCAGCGAGGCCCATGTGCGCGTGCGCCTGGCGCCCGACGCCGAGTTGCCGTTGATGGCACTGGTCGACGATGTCGAGCAGGCCCTGAAAACGCCCTTGCAAACGGCTGTGAAACGTCGCGACGAGCAGGAGTTTGCCCGCCTCAACGGCGAGAATCTGCTGTTTTGCGAGGATGCCGCCCGGCGCGTGCACAAGGCCCTGGACCGCAAGCCGGAATACCTCGACTTCGCCATCCGTTGCGCGCACTTCGAATCGCTGCATCCGCACGATGCCGTGGCCATGGCGGTCAAGGGCATCCCGGATGGGTTCGTGCCGGCCTGAGTGAAGCCGGGCCGCTGCTGGCCGCGTTTGTCCGGATCATGGCGTCGGCTCCGTATGTTCACATGAGGGCGTAACAGGGCCCGCGTCGCATGGCACGATCGCCGGCAGCCGTGTTCGGACCGGCGCTGCTGCGTGCAGGCGCGTGAACTCGATCAGCAAGGATTCCGGATGATGACAGAGACAGATTCAACATGGTCACGCCATGATCGCGTGGCTGCGGTCTTGCGTGTGCGCTGGGTGCTCGCGGTGCTGGCGTTTGCCTTTGCCGGCACGGTCATGTCCGCGGTGGTGCAGTCGCCCGGGCAGGAGCGCGCCGGGCAAGAGTTGGAACAGAAGATCGAGGCCTTTGTCGGCGTGCCGGGCTACACGCCTGTGCACTTGTCGCAGGCGTTCTGGGATGACAAGTATTACACCACCGAGCGTTTTCCGCAGTTGGACGGCTGGACCAGCGTGCGGATGCCGGACACCACTGCCAACCCGGTGCAAAAGGCCATTCTGTTACTGGAAGCGCGCGAAGGCGTGCTGCCGCACGTGCGGTATCACATCGGTTATCGGCGTGCGGATGTGAACCGCGAAGTCGCCTTCGTGACGATTACCCGCTTCAATCTCGGGCCGGTTCTGCGGCGCGAGATCATCGCAACGGCCGGGTCGGCGCACGCGCCGCCGCCGGGCGCCCTGGGTGCCGGGCCGAATGTCAGCTGGCGGCTGGTCTTGATGCCGGTGCATCAGGGCCAGTGGGCGCATCCGGTACGCATTGTGCGCCGTGAACTGCCGCTTGCCGAGGCACGGCGTCGCCAATGCTTCGATGTGCCGTGCCTTGCGACCAGACGGGTCACCGGGACGAGCGGCGATTGGCAGCCGTTCGTGGTCGCAAAAGATGTTTCCGCGCCGGCCGATGCGTCCTGGACACAATGGCCCGACCCCGGCGCAGCCGCCGCGGCCGACGCCCTGTTTGACCAGCTCGTGCATCCGGGCGTGTACGGTGAGTTCGTCGAGGGCCTGCCGGCAGGCGAGCCGAGCATGGAAATCGTGATCTCCAGGGATGTGCATGGCCAGGATGGTCTGACCTCGGCCGTGGTCCATCAGACGCACCTCATGGACGATGCCATCAAGGCCATGTGGACCGAGCGGCTGGTGTTCGGGCCCAACGTCGAATGGCGCCGCTTGCCGGTCAGCCGGCGAAACGAAGACCGAACGAGCAAGGCTGCCGCGAAGCACGAGCCCTGACTTCCTGCGCGCCGGCGTTGTCCGGCCTGGCAGGCTACTCGAAATCGGCCTCGAACAGTGTGTCCCAGCCGTAGCGGCTGTAGTCGGGTGGCATGTCGCTGCCCTGGAAGACGCCCAGCGGGCTGTAGCCCGAGTAGCCCGGAAAGACATAGCCCAGGTGCGGGTTTTGCTGCCGGCGGATCATGGCTTCGGCAAGGATGCGGCGGTAGTCGATGGTGACTTGCACGTCCTCGCCCTCGAACAACTGTGTATCGGCCAGCCCGCCGTAGAGGTTCATGCCGTGGACCTGGCCGCCGTTGACCCCGCCGCCCAGGGCCAGCATGACGTTGCCATAGCCGTGGTCCGTGCCGCCGCTGGCATTTTCGCGCACGCGCCGACCGAACTCGCTCATCACCAGAATGGTGGTGTTTGCCGAGTAGTCGGTGCCGCCGGTCTGCAGGTCCTGATAAAAGGCCGCCAGGCCCTCGGACAGGCGCTGCACCGAGTTGTTGAAGCGGTAACTCTGGCCGTTGTGGGTGTCCCAGTCGCCGCCGCTCTCGATGGTGGCCACTGTCAGCCCCATGCCGGACTTGATCAGTTGTGCCAGCATCATCAGTTGATCGCCGAAGTCGGTGTCCGGGTACAGCGCATCATGTGCCGCGGCGTAAGCGTCAAAGTCGATGCTGCGGACCGAGTCGATGGCGTCGAGCGTACGGCGGCCGGCTACATCGAGCACGCTGTTTCCTTGCCACACCGCCGGCAACACATCGACCAGCCCGGCAAAGCCCGCCGGCGGCGGATCGTAATTGGCAGCCGCTTCCCAGTTCCAGTCCAGCCGGTTGAGGCGAAAGTCATCACCCTCGGCCATGGTGATGGTCTTGCCGCTGGACAGCAGGCTGGCGGCGGTGATGCTGCCGGCTGATACACCGGGAACGGTCAATTGCGGGCCGAGGTTCATGGATTGCATGTGACGCGTCAGCCAGCCGCTGGCGCTGCCCTTGTTGCCCGGCGTGCCCAGCTCCATGGTCAACTGGGCGTCAAAGTGGCTGCGAGTGACCGGCGCCGGCATGCCGACACCAAGGACCACCGCCATCTGATTGGCGTTGTACAGCTGTTGCAGCCCGGTGGCTGCCGGGTGGAGGCCCCAGAGGCCACCGGTGTTCTTCAGTGGCAATGCGGCGCCGGTTCCGGTCAGGGGGATTTGCAGGTCGGGGCGATATTGCTCGTAATGGCCACGATCGGCACCGCCCGTGGGCGGCACCAGGCTGAGCCCGTCGCAACCAAAGCGCAGGAACACCACGATCAGGGTATCCCGGCTGCCTGCGCCGCCCGGTTGCGCGAAGGCCAGGCGCAGCTGGCTGGCATGCAGGCCGGCCAGGGCCGCGCCGGCAGCCGTGCCCTTGAGGAATTCTCGTCGGTTGAGC
>CAZOXZ010000034.1:0-20473 GCA_964583865.1 uncultured Rhodanobacteraceae bacterium | reverse complement strand
GGCAACGTGATGCGCTGGATCCTGTCCACCCCGACCTGGGACAGCCGCTACCCGACCATCATCAATGCCATTCGCTGGGTGGATGCCCTGGCGCCCTCCAGCGCCGGCACGCCGCTGGCCAATGCCGTGATTGACGGCAACGTCTTCGAGGAATCGCTGGGCTGGCTGCTGGGCTACAAGTCCGACGCGGTGCGCCAGCAGCAGACCGGATGGATGGCCTATTACAACGCCAACTACCTGTACGGCACGGCCGGCCGGCCCAGCCTGCCGGTGGGTTTCTGGAACGTGGTCGGCACGGACGTGGAATCGGCCATCTGGGACGGTGACTCCTACTGCGGCGGTTACTCGCAGAACGTCGGCCTGGAGATCACGCAGAACTGGCTGGACAGCTGCTCGGATGGCTTCATCGAGTGCTCCAGTGCCTCGGCGGCCGGCAATGTCTGGTTCAAGGACGTGTGGGTCACCGATGGCGACGAGCCGCTGAGCCACAGCCAGAGCCGACGCGACTGCTTCGGTCTGGACGTCATGTTGCGCAACGACCTGTGAGGAGCCCAGCCATGAAACACATCATCACCATCGTGACAACCGTGGCGGCCCTGGCACTGCTGGGCAACCCGACCCAGGCAGCCGACACCATGCAGTTGATGCAGCCCGAGGCCGCCGACCAGGTGCCGCAAGCACTGATCAAGGCGCCGGCCATGGCCCTCCGCCTGCCGGCGGATCAGATCGAGCACAAGGCCGTGCAGGTCTCACGGGCGCTGGATCCGCAGCACAAACTGGTCATCCATCCCGAGCCCTACCAGGATACGAGCCGTGAGTTCTGGACGCTGGTAGACGCCGATGAACTGCGCGACGGCGTGATCCTGACGACCACCGCGCCCGGCGCCGTGGTGCGCGTCAACCCGGTCGACAAGAGCTTGAAGCTGCGGCCGTCCGAGTTCAGCCTGCGTGCGCCCGGCCAACCGGATGCGGTCCCGCTGCGCCGCGCCTCGAAGACCATCGCGCTGGACACGGACCTGCGTGCGGTCGGCATGAAGGTGGCTGCCGGCACCACGGCTTTCCGCCTGAAATCCGAGCTCGGCAGCGGCCCGTTCACCTTGCGCGCGCCGGCTGCCGAAGGTCGTTATCTGGTGCACGTCCTGGATCGTGACAGCAGCGTCGTGCTGAACATGCAGGCCAACCGCGACACGGTACTGGATGGCCAAACCATCCGCTTCGAGATCAGCCTCACCGACAACGGCACTCCGCGTGGCACGCGCTCGGTCAACGGCATGGTCAGCGCGCCGGACGGCGAGACCTGGCCGTTGACCTTCAAGCCCACGACGAACGGCCTGGTAGCCACGTTCACACCGGATGCCAGCCACAGCCGCGGCCCGGAACTGTGGCAGGCACGTGCCTTCGTCAGCAGCGGCAAGGGCCAACAGGCCATCCTGCGTGATGCGCGCACGGCCTTTGCCGTCAGCGCACCGACCGCACGGCTGAACGGCACACTGCATGTCGAGCAAAACGACGGCCTGCACTTCGAGGTCGGCCTCAAGGTGCGCGATGCCAGCCGTTATGCGCTGACCGGCGTGCTCTACGGCACCAATGCGGCGGGCGAATTGCGCCCGGCGGCCATGGCGCAAAGCGCGGTCTGGGCCGAGCCGGGCGAGGCCAGCATCGCGCTGGTGTTCGACCAGGCCAGCCTCGCGGCCAACGGCCTGCATGCGCCCTGGGTGCTGCGTGATCTGCGCCTGCTGGACCAGGCCCGCATGCAGCTCATCGAGCGCCGCGGCGAGGCCGTGCGCGTGCCCTGAGCTGGTAGCGCAATGCTGCAAACGACACGGGGCGCCGATCATGGCGCCCCGTTTTTTCATCAGGGTCGCAGTACCTCGATGACCGGCCGCGGCTGGTAACGTACACCCAGGACCAACGCTCGCGGCCCGGCACTGGCAGCTGCCATGGCGATGTCCTCGGCATGCAGGCGTGACTGGCTGCCATCAAGAAACTTGCGCGCGGCATGTGATTCGCGCGTGCGCCGCTCGGCCTCGGCCAGCGACACGCCTGCACCACCCAGAAGACCACGCATGTACTCGGCACAAGCCACGTCCTCGTCGCCCGTGGGATGCGAGGCCACCAGCACCACGCGTTCCGGCGAGCGCGCCGCAACCCAGGCCGCCGTGGCCTCGGCATTGACCAACCCGGCGACCAGCACCGAAGCGCTGTCATGCGCCTGCAGCAGGGCCGCCACGCCATTGGTGGTGCGCTGGATCAATACCCGCTCCGCCACCTCGGCATGGTGCATTTCCCAGGGCGAGTTGCCATGGTCGAAACCGGCAATCGGCAAGGCGTCGATCTCGCCGACCAGCAAGGCACCGGGATGCTCGTGTCGCAAGGCAAAGGCCTCGTCCGCGGTGGCCACCGGGAAAATGCACCGCGCACCGCGCCTGAAGGCCTCGTGGGCGGTGGTAAAGGCGCGGATCACGTCGATGATGACGGTGATGCCATCCGGATTGGCCGGCGGCCGATGGCCCTGGACGATATCGATTTGCATGCGGTGACTCCGGTCAGGCCCGGTGCTGATCCGCCCATGCTGGCATATCCGCCGTTTCCTGCAATGCCGTGTGCAAGCGCGTCAGCGCCGCACGATTGCCGGCGAGCAAGGATCGCTCACGCTGGTCGAGGGCATCCACGCCCTCCGCCAGGCACTTGTCGACCAGCTCGGAAGGCAGCGCCCGGCGATTGCCACAAAGACGGGCAGCCCGGTTCCAGTCGGCGTCGCGCAGGCTGCGCTCGAAGCCATTGTCCGCATCGAATCCAGCCAGACGTTTCAGAAACGCATCCCGTGCCTCGAGCACTGCCGGGCGCTGGCGGTCTTCCGGTGTCAGCAGCAAACCCACCCGCCCCAGCCAGCCACCCAGACGGTGCCGCGCCAGCATCACCGACACCGCCGGCGCCACCACCAGCGGGATCGTCACCGGCAGGGACCACCAGAAAAACAGCGGTTTCAGCTGCCACGCGTACCAGCTCCAGGCGGCGCCCAGCAGCATGCCGAAGCCGTGCATGCGCAGCGCCGTCCACCAGCCCAGCTCGCCGCTGCGGTTCTGCCCGGCCCAGCGGACCTTGAGGTTGAACAGGGCCTCGACCACGAAACGGCTGTGCGCCAGCATGCGCACCGGCGCCAGGAACACCGACGCCAGCGTTTCAAGCAACGTGCCCAGTCCCAGCCGCAAGCTGCCGCCGAAACCTCGCCGCAGTGTCGGCCTGAACAAGGCGATGACAAAGGCCAGCACCTTGGGCAGGAACAGCACCAGCGCCGTGCTGGCAACCAGGCGAATGGCCCACTCTGGATGCCATTCCGGCCACAGCGGCACCAGTTGCGCGCCGTCCGGAAAGTAGTCGATCGGGTAAAGCGTGAAGCGGGCAACCTCGATGGCGCTCAGCACCAGAAACGCCAGCCACACGGGCGCCGCGGCATAGGCCAGCACGCCGTTGAGGAAGGTCAACCGGTGCGCCATGGCCAGCCGCCGGCCACGCAGCATGATGGCGATGTGCTGCAGATTGCCCTTGGACCAGCGCCGATCCCGTGCCAGCTCATCCGGCAAGGTCGGCGGCGCCTCCTCGTAGCTGCCGCGCAGGCCGGGCTCCAGCCAGACCTCGTAGCCGCCACGGCGCATATAGGCCGCCTCGACGAAGTCATGCGACATTACCGCGCCACGAAACAGGCCGACACCGCGCAAGCCGGCAATGGCACAGTGGCGCATGAAAGGCTCGGTTCGCAGCATCGCATTGTGGCCCCAGTAGGCGCTGTCGCCCAGCTGCACCGACGCCAGGCCGGCAGAGAACAACGGGCCGTACAGACGGTTGGCGAACTGCTGGATACGCGCCAGCGGTGAGTGCGCCGCGACGATGGTCGGCGGCGACTGCAGGATGCCCACCTGACGGTTGCACTGCATCAGCCTGACCATGCGCACGACGGTGTCGCCGTCCATCAGGCTGTCGGCATCGAGGATCAAGGCGTAGCGGAAACGCCGGCCCCAGCGGCGCATGAAGTCGGCGATATTGCCGCTCTTGTGCTTGGTGTTGACGTGTCGCCGCCGATAGTGGATGCGGCCCTGGGCACCGAGCTCGCGCACCAGCTTCAGCCAGGCGGCCTGTTCGGCCAGCCAGATGTCCGGATCACGGCTATCGGAAAGGATGAAGAACTGGAAATGGGCCAGCTCGCCGGTGGCCTCCAACGACCGGTACACGGCCGCAAGCCCCGCCAGCGTGCGCGCCACCGGCTCGTGGTAGATCGGCATCAGGATGGCCGTTGGCGCCAGCTCCGCGGTCGCCAGCGCGGTGGCATCGGTGCGCGCGGCCAGGCCCTTGCGGTCGCCACCGCACAAGGTCACCAGCAACCCGGCAAGGGCCAGCCAGGCGCCCAGCGACACCCAGCCGAAGTTGATGGCGAAGGTCGCCGTCAGCGCTTTTTCCAGCCAGGTGCTCCCATGGTATGGCAATACCGCCAGCATGTACCAGGTCGCCACGGCCGTCTGCGCCAGCACAATGGCCGTAAGAAGGAAGCGACGCAAGATCGCCGCCAAGCGCCAGCCCTTGGTGCCATCACGCGGCGGCCGGGCCCGCGGCAGGCGCCGGTACACCATGCTGCCACGACGGATGGGCGGTGCCGCCGCCAGTGGCTCCGGTTCAGCGCTCATCGGATGTCATCCGGTTGTCGGGCGCCAGAGTGTAGGTCCAGGTCTCGCTGAGGGCTTCGTTCGCGGTGCCGAGATAGGCCCGCAGGCCGAGGTTCTCGTCTTCCGGCGCCTGGATCAACATGGACAGGCGCCACATGCCGCTGGCGGCCACGTAACGGACATCCTGGTGCAATACCTTGCCACCGTTCAGCGCGGTGACGCTGGCATGGACGGGGGCGTCGGTTGCAAGCTCCTGCAGCGGACCGCCGGCGAAGTCGACGACGAAGCGATACCGGCCTTCCTGGCCTTCGCGGCCGACGAAACTGTGCCGCGTGCGGGCCAGCGGAATACCGGACAGGCCGGCCAGGCCAAAGCTCAGGCGATAGGCGATATCGTAGGTCGCGCTGGCGCGTGCCCGTGCCCTGGGCGTCCAGAACGCCACGATGTTGTCGTTGTACTCGCTGTCGGTGGGGATCTTCACCAGCACCACATTGCCCTCGCCCCAGTCTCCTTCGGGCTGGACCCAGGCCGATGGCCGGTTGCCATAGCGCGCCTCGGCATCCTGGTAAACCGAGAAATCGCGCTCGCGTTGCAGCAGGCCAAAGCCTTGCGGCGCATCGGTGCGCAGATATTCGGTCTCCAGCGCCACCGGATTGGTCAACGGATGCCACAACCATTCCCCGTTGCCGGCATGGATCAACAGGCCATCCGAGTCGTGCACCGCGCCGCGCCAGCTGCCGACCGGGCGCGGCGTGTTGCGACCGTAGTGGAACATGCTGGTCAAGGGCGCCAGGCCCAGCAGTTTCACGTCCTTGCGCAGGATCAGGTGCGCGCTGACATCCAGCCGCGTGACGTCGCCCGGATGGACGATGAACTGGTACGCGCCGACCACGGACGGACCATCCAGCAAGGCATAGATGCGCGCCGCAGTGGCATCCGGGCCGGGACGCACCAGCCAGAAGTCGGTGAACACCGGAAACGTCTCGCCGCTGGCAAGGCCGGTGTCGATGGCCAGGCCGCGCGCCGACAGGCCGAAGTTCTCGCCGCGGCCCACGGCGCGAAAATAGCTCACGCCGGCAAAGGACAGGAACTGGTTCTGAATATCCTCGCCGTTCAAGGGATACGTCAGACGAAAACCCGCATAGCCCAGATCACCCGGCACGCGCTGGCGCAGCTCGGCGGTCGGCCAGTCAAAATCATGCTTGCGAAACGGCACCTGGTGCACGCCCTCGGCGTCAATCACATGCAAGTTGATGACATGGCGATAAAACATGCCTGGCGCCACCGGCATCACCTGGAAGCTGGAATGACTGGGGCGCCACCAGCTGTGCTCCGGCTTGAAGCGGATCTGGCGGTACTCGTCGTAGCTCAGCTTGCCGAGAAAACCGGGCACGGCCGGTGGCGGCTTGTAGGCCTGGCCGGCGCGCTCCTGTGCCAGTGCTTTCACGTCCTCGAAATCGAAGCCGCTGGCCGCGGGCACCCAAAATGCCAACAGCATCACCAAGCCCGCGAGCCAACGATTGGCACAACAAGATTGCATGCACGAATCCTCGTTTGTTCAGCCCCCTGCTACTCATGGCTTCCGCCGCGAGCATACGTGTCCAATCCTGACCACAGGCTTATCATCGAGGCGCGCGACGAGCGCGCCGGAACGGCTGGTAGGCCGCTGGTTGTCGGGTCCACGCCTGGCAGGATCCCGACCTGCCGCTTGTTGGACCTGTGACGCGATACCATGCCTGCCAGACAGCAGTGCTTCGTCGATCATTGTCAGGAAGGCTTTCATGCGAATCTTCTCCCACACCTGCTCCAACACCGAGATCGTCTGCGCCCTGGGCTGCGCGGACCTGTTGGTCGGCGTCGATGCCGACTCGGACTACCCGCCGGATGTGGTCGCCGACCTGCCCAAACCCGGGCGCGACCTTGACCTGCGCGTCGACGAGGTGGCGCCGCTGGAACCCGATCTGGTGCTGACTTCGCTGACCGTGCCGGGCCACGAAAAAGTGGTGGCCGAACTGGAAGACGCCGGCATGGCCACGCTGGTGTGCGACCCGCAGTCGCTGGATGATGTGTTCGACGACATCCGCCTCATCGCCGCCGCGCTGGATGTGGCCGAACGCGGCGAGGCGCTGGTGGCGGAAATGGAAGCCGCCATGCCGCATGTACAAGAAACGGGCGAACGCCCGGCCGTGCTGGTCGAGTGGTGGCCCAAGCCCGTGATCACGCCGACGCGCCACTCCTGGGTGACCGACATCATCGAGCGCGCCGGCGGCCGCAATCCCTGGGCCGACATCGAGGCCAAGAGCCTGCCGCTGGAAACGTCCCAGGCGGTAGCCGGGGCGCCCGAATTGATCGCCATGAGCTGGTGTGGCGTCAAGGTAGAGAACTACCGCGCCGACGTGGTACGCCGCCGCGAGGGCTGGGATGCCGTTCCCGCCGTCGCCAACGACCGCATCATCGCCATCAGCGAAGAGTACCTCGGCCGGCCCGGCCCACGCCTGGTGGAAGGCTACCGCTTGTTGCGCGAGGCCATCGCCGGCGTGCCGGCTTGACAGCCACCTGCGCTTTCGGGTCCACTGTGCCCATGTTCGCATTTGCCGCCAGCATCCGCAGCACGTCGACGACCACGACGACCGGCTCGTTGCGGGGCGGCGTGTGCGCTTGATTTTCTAGTTGCCACGGCCCCGCCCCGGAAAGGCGCGGGCCGTGACCAAGCCCGCACTCTCCGGTCGGGGCCTCCACAGGAGGTTCCGCATGTCCCAGCCCGATCCGTCCCCTGCCAGCCCGCCCGCCGGTGCGCCCATCAGCGTGCACAAGTTCGGCGGCAGCAGCCTGGCCGACGCCGATCGCTTCCGCCGCGTGGCTGCGACGCTGGCGCGGGAGACTGGCACGCGTCAGGTGGTGATCGCCTCGGCCATGTACGACGTGACCAACAGCCTCCGGCGCTTGCTGCATGCGGCAGAGACCGGGCGTGGCAACTGGCGGGTGATGCTGGACGAACTGGCGGATGTCCACGTGCAGACGGTCAACGAATTGCTCAGCGGACATCGCCGACGGCATGTCACTGACTGGCTGCAGGAGCAGATCCAGATCGCCCGGGAGGTCCTCACATCGGTGGTGCACCTCGGTGCCGGCATCCGGCTGGCATGGGATTTCGTGCGCGGCATGGGCGAAACCCTGTCGTCGCGCATCCTGGCCGAGTATCTCGGCGAAACCGGCCGGCCATTCGCATGGATGGATTCGCGCGACGTCATCCATCTGGATTTCAGCCACGACCATTACCCGGTCGACTGGGACCGCAGCGCCGGCCAGCTGGCGGCCTGGCAAACCATCCACGGCCGCGGCAACGTGGTCGCCAGTGGCTTCGTGGCCACCGATGGCCACGGCCATGCCTGCCTGCTCGGCGCCAACGGCAGCGATTTCTCGGCCGCCATTTACGCCAGCCTCTTCAAGGCCGACAAGCTCACCTTGTGGGGCACGACCGCCGGCCTGATGTCGGCCGACCCGGAACAGGTGCCTGAAGCCTTCACGCTGCCGGAATTGAGCTACGAGGAGGCCTCCGAACTGGCCTTCTTCGGTGCCCGGGTGATCCACTCGCGCACCATGATCCCCGCCATGGCGCGCGACCTTCCCATCCATGTGCGCGACAGCCGCAACCCGGACCTTCCGGGCACCGTCATCCACTCCGGCGCCCGGCCCGGGAGGTCGGTCGTCCGCGGTCTCAGCCTCATCAGCGATGCCGCCATCATCAACATCGAGGGCGATGGCATGATCGGCACGCATGGCACCGCCGATTACGTGTTCGGCGCGCTGGAGCGCACGCGCGTATCTGCCCGCATGATTTCGCAAGGCTCGTCGGAGCATTCCATCTGCTGCGTGGTCGATGCCGAGGAAGCCGAAATTGCGGTGCGCGAGTTGCAAAACATCTTCGAATCGTGGCTCGTCAACAAGCAGCTGGATGAAATCCGCGTCGAGCGCGACATTTCCGTGCTCGCGGTCGTCGGCGACGGCATGACCGGTCGGCCGGGCGTGGCCGCACGGCTGCTCTCGGCATTGGCCCGCAGCCACGTCAATGTGCGGGCCATCGCCCAGGGCTCGTCCGAACGCAACATCTCGGTGGCCGTCGCCAGCGCCGATGCCACGCGTGCCCTGCGTGCCGCGCACGCGGCCTTTCTGCTGTCGCCGCGCTGCCTGCAGGTCGGCATCATCGGCAGCGGCAACGTCGGCGCCGCGCTGATCGAGCAACTGCGTGCCGCCATGCCGCGACTACGCCGCGAAGACGACGTGGACATACAGCTCCAGGCCGTTGCCAACAGCCGCAAGATGATGCTGGACGTGCCGACGGATGACGACTGGCGCACCGCGCTCGAGGCCGGCCAGCCGCTTGACCTTGATGCTTTCACCGAGGCCGTCAGCCCGCCGCACCTGCCACATGCCATGATCATCGACTGCAGCGCCAGCGATGCCGTGGCCGGGCACTACGCCGGCTGGCTGGCACGCGGCATCCACGTCGTGACACCCAACAAGCACGCCGGTGCCGGTGATCTGGAGCGCTGGCGGGCCATCCGCCATGCCGGCCGCCGCAGCCACACGCGATTTCGCTACGAGGCCACCGTCGGAGCCGGCCTGCCGGTCATCCAGACCCTGCGCGACCTCATCGACACCGGCGACGACATCATCGCCATCGACGGCATCCTGTCCGGCACGATGGCCTGGCTGTTCAATCGCTGGGATGGCAAGCAGCCGTTCTCGGAACTGCTCCGCGAGGCCCATGCCATGGGCTACACCGAACCGGACCCGCGCGACGACCTGTCCGGCATGGACGTGGCGCGCAAGCTGGTGATTCTGGCACGCGAGACCGGCCGCGAGCTGACGCTGGACGACGTCGCCGTGGAAAGCCTGGTGCCACCTGAGTTGGGCGAGGTGTCTCGCGAGGACTTCCTGAGCCGCATTGCCGTGGCCGATGAACGCCTCGCCGAGCGCCACGCCGCAGCCGCGGCACGTGGGAAGGTACTGCGCTACGTGGCCCGGCTGGACGCCACCGAAGCCAGCGTGGCCCTGCGTGCCCTGCCCGCCACGCATGCTTTCGCCGGCCTGCGGTTGACGGACAACATCGTGCAGTTCACCACCCGGCGCTACCGCGACAATCCGCTGATTGTGCAAGGCCCGGGCGCCGGCCCGGACGTCACCGCCGGCGGCGTGTTCGCCGACCTGCTGCGCGTCGTCTCGGGACTGGGAGACGCGCCATGAACCGCAAGGCACAAGCCACCGCCCATGCCCCGGCCAGTGTCGGCAATGTGGCCGTGGGCTTCGACATCCTCGGCCACTCGCTGGCCGGCCCCGGCGACCATGTCACCGTGTGCCGCATCGATGCGCCGGAAGTGCGCATCGCCGCCATCAGCGGCTGCGTCACCGCGTTGCCGCGCGAGGCCGGCAAGAACACTGCCGGTGCAGCACTCGCGGCCATGCGCCAGGCGCTTGGCCTGTCCTTCGGCTTCGAGATCAGCATCGAGAAGGGCATTGCGCTGGGTTCGGGCATGGGTGGTTCGGCGGCCTCGGCGGTGGCCGCATTGGTGGCTGCCAACGGCCTGCTCGACCAACCCTTGCCACGCCACGCGTTGTATCCCTTCGCCCTGGCCGGCGAAGCCATTGCCAGCGGCGGGCGTCACGGCGACAACATCGGCCCCATGCTGCTCGGCGGTCTGGTGCTGGCCACGGCAGACCACATCGAGGCGGTGCCGGTACCCGCGGGCCTCACATGCGCCCTGGTCCACCCGCATGTGCGCGTGGACACGCGCAACGCACGCGAGGTGCTGCAAGGTCCGTGGGCGCTGGCCGACTTCGTGGCTCAGAGCAGTCACCTGGCACGCCTCCTGACCGCCTGCCATCGCGGCGATCTTGCCGGCCTGCGCGGCATCCTCGATGACCGCCTCATCGAGCCACGCCGCGCCCATCTGGTGCCTGGCTTTGCCGCGGTCAAGAAAGCCGCACTCGATTGTGGCGTCATCGGCGCCAGCATCTCGGGCGGTGGCCCCAGCGTGTTCGCCTGGTGCGATAATGAACATGGAGCGCGACGCGCCGCCCAAGCCATGCAGGCGGCATTTCGGGCCGCGGACGTTGACTCCGATGTGTGGATTTCGCCGGTCGCCGGACCGGCCGCGGAGGTGATCGGATGAAATGCATCAGCACCCGCAACATCGCGGCCGAGGTAACCTTGGCCGACGCCCTGACACTGGGTCTGGCGCCGGATGGTGGTCTGTACGTGCCCGAACGTCTGCCGCAACGCAGCCTGGGCGAGTTCCATGGCGACCACAGCTTGCCGCAGGTGGCACGCACGCTGCTGACACCGTTTTTTGCCAGTGATGTGCTGGCTCCGGAACTGGAAGCCATCTGCGAGGCCGCCTTTGCCGTCGAAACACCGGTACATGCGCTTGCCGGACCGAAAAATTGGCTGCTGGAGCTGTTCCACGGCCCCACGGCCGCCTTCAAGGACTACGGCGCCGCGTTCCTGGCACACAGCCTGGCTGCCTTGCGCCAGCCGGACGACCCGGAGCTGACCATTCTCGTGGCCACCTCCGGCGACACCGGCGCGGCCGTCGGGCGGGCCTTCCACGGCCTGCCGGGTTTTCGCGTCGCCATTCTCTTCCCGCACGGGCGGGTCTCGCCGCGCCAAGCCCACCAGCTTGGGGCCCTGGGCGGCAACGTCACGGCCTACGCCGTGGACGGCAGCTTCGATGATTGCCAGGCACTGGCCAAGCGCGCGCTACAGGACCGTGCGTTGAAGAAACGAGTGCCATTGAGCTCGGCCAACAGCATCAGCTTGGGCCGCTTGCTGCCGCAAATGGCCTACTACGCCCATGCCGCGCTGGAACATACGCGCCAGCATCACCACATGCCGGGCTTCATCATCCCCACCGGCAACCTCGGCAATGCCCTAGCCTGCGTCATGGTACGCGCCATGGGCCTGCCCGTGGGCGACATCGTGCTGGCAACCAATGCCAACCGCACGCTGGCCGATTACTTTTCCGGCAACAACTACGCGCCGCGGGCCTCCATCGCCACGCTGGCCAACGCCATGGACGTCGGCGCGCCCAGCAACTTCGAGCGCCTGACCTGGGTCTACCCCGAGGCAAGCGACCTGCGCAACGCGCTGCGGGCCGAGTGGGTGGACGACGACGCCATCGGTGCCATGATCACCCGCGCACCCAGCACTCACGGCATCGTCGCCGGGCCACACACGGCCTGCGCCCTGGTGGCGCTGGAGCGCCTGCGCCAGGCCGGCAATCAGGACGACTGGATCGCCGTGGCCACGGCCCATCCGGCCAAATTCGACAGCATCGTCGAGCCGCGCATCCATCGCTCCGTCGAGGTACCGCCGGCGCTGGCCGAGCTGCTGACTCGGCCCAAGCGTGTCATCCCGTTGCCCAACGACTACGGCGCGCTATGCCTGGCATTGCAGCAACGCGGCGTGCCGGCCTGACCCGGCATGTGTGGCCGCTTCGCCCTTGCCTCACCCGTCAAGATCACCGTTGCCGCAACGGACGCCCTGCTCGCGCTTGATGCCGGCTTCGACCTGGCGGCGTCACTCGAAAACCGCGAAGCAAGGTACAACCTCGCGCCGGGCATGGAAGCACCCGTGCTGGCGACCAACACCGAGGCCCGGCTGGAGCTGAAAGACCTGCAATGGGGCCTTGTACCGCACTGGGCCAAAGACAAGACCTTGGCCCGCTACGGCATCAACGCGCGCATGGAAACCGTGGCCGACAAGCCCATGTTTCGCACTGCTTTTGCTCGCCGCCGTTGCCTGGTGCCGATGTCCGGCTACTACGAATGGCAGGCCGGGCCAAACGGCAAACAGCCGTTCTTCATCCACGCGGCCGACGACAGCTTGCTCCTGTGCGCCGGGCTGTGGGAGGGCTGGAAACCGGCGAATGAGCCCGACGCGCCCTGGCAGCGAACCTTTGCCGTGCTGACGGGCGAGGCCGGCCTGGTCGCCGGCAACGTGCATGATCGCCAGCCCGTGATCCTGCCGCCGGAACGCCTGGGCGACTGGCTGCAAGGCTCACCGGCCGAGGCACGCAGGGTGTTGCACACGTTGCCGGAGACGGAACTCGCCTTTCACCCGGTCAATCGCCGCGTGGGGTCGGTGAAAAACCAGGATGCCGACCTGCTCGAGCGCATCGACCCCTGAAACGGAAACGGCCCCGCTTCGCGGGGCCGTCGTACCGTTGCTCCGTGTTGCAGCAGCTCAGCTGAACTCGCTGCCCGGATGGTAGCGCTTCACCAGGTGCAGGGTGTTGGTATCGGTATGGTGCATTTCCTTGCCGCCCTGCGCGGCCAGCTTCAGCACGATATCCGAAGTGTGCGTGAAAGTGCCGTCGTCGTTGAAGGTGAACACATGCTCGTAGCTCTTCAGCTCGGCGCGTTCCATCAGGTACTTGTTCTGCAGGATGCCGTAGGACGGATCACCCGGCGTGGCCTTGAAACGCAGTTCCCGATCACGCGGCCCCGCGTCGCAACCAGCCAGGATGGCAATGCCGCGGCCGAACACCACCGCCTGCATGACCTGGCCGTTGGCCTTGTCCCACAGCAGGTAGCCGGACTCGTCATGAAACGGGTTCATCGCTTCCTCGCCGTGACGCCAGTTCGTCATCTTGTACGTCAAGCCATCGAGTTCCTGCTGGCCATTTTCCTGGGTGGGAATGGGCTTGAAAAAGGCCTTCTCGAAGTTCGACGTTTCCGCTGTCACGTCGTCCTTGTTGTGGTAGGACAGGTCCACACCGACATCGCCCTCCCACTCACCGACCAGCGGCGTCAATGGTCCAAGTGCTTGTGGTCCCTTGATCTCAGCCATGATGCGTCCTCCAAACATGTCAAAAGGACCCTTACCGTAGCCACTCGCCAGCACAAAAACAAATTGATTGTTTTGATGATTTCGATAGACAATGCCTATGCTTCGTCATGAAGTCGTGCTGCTAATGAAAACGCCGCACCCTTGCGAGTGCAGCGTCCGATCATCAGTTCACGTGACGGTCAGAGCTGACGCCAGCGAACAAACGCGCCGCCCAGCATCAGGCTCAGCATCAGCAACAACAGTGCTTGCCAGTTGTTGGCCGGTACCGGCACGAACGCCGACGGCCCGCCGGGACTGCCGCCACCCGCAGCCTGGAACACCGCATCCACCGAGCAATCGGTCGTCACCGGGTCAGTCGTGTAGGTGCTGGTTGCGGCATTAAACGTGCCGCCACAGGTGCTACCCACGCTCTGAACGTTGAAACCGGCAGCCGGGGTGACGGTGAAACTCACGACATCACCATCGTTGACCGTCAGCGGACCTGGCGGCGAGATGCTGCCACCACCTGCTGGCGTCACGCTGGTGGTCACGGTATGCGTCACGACGACGGCTCCCACCTGCAAGGTGTAGTCCTCGGCCTGGCCCCAGAAACCACCACTGCAGGCATCGGTAGCTCCCGTGGTACCGAACATCTTGATAATGCGCATGCGCGTCTGGCCCATGGCAGCGCTGGCAGGCACCGAAAGGGTGGTCGTGGCCTGCTGGCCATCGGTGCCGGTCGAGTTGGTGATCGTGCCGATCGGGAACAACTCACTGGCATCAAACGTGCCACTCTGATCCCAGTCAATGAATGCCACGAACGTGTTGTTCCAACTGCCATTGGTGTTGCCTTCGGTGGCCACGGCCACGCTGTCGCCCGGATCCACGTTGCCGATGATGGACGTGAAGTCCTCGAGCGCCGGCGAACCGCCAATGGTGGCATCGCTGGTGTTGTCGATATTGGCGAACACCACGCGCGTGATGGGCTCGACGGTGCTGGTGAAATCGACCGGGCAATACGGCTCGGGGAACGTGAAGCCGACTTTCAAGGTGGCCGTCGCATCCCCGCTATTGCTGCCGTGCTGAGTCACCAACTCGCCGGCGGGGATGGTGTTCACGTAGGTGCCGTTCGCACTGGCCATGACATCTGCGCTAATGGTGCATGTGCCGCCGGCGGGAATGGTTGCGCCCGCTGCCAGCGTGATGGTATTGCCACCGGGTGCGGCCGTCACCGCGCCACTGCCACAGGTGGTTGCCGCATTCGGCGCGGCCGCCAGGACAACGCCCGAGGGCAGTGCGTCGTCGAATGCGGACGACAAGACGGCAGCCGTTGACTGACTGCTGTTGTCCAGGGTAATGGTGACGGTGCTGGTGTCGCCAGCCACGATCTGGGCCGGCGTGAAGCTCTTGGTCACGCTGGGCGGCACCGGGCCACCGGTGTAACCAGCCACCACGGCATCGCCCGTGGGGTCGTAGCAATAATCGACCAGGGTGGCCGGATAACCCAACGATGCGGTGGTCGTCAGGTGCAGCCAGCCGTAATTCAGGCTGCTGGTGGACTCGTTCTCGAAGGCTACGCCGACATAACCATCGGCGCCACCAAGCCAGTTTGTCATGAGCTTGGAGGAGGGGCTGAACGTCGAACCGGGCCCGATGGTCGTGCCGGCCGGCAACACGGCAAACTCCCCGCCGCCGTCAATAACGCCGCCCACGGACAGCGTAGCGACATCGCCATACCAGTAGACTGTCATGCCGCTGCCGTAGTCATACAGATTGATGTCATCGACCCGGGTGGCGCTGTATGTGCCGACCATCCCGGTGACAAAATCGAAGGTCGAGCCGCTGCCCGATTGGACCAACGGCGCGTTCAGTGTGCCGCAGATCAAATCGCTGGCACCATTCATGCTTTTCGGCGCGACGACATCTGGACCACGAAAGCTGATGGCCAGAGCAACCGCCCCGGCATTCGGCACCGGTGCCGCGGCACGTTTCGCCGGATTGGCCGCCACCTGCCCTTTGAGTACATTCGTCTGTGCCATACCGGTCGTGGCGACCAGCGACAACAGGATTCCTGCCAATAACCTCAACATTTCAGAACACCTCCAATCATTTCCCCAACTGACGGGCGTCCTCGAACACCACGTCCCGATGCGGTTCCTCTGCCCGAGCAAACCGTCCGCGCAAAACTGAGAACGACAACCCGCCGCGCCCACACCCCTGACCGGTGGGCCGGCACACACATACAGGATCCCAGAATGAACCAGACTCGACCATAGCAGATTCCGGTTCAGGAAACCGGACGTGCAGCGCCGCCATCACAGACGCCGCTGGCAATCCGCCACTGGTTCCACTTCAAACCCCTGATTTCTTGCGACACATCAATCATGTCGATATCCTTCGACAAATGGACACAGAAGAAGCCACCACCAGTTTTGCCGCCGTGGCACAAGCGACGCGGCTGGCGGCCTTTCGCCTGCTGGTACGGCATGAGCCCGAGGGTCTGGCGGCCGGCGAGATCGCGCGGCAACTGGAGGTACCGCACAATACCCTGTCCACCCATCTGGCGATTCTCGAGCGCGCCGGCTGGGTGACCTCAGCACGGCAGAGTCGCTCGATCATCTACCGCGCGCAGCTGGAGCACATGCAGGCCGTGGTTGACTACCTGCTGCACGACTGCTGCGCCGGTTCCGCCACGAGCTGCGAGTTGCCACGAGGCCGCCACCGCAAGGATTGACCATGCAACCCCTGATCTACCACAACCCGGACTGCGGCACCTCGCGCAACGTGCTGGGCATGATTCGCGCCTCGGGCGAAAAGCCGCAGGTCATCGAGTACCTGAAAACACCGCCCGATCGCGCCCGTTTGCTGGAGCTGATCGCCATGATGGACATCACGCCGGCCGAGCTGCTGCGGCGCAAGGGCACGCCCTTCGACGAGCTGGGACTGGACGCACCGGATGTCACCGACGCGCAGCGCATCGATGCCATGCTGGCTCATCCCGTTCTCATCAACCGGCCCATCGTGGTAACCGACAAGGGCGCGGCGCTGTGCCGTCCGTCCGAAAAGGTGCTGCAACTGCTGGCCCATCCGGTGGCGCGCTTCACCAAGGAAGATGGCGAGGTGGTGATGGCGGAGCACGACGGCGGTGAGTGAAACAACCCGAGCGACCGATCTGCCGAACATGGACCCGGCGCTGCTCCAGCCCATCGATATCGATCTTCTGTGCGCACCGGGCGCACCGCGGCATGCCCCGCGCATCCTGACGCTGCACGGCTCTCTGCGCGAGCGCTCGTATTCGCGCTTCGTGGCCGAGGAAGCCGCGCGCCTGCTGCGATGGTTCGGGTGCGAGGTGCGCGCCTTTCATCCCGACGGCTTGCCCCTGCCGGACAGCACCGACGCCAGCCATCCCAAGGTGCAGGAACTGCGCGACGCCGCCAGCTGGTGCGAGGGCATGGTCTGGGTCAGCCCGGAGCGCCACGGCGCCATGACCGGCATCATGAAAGCGCAAATCGACTGGATTCCGCTGGCCCTGGGTGGCGTGCGTCCGCCCCAGGGCAAGACCCTGGCGGTGATGGAAGTCTCCGGCGGCAGCCAGAGCTTCAACGCCGTCAACCAGCTGCGCATCCTGGGGCGCTGGATGCGCATGGTCACCATCCCCAGCCAGTCCTCGGTGCCCAAGGCCTTCAACGAGTTCGACGAAACCGGACGCATGCGACCTTCACCTTTCTACCGGCGCATCGTCGACGTATGCGAAGAGCTGGCCAAGTTCACCTGGCTGATGCGCGGACGTGCCGACTATCTGACGCAGCGCTATTCCGAACGCGTGGAAACCGCCGCGGAAGTCTCCCGGCGCGTCAATCAGGACAGCCTGTAAGCATGCTCGCGCTCATCATCTTCATCGTCACCCTGGTGCTGGTGATCTGGCAGCCCAAGGGGCTGGGCATCGGCTGGAGTGCACTGGCCGGAGCTCTGGTCGCGCTGGCGCTGGGCGTGGTGGACTGGGCCGATGTCGTCGTGGTCTGGGGCATTGTCTGGGATGCCACTTTCACCTTCGTCGCCCTGATCATCATCTCGCTGATCCTGGACCAGGCCGGCTTCTTCTCCTGGGCCGCCCTGCATGTCGCACGCTGGGGCCGCGGCCACGGCGGGCGCTTGTTCGCGCTGGTCATCGTGCTGGGTGCCGTCATCGCGGCCTTTTTCGCCAACGACGGCGCCGCACTGCTGCTGACGCCGATTGTCATCGCCATCGTGGTGCAACTGGATTATTCACCCAAGGCCACGCTGGCTTTCGTCATCGCTACCGGCTTTGTTGCCGACACCACCAGTCTGCCGCTCATCATCTCCAACCTGGTCAACATCGTCACGGCCAACTACTTCGACATCGGCTTCGGCCGCTACGCGGCCGTGATGCTGCCGGTGGACCTGGTGGCGTTGGCCGCCACGCTGATCGTGCTGTGGCTGGCCTTCGGCCGCGATGTACCACGGCGCGCGCCGATCGAGACGCTGCAGGATCCACGCGAAGCCATCCGCGACCCGCTGGTTTTTCGTGCGGCCTGGCCCTTGCTGGTGATCATGTTGGCGGCGTATTTCATCACGCCGCTGTTCGATGTGCCGGTCTCGGCCGTCACCGGCGCGGCCGCGCTGGTGCTGATGGCGGTGGCCGCACGCGGCTGGCCCCGACAACAAGCCGACACCGTGGTCTCGGTGCCCGACGTGCTGCGCCAGGCACCGTGGCAAATCGTGTTGTTTTCGCTCGGCATGTACCTGGTGGTCTATGGCCTCGGCCAGGCCGGCTTGACTGCCTACGGTGCCGGGCTGCTGCAATGGCTGGGCCGGCAAGGCCAGCTCGTGGCCACCGTGGGCACCGGTTTTGCCGCCGCGCTGGTCAGCTCGGTGATGAACAACATGCCTTCCACACTCATCAGTGCGCTGGCCATCGACCACGCCCAGATACCGGAAGCCACCCGCGAGTTGATGATCTATGCCAGCATCATCGGCAACGACCTCGGCCCCAAGCTCACGCCCATCGGCAGCCTGGCCACGCTGTTGTGGCTGCACGTGCTGGCCGGCAAGGGTTTTCGTATCGGCTGGGGCCAGTACATGAAGATCGGCCTGGCCATCACCCCGCCGGTACTGCTGGCCACCCTGCTGGCCCTGTGGCTGTGGTTGCCGGTGCTGCGCGGATGAGGACGACCGAAACCACACGACGAAACATACGCTGTACAATACGATTCAATGTACGTTGATCCCGAGCGAGACCGCAAATGAGTTCGATCAGTGCCAACACCCTGAAGACACGCGGCGTTTCCGCGCTCAGCGGTGCGTTGAAGACGCAGCCCGAGGTCACGGTCTCGGTGCGCGGCAAGGACCGCTACGTGGTCATGGATATGGCGCGTTACCAGTACCTGCGCGAATGCGAGCTGGCCGCGGCACTGGCCGAGTCGCGGGCCGCACTGGCCGAGGGCGATACCATCACCGAATCGGTGGACGAACATCTGGCACGCATCACCGACGAACCGTGAGTAGCGCCGCTGACGCCGGGTGTGCTTTCGGCGTCCCGTGGCGCGGGATGTTTCGATGACGACCTGGACCATTCGCTACACACGCCAGTACAACCGGCGCGCAGCACGTTTCCTGAAACGACACCCGGAACAACGCGAGGCCTACCGCAAGACCTTGCTGCTGCTGGAAAGCAACCCGCACCACCCATCACTGCGCATGCATGCTCTCAAGGGCAAACTGAAAGGCCTGCATTCGGTTTCCATCAACCTGTCATACCGCATCACGCTGGAATTCATCATTCACGCGCATGACATCGTCCCCGTGGACGTTGGCTCGCATGATTCGGTTTATTGAGTAATTGCGTGCCGCACGAATAACGATCTCGTGGCTTGCAGCGGCGATGGTACCGGCTTACCGTGACTGGCAGCATTCCGCCAGGATCCAGCGTGTACCAATTAACTGTGACTTCACGTGGGCGAGTGACGCTGCCGGACGACGTGCTGGAGCATCTCGGCGTCCGGCCCGGTGACAAGATTGATGTCAGACTGCTGCCCGATGACCGTGTCGCACTTGTGGCAGCGCCCGGTGGACCAATGGAGGATTTCATCGGCATGCTTGCCAAGCCTGACCAATGCCACCGTCCACCCCAATGACGACCACGCACACCCGCGATGACCACCCGCCGCTGGTCGAGCTGACCGGCATCGAGGTCATCCCGCCAGCTCAGCGCACGGCCCGGCCACGTGATCTCTTCTGGCCTTGGTTCGCGGCCAACGTGTCGGTCTTCGGCATGAGCTACGGCAGTTACCTGCTGGGCTTCAACATCGCCTTCTGGCAGGCCACCGTGGTGGCGCTGATCGGCGTGGTGACCAGTTTTGCCCTGTGCGGCGTCATCGCCATCGCCGGCAAGCGCAGCAACACCACCACCATGATTGTCTCGCGCGCAGCCTTCGGCGTGCGCGGACAAAAACTGCCCGGCCTGGTGTCCTGGCTGGCCTCCATCGGCTGGGAGACCATGCTCACCATCACCGCGGTGCTGGCCACCGCCACGGTGTTTCGCATCCTTGGCTGGGGCGAGTCGGGCACGGTAACGGTGCTGGCAACCGTCTTCGTCGCCGCGCTCATCGTCGTGGCCTCGGTGCTGGGCTACCACACCATCATGCGCCTGCAATCCTGGCTCACCTGGGGCACCGGCCTGATGACGGTGGCGTTCATGGGCCTGGCCCTGCCACACATCGACTGGGGCCAGGTGCTGGCCCGGCCGGCCGGCTCGGCGCAGGCCATGATCGGTGCACTGGTGCTGATGCTGACCGGCTTTGGCCTCGGCTGGATCAACATCGCCGCCGACTGGTCGCGCTACCAGAAGCGCCACACGCCCGGCGGCAAGATCGTCTTCTGGAACACGCTGGGCGGGGCCATCGCGCCCGCCGTGCTGGTGATCTTCGGTCTGCTGCTGGCCGGCTCGGACACTGAACTGGCCCAG
>CAZOXZ010000033.1:18486-20611 GCA_964583865.1 uncultured Rhodanobacteraceae bacterium | reverse complement strand
CCGAAACTCTTGTCCAGCACCACGTTGCGGCCCTTCGGGCCCAGGGTCACCTTGACCGCATTGGCCAGGGTGTTGACGCCGGCAAGCATCTTCTTGCGTGCGTCCTCGGAAAAACGTACTTCTTTGGCAGCCATGGCTGAAAGTCTCCGTGATTCTTGAATTTGGAAATAAGTGAAATGCGGGGGCGGCGCAGGTCAGTGGTGACCGCTGCCGCGGACGCGGTGTCTCAGCCTTCGATGACGGCGACGATGTCGTCTTCGCGCATCACCAGCAGCTCTTCGCCTTCGACCTTGACCTCGGTACCCGAGTACTTGCCGAACAGCACCGTGTCACCCACCTTGACGGCCATCGGCCGCACCTTGCCGTCGTCCTGGATCTTGCCTTCGCCGGCAGCCACGATCTCGCCGCGGATGGGCTTCTCGGTGGCCGAATCGGGAATGACGATGCCACCGGCGGACTTGGTCTCCGCCTCCAGGCGCTTGACGATCACACGATCATGAAGTGGACGCAGTTTCATGGGTTTTCCCTCATGGATTGGAATGAAAAAAGGTTCCGGGCCGTCGCTACACGACGACCTGTTAGCACTCTTGTCTGGTGAGTGCCAATTGTAGAGCAAACGGCCCCGCAAAACAGCACTCATGCAGCACTGGTTGTCAGATGCGGCCGGGGTTTCGGCTTTTCAAGTCCCGCACCCAGGCAAGCACCGGACTCACCGCATCACAGGCATGCATTGCTTGTTGCGCATGAAGCGGGAATGGTTGTATTGTGAGCTGGTTCACAGGGGATCTGGAATTTGATCATGCGCAAGCTGGCGATGACAGGCATGCTGCTGGTGGCGATGCTCGGCTGCGCATTGCCCGTGGCTGCCGATATCAACATCCCCGCCGGCGCCAGTGTGGAACTGCGCGGCGGCAGCATCCTGATGGCCGGAACTGACATGTCCATCGGCGGCCAGCTGGCGTTGGGCAGCGGGGCAATTCTGGACACCGGCTCATTCAGCACCCTGGCTTCCGGCACGACCCATCTCGACGCCGGCCTCGTGGTGCTCAGCGGCGACTGGTCAAATGCCGGCACCATCACCCCGGGCAGCAGCCGGGTGGAGTTCATCGACGGCACCAATGCCGCCAGTCAGGTGCTGGGCGCAAGCGCATTCCACGCCATCAGCTTCGTCAGCACCACGGGCAAGCACTACGCCTTCGAGGCGGGCGCTACCCAGAACATCGCCACCGGCCTCGTCATTCAGGGCACGGCCGCCAAGCCCATCCAGTTCCAGTCCACGGCCGCGCCGCAGGTGGCCTACATCAACCTGGCCTCCGGCGGCAACCAGAGCATCGCCCATGTCGGTGTCTCCAATGTCCACGCCAGCGGTCAGCACCTGGCACCAAACCAGCACAACGAGGGCGGCAGCGGCAACGATCTTGGCTGGTTCGGCCATACCGCCTTGCCACCGTTCGTTCCCGTGCCGGCAACATCACGCTGGGCCATGCTGCTCCTCAGCCTGTTGTTGGTACTGCTCGCGCTGCGACAAGCGGGCAGGCCGGCGCGCCGACAACGACCCGACTCCACAACGATAGCCGCAAGCCCAGTCTTGCTTTCCTGCAGGTACCCATCATGCCAACATCGACGTCCCGCACCACCCGCCTGACCGCCACCATCGTCGCTGCCCTGGTAGCCAGCGGAGCAGCCTGGTCGCAGACCACCGACATCGTGTTGCAGCCGGCACCCGGCAGCGGCGTCAGTATCGAAGACGCCACTGGCAGCATCACCTTGCGGGTCACCGCCGACGGTCGCATCGTGCTGCCACAGGTCGCCAGCAATCCCGACCAGGCCAGCCTGTTGTGCTTTGATCCGGGCACAGGCCAGGTTGGTCCCTGCGGCGCCGGCACCGTCGTTTCCGGACCCACAGGACCAACCGGCCCGACCGGCGCCACCGGCGCAACCGGAGCACAAGGCCCGGTTGGTGCCACCGGCGCGACCGGTGCAACCGGGCCACAGGGCATGACCGGCAGCACCGGCGCAACCGGGGCCGTCGGGTCAACCGGGGCACAAGGTCCGGTTGGTGCCACCGGCGCGACCGGTGCAACCGGGCCACAGGGCATGACCGGCAACACCGGCGCAACCGGGG
>CAZOXZ010000033.1:0-18386 GCA_964583865.1 uncultured Rhodanobacteraceae bacterium | reverse complement strand
CCGGGGCCGTCGGGCCAACCGGGGCACAAGGTCCGGTTGGTGCCACCGGTGCGACCGGTGCAACCGGGCCACAGGGCATGACCGGCAACACCGGCGCAACCGGGGCCGTCGGGCCAACCGGGGCACAAGGTCCGGTTGGTGCCACCGGTGCGACCGGTGCAACCGGGCCACAGGGCATGACCGGCAACACCGGCGCAACCGGGGCCGTCGGGCCAACCGGGGCACAAGGTCCGGTTGGTGCCACCGGTGCGACGGGCGCAACAGGTCCCACAGGACCGCAGGGAACCCCCGGCCCCACGGGACCAGCAGGGCCAGTGGGGCCACAGGGAATGGCGGGAGCCATCGGTCCGACGGGTGTTACGGGAGCTACCGGCGCGGTTGGCCCAACGGGCGCAACGGGCGCAACCGGCCCAACCGGCGCAACCGGTGCGACGGGCCCCGTGAATACGGCTTTCAGAAATCGTTTCGGTGACGGCTACACCAACTACGCACACAGCGGAGGCGTCGACTGCGTCATGGGGCAACTGTACCTTTCTGCCAATAGCTTTTACGGTGAAAACAGCATGATGCCTGCGCAGGGGCAACTGCTTCCGGTCTCGCAGCATCAGGTGCTGTTCTCCTTGCTGGGCGTACGCTACGGTGGCGACGGCACGTCCACCTTTGCCCTGCCCGACCTCAGAGGTCTCGGGCCAGGGAACACGACGTGGCTGATCTGCATTGCCGGCATCTATCCCTGATACAGGGACAGGGGATGCGCCCATGGTGACCGGCGAGCCACTGTTCCAGCAGCAACTGTGCGCCAGCATGATCGTCAGGGACGAGGCGCCTGTCATCGAGCGCTGCCTGAGGTCCTTGCGGCCACTGATCAGCAGCTGGGCCATCGTTGACACTGGCTCCACCGACGGCACCCAGGCCTTTGTGCGCACGTTGCTGGCCGACCTGCCGGGCGAGTTGATCGAGCGCCCGTGGCAAGACTTCGCGACCAACCGCAACCAGGCACTGGAACTGGCACGGCAATACGGTGAGTACGCGCTGATCCATGATGCCGACGAAGTCATCGAACTGGATGCCACGGCACAATGGCCCGCCGAGCTCACCGCTGCGGGCTACTACATCAAGCAACAGCTCGCGGGGCACGAGCTGGAGTACAGTGCCGCGCGCATCCTGCGCCTCGACCAGCCCTGGCGCTGGCATGGCGTACTGCACGAATATCCGGCGCTGGAGCCGCAACCCGCGCTGGAGCTCTTGCCCGGCGTGCGGGTTGTCAGCTACCCGGACGGCGCTCGCAGCCGTCGCCCACAACGCGACAAGTTCCTCGATGATGTCGGCGTGCTGCGCAAGGCATTGCAGAATGAACCCGGTAACGCCCGCTACGTCTTCTACCTGGCGCAGAGCCTGCGTGATGCGGGGGAACTGGATGCCGCCATCGAAACCTACCGCCAGCGCGCGGCCATGGGCGGCTGGGAGGAAGAAGTCTGGTACGCACTGTTCCAGATCGCCTGTCTGCTGGAGCGCCGCGGCGCACCGGATGCCGAAGTGATCGACGCCTACCTTGCGGCCTGGGATGCCCGCCCCACCCGTGCCGAACCCTTGTGCGAACTGGCGCGTTTTCTGCGCCTGCATGGTCGTCATGCCAGCGCCATGGTGCACGCGCACGCCGCGGCCCGGATACCGCCACCAGATGATCTGTTGTTTGTCGATCTTTCCGTGTACCGCTGGCGCGCCCGCGATGAATGGGCGGTGGCAGCCTGGTACACGGGTGAGCGCGATCTCTCACGCAAGCTATGCCGTGAGCTTCTGGCCGATCCGGGGCTGCCCGAGAGCGAACGCGCCCGTATCGAAGCCAACATGCGCATGTAGGCCGATCCATACTGGCGGCCATGGGCGGCTCGCGTACACTGTGCGCATGAACATTCTTGTCTTGTGCACCTGCCCGGACGACGCCAGCGCCGGGCGCCTGGCCGATGCGCTGGTGATCGAAAAGCTCGCCGCTTGCGTCAACGCCCTGCCCGGCCTGCGTTCGACCTACGTTTGGCAAGGCGAGGTCTGCCGTGATGCCGAGGTTTTGCTGGTCATCAAGACCACTCGCGAGCGCTTCACGGCGTTGGAGGCCCGTGTACTGGAACTGCATCCCTACGAGGTCCCGGAGATCATCGCCCTGCCCATCGAGGCCGGACACAAGCCTTATCTCGACTGGCTGCAGCGGCAGGTTGGCGGGTGATTTGAGGTCATGCACAACGTTGGGTCCGGCTACGCCGGTCCCAACCTGCGGGACTGGACCGCGTGCATCCTGCTCGCATCTCGGTGAATCAAAGCCCAGGCCGCTGGCGCGCCCATGCCGGCAAGATGCCGGCGCTCCAGGGACCGCGAGCATCTTGCTCGTACACTCGCTGAGGTGGCTGCCTTGTGCGGGCGAGACGCTCGCGCACCTCAAACCATCCAGGCGAGACCACCCGCCACGCCGGATCCGCGCTGACGCGCTTGAGTCGGCCTACGGCTGCGCCGGTTTTGACCTGTGGGGTTGCCAGACTTCAAAGGCACTGGATCTCGGGTTCCGATCGCAAGAAGCCGCGGCCGGCCCCGAGATGACGACGTACTATGCTTCGCGGGAACGACCCGTCGCCCCGGACGAACGCAGCAAAGTTCTGTCCATGCGGTTGACAGACGGAACCACGCTGCCGCATTGCGGTCACAAGAGTGCGTGTTGCTGGCATCTGCAGGCAGGTTGCCGCACAATCACGCATCATTTTCCGTGCAAGAGGGGTTCTCATGCGTGTTGGATTCTTTGTTTTAGCCGCCGTTGTGCTGGGGGCTTTGTTTTCAGGGCCGGCCGCGGCGGCCGCACCCGGTCAGGCCACAACGCCTGCCAAGCCTATCGTCGCGGCCATCAGCGATCCCGCGCGGGTTGCCGACCAGGCTGACGATGCCGCGCGCAAGCCGCTCGCCATCCTGCGTTTCAGCGACGTCAAACCGGGTGATGTGGTGGTGGAGTTCTCGCCTGGCTCCGGTTACTGGACACGCCTGTTCAGCCAGATCGTCGGGCCCGAGGGGCATGTGTACACCATCTGGCCGACGGAAATGGCCAAGTACTCGGCCGAGAGCATGGCCAAATGGCAAAAGCTGATCAAGGAAGGGCATTACGCCAATGTCACGGTGCTGTCGCAGCCGCTGGCGGAATTCGCGGTGCCGAAGAAGGCCGACCTGGTGTTCACTTCACAGAACTACCACGATTTCCACAATCTCGGGATCGACATGGTGGCGTTCGACAAGCGCATTTTCGATGAACTGAAGCCCGGCGGCAAATTCATGGTAATCGACCACCAGGCGCCGCCCGGTTCCGGCTTCGAGGACACCAAGACCTTGCACCGGATTGAATCCATTGCTGTTCAAAAGGAAGTGGTCAAGGCAGGTTTTGAATACGATGGCACGAGTCATGCCCTTTTCAACGGCGATGACCCGCTGGATGTTGGCGTGTTCGACAAGTCGGTCCGCGGGCACACCAATCAGTTCATCCTGCGCTTCAAGAAGCCACACCATGGTGTGATCATCATCCCGCCACCGGGAATCGACCTCGACAAGGGCAAGACCGACTGATTCGGCCGGGCTGCAAACCACCCGACACGAAGGGGCCGGCGAAACCGGCCCCTTTTTCGTACCTCAGAACTTCTCCTCGAAACCATCCTCGAAGATGCTGTCGCCGGGACAGTTGGTCCCTTCGAAGACGCAACGCGCCCACTCCGGATGGTCGATGAACGGGTTGCGATTGCCCTGGTAGGACGCCACGACGCCGTTGCGCATCTTCTCCAGCACGTCCGGTGGATCGAGCTCGTTCCATTCCAGCAAAGTGCTCAGAATGCCCATGTAGGCCACACCACCGGTGCCGGTCTGCGCGTCGGTCGCGACGATGAGGCTGCGGTTGTCGGTGAGCTGCAGGTCCGGCTCCACCTGACCATCGCCATTGATGCCACCGTCGTAGCGCACGGCCATGTACATCACGGCACGCGCGGCATCACCCTTGCGATGGTCCCAGACCTCGAAGCTGCCCTGGTTGCCATCCGGCACCTTGTACCAGTTGGCATCGCCATGGGCCGAACCGCCGCCGAGACCATCATTGTGGTCGGTGGCCAGGCGGGTGCAGCCGGAGGTGCAATAGTCGTAAGGCTTGTTGCCGCGGTCGCTGTTGTACTGCACGTCGGACGCATACAGCATGTGCACGTCGGTGTACGGCGGATTCGGCTGGCCGTTCATGCTTTTATGCTTGAACCCCAGCGAATTGGGCCAGGTGTGCTCGCGGTTGTACGGCCCCTGGCCGCCGGTCATCTTCGCGACCGACATGTTCTGGTAAATGTCGATGATGTTGTCGGGGTTGTTCGGGTCCTGGTCGGCATCGGCAATGATATCCCAGGTATCCGTGCTGCCGCTGCTGTACGGATGGGCATCGTGATTCTTGATGCGATTGTGCAGCCAGGCCTCGAGCGCCGGGCCGTCACTGGTATCGACGCCCGTGTAGTAGGCCGTGCTCGCGTCAACCGTGAAGGTCACCACCTTGTCGGCCGCCATGGCATCCGGCGTGCCATCCATGTCCTGCACCGCCGAAGCCACGATGGTAAAGGTGCAAGACTCGCCATCCACGAAATCCTCGTCCGGGCCGACCATGAAGTTCACCTGGTAGGGACCGGCATGCGTACGGGCACTGTGGCTGCCACTTTGCGTGCAGCTCAGCGTGTACCAGCCCGGACCCACGCTCACCGCCTCGGAAAAACGCACGAGGATGTTGTCGGCCGGCCAGGCAGATGCCGTGTTGTCAGGCGTGGTCATCACCACCTCGGGTGCCAGGTCAACGCCCGTCTGCGCCTCGGTCTGGAAGCTGAACTGGTAGTCGGCTGCCATCGGGTCGTTCGTCGTCCCGTCGAGATCAGTGACTGCCGTGCTGTCAATGGTGACGATGCAGGTTTCGCTGTAGTCGAAAGCCACGAATGGATGAAGCGTGTAGTCCGCGCCGCTGCCGCTGATGGCAAGTGTATGCGTGCCACTGCTGGTGCAGCTCACGGCCACCCAGTTGGCTGCGGTGGTGACCGCCTCGTCGAAGTGGATGTCGATGCTGGCGGCCAACGCCACGCCGGTGGCACCGTCCGCCGGCGCCGTCGATGCGATGCTTGGCGACGTGTCGGTCGGGCCGCCACCGCCGGTGAAGGTCTGCCCGGTATTGGCTGCGCCGAAGGTGTCGGTGCTCGGGCCGGTCCAGGTGAAGTCCTCGTACACGCTGCCACTGCCGGTCAGTTGCAGGGATTGGCCTGCGGGCGTGTTGCTGGGCTCGTAGACGCCGATGTCCACGCTGGTCATGCCGTTGGCTGGACCGTCCGTGGCCGTGAAGATGCCCTCATAACTCAATAACTGCACCACTGTGCCGGTATTGTCGACCAGGGCCAAACCATCCTTGCTGCCATTCTGGATCTGACCCAGGGGCGGCACGCCAACCACCACATGCGAGGCCGGAATCGTGCCTGACAGGTTGATGGTGTCGTACGTGGTACCGTATTTGCCGTTGTACAGCACAATGCTCCAGCCGCTGAGATCGGTGCCGACCGGCCCGGCCACCTCGACGCGTTCACCGGTATCCGTGCCGGCATTGTCGTAGTGCAACTCGTTGATGAACACCGGCGTGTCCGCCAGTGCCACGCCCGCCATCGACAGGCCGGCCATCATCGCGGCCGCCAGGCCGCAAATTCTCATTCCTCGCACGATTCACCCCTCTTGCACAAGCTGCCAGCCCTTGTGGCCTATGGCAGACAAAAACAGACCCGGCATCATTGGCCGGCACTCGACAACAAGACGCATCGCCCGAGTATAGCCGACGTTCAGCAACTATTATGTGTTGTCCTTCGCATGGCACGCCAGGCACCGAAGCCGAGTGCCAATGCCAGCAAGCGCAGCCACCACGGCGATGTTGCCGGCACCGGCACGGCGGGTGGCGGGGCGGGTCGCGCCTTGTACTCGACCGCGCCAATGTCGGGCGCTGCGCCCACGCTGCGCGGAAAACCGGGGCCGCGCTGATCGTTGGTCAGGCCAAGGGCATTGCTCCCGGCATCAACAACCGGACTGCCCGCTTGCGGAATCCGCGTCGGCGTTGCTCCGCCGTTGGCGGCCAGCGGCTGCAGGCCGGGCGAAGCCATGATGGTGTCGCCCGGCAGCGTGATCCATGGCGGCACCGAGCTGACCAGATTGTGGCTACCGATGATGGCCAGTGCATCACAGTAACTGTAGGCTCCCGGATCACAACTGTAGATGTCGCCGTCGCTGTTGCCACCGACGATGGTGCTGTCCATGGTCATGTGGTCGCTGTACAACGCCACGCCACCGCCACCGGCCGCGGCGGTGTTGCCGGCGACGGTGCTGTTGTGAAGGGAAACACTGGAAGGCTGACGCATGAACAGCCCACCACCACGCTTGGTGGCGGCTACGTTGCCGCTGATGGTGCTGTTGGCGACGGTGACATCCATGTAACTGCTCACACCACCACCGCGGCCGTGGGTGTAGTTGCCGGAGATGGTCGAGTTCTTGATGCTGCCACCGTAAATGAGTGCCACACCACCACCGGCATCGAAACTGCTGTTGCCGTCATTCGGGTCGTTGCTGGCGTCGTTGCCGCTGACGATACTGTCGTGCATGTCGAGCACGTAAGTGAAGATGCCGCCGCCAAGGCTGGCCGTACCGGCGCCCGGATGCGAGCCACGCGCCACGTTGGCGGTCACGCTGCTGTGGTACATGACGGTGCGGTAACTGAAGATGGCACCGCCATAGGCGCCCTCGCCTTTGGCCAGGCAACCGGTGACCACACTGTCGCGCAATTCCACCGTGCCGCCGGAGGCGATGCAACCGCCGGCAGCGATGTTGAAACCGCTGACGACATGCGCGCCGCCGGTAATGGTGACGTTTTCCAGCGCCAACATGCCGCCGTACGGATGCAAGAACACGCGATCGCTGCCGTTGCCCTCGATGGTCAACACGTGGCTGGATGGCCCTTTCAGAGCCAGGTTCGGCACGGGCACGCCGATGGCGCCACTGGTCAGGGTGATGGTGCCGCAGGCAAGCCCGGACAGGTCGATAGTGTCGCCACTGGCCACGCCAGCCATCACGTCACGCAGGCTGTCCGGGCCGCTGTCTGCACACGTGCTGACCACATGCACCGCGCCAACGGTTTTGGGCGGCGCCGGCTGCGCCAGCGGCCAGTCCGGAAAAATACGCTCGGCTGGGTGATTGCGTGCGAACACGGCCGCCGAGGCCGCCGTTGCGGTACCCATCAAGATGGCCGCAATGGCCGTGGCCAACAGTGGCTGCTTCATGTCTGCGCTCCCTCCCGAACAAGACATTCCCCGAATCAACCTTACCACGGTGATCCGGGGCAGGATGAAGATCAGTCCAGTCCGTTGGCCGTCTCGGCGACCAGAAAGTCGACCACTTCCCGCAAGGCCTCTTCGCGGCTGGCGCCGGCGGCACAGGCCTTGTTGAACACGGCAACCTGCCGATGGGCACTGGTGCCGCGCTCCAGGATGGTTCGCAGGGAAGCCACCTCCGCGGCGCAGCCCAGGGCCTCGGCATCTTCGGCGGTCAGCTCCAGCACCTCGTCCAGAAGTTGCGGGAAAGGCACCACACGCCCCACGCCCATGTCGATCAAGCCCTCGTCGTGACTGTAGCGCATCGCACGCCAGCGGTTTTCCTGCACCAGCATGGCGGTGTACATGCGCCAGCGCTGGTTGCCGATGCGCAGGCGATACAGCATGCGCAACAGCGACTGCACCAGGCCGGCAAGGGCCATGGCATCATCCAGACGCGTGCACACATCCATGATGCGCGTCTCCAGCGTCGGGTAGTTGGCGCTGGGGCGCAGGTCCCACCAGATCTTGCTGGCGTCGGGTATCAACCCGGCGTTGACCAGGATATCGACATGGCGCTCGTATTCGGCGTAACTCTGGAAACGTTCCGGAATGCCGGTGCGTGGCAAGGCATCAAAGATCGACAGGCGGTAACTCTTGAAACCGGTGTCATGCCCGCCCCAGAACGGCGAGGAGCAGGACAGCGCCAGCAGGTGCGGCAGAAAATACGACAACTGGTTCATCAGATCGATGCGCAACTCCGGATCGCTGATGCCGACATGCACGTGCATGCCGCAAATGACCAGGCGCCGTGCCACCACCTGCATTTCCTCGGTCAGCAGGTCGTAGCGCTCCTTGGGAGTCTGCTTCTGTTCCGACCAACGGCTGAAAGGATGGGTGGAAGCCGCCATCGGTGCCAGGCCGTGATCTGCTGCCACCTCGATGATGCCGCGGCGCATGCGCGCCAGGTCGGTGCGCAATTCCGGGATGGAGCGACACACACGCGTGCCCACTTCCAGTTGTGAACGCAACAGCTCGGAGGTGACCTGGCCGCCAATGCGTTCCTCGCATTCACCGATCAACGATTGCGGTGGCTCGACAATGAGCGCCCGCGTTTCGCGATCGACCAGCAGGTACTCTTCTTCGACGCCAATGGTGAATTCCGGTTCGACAGGTTGCATGGCTCAGCTCCGGCTGTGCACGGCATTGCTGCAATGGATTCCGGCCAGCGGCGGGGCCGCCGTGCCGCGCGAAAAGACAGTGGCCGGCAGCGCTGCCAGCACATCACCGAAAAGCGTTGCCAACCGTTCGGTACTGTCGGCTTCAGCCAACAAGTCCTGCCGCACCTCCAACAGCACATTCGGCAACCCGGCCGTCTCGGCGTGCTGGTCGATGGTGAAATCCCGCGGCGCGCGTGACTTGCCGGAATACGGCTGGTTGTCACCGACGACGAAACCCGCCGCTCGCAGGGCTTCAAGAAAGATCGCCGCCAGCCGCCGGTCAGCATCCCACAACACCCCGATCTCCCAGGGCCGCTGCACCCCGTCCATGACCGGCGTGAAACTGTGAATGCTCACCAGCGCGGGCACTCCGGCCGCGGCTTCCAGGCGGCACAGTTGTCGCGCCACTTCTCGGTGATACGGCCAATACAGCGCGCCAGCCCGCGCTTCGCGCTCGGTCGCCGACAGGTCGTGGTTGCCGGCAATGACGACGCCATCGCCGAAGGTCCGGAATGCCTGCGGATCGGACAACTCGCGATTCAGATCCACGGCCAGGCGTGAGTAACAGGCCAGTACTGCCGTGAAGCCCAGGCGAGTGGCCAGTGCGCTGGCCAGTGCTTCGGCCCCAAGGTCCACCGCCAAATGGCTGCCCAGCACCCCGGCAGGCAAGCCCAGATCGCCCAGCGCATGCGGCAGACGCGCGGCGGCGTGATCGCAGGCCAACAGCACCGGTTGTTCGGCGGCGGCATTGAGCAGCCGGAACGGTGCCGGTTCATCGGCATGCAGCAATTGGCTTGGCGGCCTGTCAGTGTCCATGACTGAAAGCATAGACGCAGCAGCCGACGCAAGGCAACGCGCAGGCCTCGACGTGCCGTGCTATCGTGATGCCGACTTCCGGGACAGATTCGGCATGCGCAGTTTCCATGACCCGCAAGGCCGCCCGTGGCAAGCGGCCTTGCTCAATGGCTCCTATGGCAGCGTGGCTCTGGTGTTCACGCCGTTGGGCGAAGGCACGGTGTTGCTGGGCGAGCTGCCGGCCGCCAACCTGGCCGAGGCCCAGCAGCAGTTTGCTGCCATGGATGACGTGGAACTGCGCACCGCACTGGCCGAGGCCAGGCCGTTCGGAGCCTGACCCGGGAATCGGGAAACAGGATCCGTGGACGCATTCGGTTTCGCGACCATCGTCGCGTCGCCGGCAATTCACGTCCGATCGCCCGCAGGCAGGCTCCTACACCGGCGTGGCAAGCCGGCTGCAGAACATGCAGGAGCGAGCCTGCTCGCGACCGGGCCCAAACGGCCCGCGTGGCACGAAACCCACGGGACAAGGCGTCCTCCTACACCGGCGCGGCAAGCCGGCTGCAGAACATGCAGGAGCGAGCCTGCTCGCGACCGGGCCAAAACCACCCGCGTGGCACGAAGCCCACGGGACAAGGCGTCCTCCTACACCGGCGCGGCAAGCCGGCTGCAGAACATGCAGGAGCGAGCCTGCTCGCGACCGGGCCAAAACCACCCGCGTGGCACGAAACCCACGGGACAAGGCGTCCTCCTACACCGGCGTGGCAAGCCGGCTGCAGAACATGCAGGAGCGAGCCTGCTCGCGACCGGACCCAAACGGCCCACGCGGCACGAAACCCACGGGACAAGGCATCCTGCCAAGGGCCGCCGGTCTGGCCATCCCTGGCCTGGGAGCTTGAGAAAATCGCAAGCTCTCGGAGTCTGTGAAAAACCCGTCCTGAAGATTTTTCCAGTCGCGGGGCCGGTACATGCCCGTCCCTGGTCGCGTAAAGTCCAGCCGTCATCCTGCGTGGAGCGAGCACAGCGAGCGGAATCGCAGGATCTCCATCATGGTGCCCCGGCGAACTGATTCTGCGACTACGGGCTTCGCCCTCCGCGCAGAATGACAAGGTCGGGGTTGTGCGCGCACCTCGAAATGGTCTTCTGGCCTGCCTTTGAGGCCAAAAAACTGACAGCCTCTCAGGGCAACCAGGGCGCGTACCAGGCTTCGCCGTCGCCGCGATGACAAGTTTCGCCGGCAAAGGAAATGCACTTCATCCGAATCGGGCTGCCACTGCCGTCAATGGCCAGGGTCAGGTGCTGGGACGGCGCCTGTCCGGCGGTTTCCGTCAGCCACACTTCGCCAGAGCCGGGCTCGGCCAGGATGCGCGCCTCGTCGGGCGTTACCGTAATGCTGATTTCCTGCGTGGCGCCCGGTGCCAGAGTGAACTGCTGCGGCTCGATGGCCACCACGAAGTGCGTGCTGTTGTCGCCGCCCTGGAACGATGTTTCCCAGGTTCCGGTCACATCCAGACGATTGCGCACCGTGCGCTCGAAGGTGCAACTGCCCAGGCAATGCATGTTGCGCAGCGCGGACAGATTCAGGTCCGTCAGCGGCAGGCTGCCGCCTGGCCCCGCGGCAAGGAAGTTGGCATGAGATTCATCCAGCGTGAGCCCGGCCTGCACCGCGCGGTCGACCCGCATGCTGCCACTGCCAACTTCGTCGATGGTCCATGGCGCCGCACCATTGGTGGCAAAACCCGTCACTTCGGCCGTGGTCATCAATGCCGACTGCACTTCCATCGGTGCCCAGGACGGATGCACGGAGCGGATCAAGGCAGCCGCGCCGGCCACATGCGGGCTGGACATGGATGTGCCGCTCATGTAGCCGTAATTGCCGCTGGCCGGATCAACCGCGGCGTAGATGTTCACGCCCGGCGCGGTGATGTCCGGCTTGGTGAGGTTGTCCAGCGGCGCCGCCACCGGCCCCTGGTAACTGAAACTGCCAAGCACGTCTCCGCGCCCGGCCAGGAAAAACGGGTCCAGGTCAGAGGTCGCATCCCCCGGATGATCGGCAATGAAATTGAGCAGGGCGTTGCCGATGCCGCGCGGGATCGAGAATGACGGCAGGCTGGCGCCCGGCGTGGACATGCTCACGCGTCCGGCCTCGTTGTTGGCGATGATCACGACGTCGGCACCGGCGGCCGCGGCGTTGTTGATCTTCTCGGTGAAGGTGCAGTCACCTCGCCTGATGATGGCCACGCCGCCATCGAAGGTACCGGCTGGAATACCGCCGGTCGACGTGCATCCGATGAGGTTGTCCGGCCAGCTTGCCATCGGCACGCCGTGCAATTTCCCCACATCGGCCAGGCGCGTGTTGCTGCCCGAATCAAGAATGATGTTCTGCAGCCCATCGGGCGGCGTACCCGGCCCGGCCACGGACAACAGCGAGTACGCCCGCGGGCTGGTGGAAGCGGCCACGGTCGTCATCCACGGCCCCAGATGATTGACCCGGCCGACCACCTCGCGATCGGAAGCGCTGTTGTTGCCGGCCGACGCGGCGACGAAGATATCCGCGTGCACCGCCTCCAGAAAGACGCTGTCCAGATCCGCCCACGGCGACAAGCCGCCGGAAATCGAATAGTTGATGACATCAACCCCGTCGGCAATGGCGGTCTGGATAGCAGCAAAAATGTCTTCACCGCCGCACATTCCGCCCTCCTCGTTGCAGACCTTGTAGGAACGCACCTGGGCACAGGGCGCCACGCCGGACATGCTGATGCCATCGGGCAAGTCCGGTGCGGGATTCACCGTGTTGTCGATGGTATTGCCGGCCGCCGTGCTGGCGGTGTGCACGCCATGGCCGGCGCCGGGCTCGGCTTGCGTGTCGAAACCGTTGCACAGCCCGCTGGCGTTGCTGGTGTCACAATCAATCGCCACCAGCTTGGGTTTGTCCGGGCCAAGGCCGCAGGAGGGATCATCGGCAAAGGACGGGTGGCCCGAGTTGGCGCCAGAATCGAGCACGGCAATCACGACCCCTTCACCGCGGTTGCCGACATGATCCGGCGTCGCCATGCCGTCCCAGACCTTGTCCGCACCGATAAAATGCGTGCTCTCGTACGTGGTCAGATAGTGTTTTTTCGCTGCGCGGACGGACTTCACGTCCGGCATGCGTGCCACGCGCGCCGCTTCGGCCGCCGTCATCTTCGCGGACACGCCGTTGGTGGTCACGCTGTAATGGTGCTCGACGACAAGATCCCGCCCCAGGGCAGCATCAATGTCCTGCACATGGGCCAGACGACGCTGCAGCAAGTGATCTGCCCAGGCCACGGCCGCCGGCGATGTCGTGTCCAGCGGATGCGGCGACGACGCACCTGCCTCGGTCGATGCCGGCTGCGCCGTGTTCGCAATCTGGTGAGCCAACAACCCCGGCTCGGCAAACTCGATGATGTACACGCGCATCTGCTGCGTGGCGGCTTGTGCCGATGCCGTCGCCACGGGTGCTGCCACGGCACCGCCGGCACCTGCCAGGGCCAGGCCGACAACGGCGGCCAATGCATTGCGTTTCAGGGCATGTTTCATGGTTGTTAATGCCTTCCCGGCCACGCCGGGCATTGAAATCAAGGACAACCGGCAGCACGCGGCATGCCGGCACAGGCCACCGGCCTGGACGTCCCGCCCTAGATGTCCCAAGCAGTGAAAGCCCGACACTATACAGCACCTGAACGGAATCTCAGGTGCTCACCCATCCCGCACACAAGTTTGCACACCAGCCACCGTTTCAACCCTTTATATCGGACGCCAGCCAATCACGTGGCTGCAGATAATCCGCCAGGCGGGCCTCGGCACTGCCGGGTTCGGGCTGCCAGTCGTAGGCGAAGCGCACTCGCGGCGGCAGGCTCATGAGGATGGACTCGGTACGGCCGCCGGATTGCAGGCCGAACAGGGTGCCGCGGTCGTACACCAGATTGAACTCGACGTAGCGGCCGCGCCGATAAAGCTGGAACTCACGTTCGCGCTCGCCCCAGGCCATGCCCTTGCGACGCTCGACGATGGGCAACCAGGCATCCAGAAAGCCATCGCCGACGGCGCGCATGAAATCGAAACCGCGCTCGAAGCCGCCCTCGTCAAGATCATCGAAGAACAGGCCGCCCACACCGCGCTCTTCGTTACGGTGGCGGTTGAAAAAGTACTCGTCGCACCATTTCTTGTAGCGCGGGTAGACAACCTCACCGAAGGGCTGGCACAGGTCGCGGGCCACACGGTGCCAGTGCAGCACATCCTCGTCGAAGGGGTAGTACGGCGTCAGGTCGAAGCCGCCGCCGAACCACCATACCGGCTCCACGCCAAGCTTGCGGGCTTCAAAGTAGCGCACATTGGCATGGCTGGTGGGCACGTACGGGTTGCGCGGGTGGATCACCAGCGACACGCCGGTGGCCACGAAACTGCCGCCGGCCAATTGCGGCCGGTGCGCCGTGGCGCTGGGCGGCAGGCGATCTCCGTGGACGCGAGAGAAATTGACGCCGGCCTGCTCGAACACCTTGCCGTCGGCCAGCACGCGAGTGCGCCCGCCACCGCCCGCGGCACGGGTCCAGGCATCCTCGGCAAAGCGGCCGCCGCCATCACTCTCTTCCAGCGCCGCACAAATGCGATCCTGCAGCGTACGCAGGTACGTCTCGACCCGATCGGCCTGGCTCGTCAATGATTCACTCATGCTGCCATTGTCTGCCAGTCGGGCGTGTCGAACAATGCCGCGAGGCATCATCCACACACGCAGCATTGGTTATCATGGCAGGAACGTTCTCGACAGCCCCCGGATTGCCACGAGTGACCGCCTTGCACGACACCGCCACACAGAACCGCCGCCCATGAGCGCGGCCGGCATGCCAGCCCTTGCGGTGACCGCCTGGACCATGACCTCGGCACTGGGCCGAGGCCGGCCGGCGCACCGGGCGGCCGTGGCGGACCATCGCAGCGGCCTGCGCCCGAACGACTTTTCCCTGGCGCCGCTCCCCTGCCACATCGGCCGCGTGGATGGCGTGGAAGATATCGCCCTGCCCGATCCACAGCCGGCCTGGCGGACGCGCAACAACCGCCTGGCCTGGCTGGGGCTCGAACAGGATGGTTTCACGACGGCAGTCGAAGCCGCCCGCCAGCGATTCGGCGCCGGTCGCGTGGCCGTGCTGTTGGGCACCTCGACCGGCAGCATCGGCAGCACGGAAGAAGCCTACCGCCGGCTTGAGAATGGCCATTTTGCCGATGAATTCACGCATCCGGTCACGCACAGCCTGCACTCGCTGGGCGAGTTCGTGGCCGCCACGCTGCAGCTGGACGGCCCGGCCCTGACCTTCTCCACAGCCTGCTCGTCGGGCGCCAAGGCCTTTGCCGCCGCCGAGCGCATGCTGCGGCTCGGCATCGTCGATGCGGCGCTGGTCGGCGGCGTCGACAGCCTGTGCCAAAGCGTGCTGTTCGGCTTCAACTCGCTGCAACTGGTATCCGACGAGGCTTGCCGCCCCTTCGATGTCGCACGCAAGGGCATCTCCATCGGCGAGGCCGCAGCCTTCATGCTGCTGCAGCGCGACAAACCAGGCCACGACGGCCCGCTGTTCGTCGGCTACGGCGAATCCAGCGATGCCTGGCACATGTCCACGCCGCATCCCGAGGGCCTGGGCGCCGAGCTGGCCATGCGCGCGGCTCTGCACCGCGCCGGCATCGCCGCCGCCGACGTCGATTACATCAACCTGCACGGCACGGCCACGCCCAAGAACGACGAGGTCGAGGCTGCGGTCGTGGCACGGCTGTTCCCCGAGACCACGCGCATCAGCTCCACCAAGGGCGCCACCGGCCACACGCTGGGCACCGCCGGCGCACTGGAAGCCGGCATCACCCTGCTGGCACTGGAGCACGGCTGCATACCCGGCAATGTCGGCTGCGTCGAGCCTGACCCAACCTGTGCGCCGCAACTGGCATTGCGCCCCGAAAAGCAGGTCGCGGAAATTGCCCTCAGCAATTCTTTCGGCTTCGGTGGCAACAACGCCTGTCTGGCCTTTGCCCGTGGTACGGAGGCCAACGCATGAACAAGCCCCCCGTGCTGAACCTGTGGCTGGAAGGCATCGGCGCCTGGAGCCCCGAACTGCCCGACTGGCCGGCCCTGCAACAGTGGCTGCGCGACGGCACCATCCCTGACGCCGAGCCGCAAAAGAAACCAGCGGCGGCGCAACTGTCGCCCGGTGAACGCCGCCGCGCCCCGATGAGCGTGCGTCTGGCCGTGGAAGTGGCTTCCCAGGCCGTCGCCATGAGCACGCGAGATGCGGCGCAACTGCCCAGCCTGTTCGCCTGCGCCCACGGCGACCCCGAAATCCTGAACAACATCTGCGCCACCCTGGCCGAGTCCCCAGCCGAGATCTCGCCCACGCGCTTCCACAACTCCGTGCACAACGCCGCTGCCGGCTACTGGACCATGGCCACCGGCTGCCACGCCGCATCCAACGCCATGACCTCGCTGGACTACAGCTTCGCCGCCGCCCTGCTGGAAGCCGCCAGCGTCGCCTGCGCCGACCACACACCCGTTCTCATGGTCGCCAGCGACAGCCCCGGCTGCGGCCCGCTGGCCGAAGCCATCGCCACCACCGAACATTTCGGCTGCGCCCTGGTGCTGGCCCCCGAAGCCAGCGACAAGGCCATCGCCCGCTTGCAACTGCAAACCGTGCCACACAAGGCACAGACCGACACCGGATCACGCCCCCACTGGCAAACCCTGGCCGACACCAACCTCAGCGCCCGTGGCCTGCCCCTGCTGGCCGCCATCGCCAACGGCGAACCCGCCCGGCTGCAGCTCCAGGCCGCCCCGGCGCTGGATATCGAAGTGCAGATCGAGGCGCTCACTTGACCGCTCTGCATCGTCCGCCTCTACGAACGACCAACCAGGGCAACAAGCGCAGGAAACAGCGCTCAGCCGGCACCCTCGGCCTGAATGCTTTGCAGGGCCTCAAGAAGCGCCTGGACGTTCCGCCAGTTCTGCGGACTCAAGCTGTTCTCAAAGTATTGGTAGAGCCCCTGGCCGGGCATACACCCGCCACCCAGCGCACAAATCCGCAGCATGCGTTCCGAGCCCGGCCCACAAGGGATTCCTGCTTCGCAGCCATGGAGCATCATCGCCGTATAGAATAGATCTGTTTGCACTGCCGGGCTGGCGGCGGCAAGTCCCTCGAGTTCGAACCTCGGGTCGTACTTCACGATCCCGAGTTGTGAAAGCGTCTCCGCCACAAGCATCGCCGTGGTGCTGTCAGGCCGCTCGCGATAAACCGCCAACGCGGCAGACACCGCCGCCGTCGAGCCCGAGTCGGCAAAGGTCTTCTTGATCCGGGGGCGGATGAGGCCATCGAACGTGTCCATGGACATATTTCGCTTTTCCACCTGCGAAGCGAATGCCTGGAAGCCAGCGTCCTGGAACAGGGGCCGGCAACGCGCCTTGAGCGCCTTCAGCGCCCGCCCCATGTCGGCACTCCACAACGCCGGCAGCACCGTATCCTTGGACATCGCGCTGGCAATGCGGCAAGTCTCCTCCATCCGGTACGCCAGATAGGACGCATCCGGGTCGCCCTTGTACGCCAGGTCCATCAGTGCATGAAACCGCTCCAGTGCAGTGAGATCATGATCAGTGAAAATGCCAGCAGCCGTCCGCCCCAGGGAAGCCGCATCAGCAGACTTGGCGCCAGCGACAGCCGTCCTGCCATTGATGACGTTGGCCTTGCCCGCCTGGCTTTCCCGCGGATCAACGCCCGCGTTGCTGCTGGCGCCCACTGCGGGTGGCTCGCCATGCGACCAGAACCCGGACGAATAAAACACCAGCGCTCCAGCGCAAACGGCAAGAAGAACAACAAGCACCCGGTTTTTCGAGAAAAACCTCATGCGCGAATCTCCGATGAAAATTAAATACCCGATGCCTGACGCAAGTGCCGCTTCTGTCAACCACAACGTACGTCCGAACATAGACTTTGACCTGATTGGGCTCGTACCTCAGATCGTCATTCCCGCGAATGCGGGAATCCAGCGCCTTCTTTGTCTCCAGAGGCTGTAACATTCGAACGTGAACTCAACTACGAAGTGCGACGCTCGAGTGAACGCAAGAATACCTCAACTGGTGTCTTGAATCCCAGCACCTTGCGTTGGCTGTGGTGGGCCAGTGCGGTTGCGCACCAAAACCGTTACTGAGGAAAAGGGCTAACCAGGAACTTTTATGAAACCGGCCAATAATCTCTAAGATCACATCTAAGTTATCGATTCTAAGTCAAGGATTGTGGTTCATGACTATAACTTCCGAAGACATTTTGAACACCAGCTAAGGTGAAGTGTCACAAAATAACGCGCAGTAAAGGGCACCCCTAATTCTGGCAGCTCGCCCTCCGCTGTCAAGGATGCAAGACAACAGAGGTCGAGCCGCTTTAGTGTGGTTGGCTCATCAACCGTCAGTCAGAAGCACACTCCATCCGTTGGCTGCAAGGGTAAACTTGCCTGTAACGGAAGCCCCCATGCAAAGCGTTGACGCTTGCCGTCCTGGAAGGTGATGGTGTAAGTATCCCCGTCAGGTTCGAGACTAATCCAACTGATTGGATGTGTTGCCTGCATCCAACCACGAAACACATTTCCAGCAGCGGCCTCAGCCATGTCCGATGCGCAATTTTCGGTCGCCACACCGGCAACAGGGTTCGGAGCAGCGGGAGAATCCCCACCACCTCCGCCAGGCCCAATGCCGCCGGGACCATCACCGCCACCGCCGCCACCACCGAATCCGGTAAAACGACAATCTACGTAATATGTTCCTTGGTACTGGCCATTGACATAAGCACTCACGCGCTCACACACAAGTCCTGGGAGTACCTGTACGAGTGCCGCACTCGCAGGCTTCACCAAAAATCTGAATCCGTGAGCTCAGCCCAAAGTTTGGCCGTTTTTACGGCTGATCCGATTATGTCGGTGTCGTCAGCGGGGCTGGCACTGCAAACGAGGCCACGAACTG
>CAZOXZ010000032.1:6417-20647 GCA_964583865.1 uncultured Rhodanobacteraceae bacterium | reverse complement strand
GAGCAGTCCGTGCCGGGCGAGGGCCTCATCGACCCGGGCCTCGATCTCGTCGCGGGTGAGCCCGCTGTCCCGCAGTCCGATCCGCACGTCCTCGGCGACCGTCGGCATGATGATCTGGGTGTCTGCGTCGGGGAAGACGAAGCCGACCCGGCGCCGGATCTCCTTGACGTGGTCGCGCGTGTCGACGCCGTCGACCAGGACCCGACCCCGGTCGGGCACGATCAGGCCGTTGACCATGCGGGCCAGAGTTGATTTACCTGAGCCGTTGGCGCCGATCAGCCCTACCGACTGGCCTCGATACACATCCAGATCGACATCGGACAGCACCGGCACGCGTGCCCCGCCGCGTCCGCGCAGCAGCAGCGATGCCAACGAACGCAGGCGATCACCGCGCCGTGACACACGCGGATAGGACTTGCCCAGGCCACGCGCCCGCACCAGCAGTTGCGGCGCGCTCACAGGTAGTCCTCGAAATGCGGGTCCAGGCGGTGGAACACCCACCAGCCGACCAACGCAGTGATCACCGCCGTCACCGCCACCCAGACAAAACCACCCATGGCCGGCCAGTGCCCTTGCAGCAGCATGTCGCGGTAGGCACCGGCGTACCAGGTGAAAGGGTGCAAGTCGATATAACCGCGGAACTGCTCCGGGATCATGCCACGGCTGTAGAAGATCGGCGCGGCAAACATGGCCAGCATCAGGAGCTGGGTCAGGATCTGTACAAGGTCACGAATGAACACCTGGATGGCCGCGGCCAGCAGCGAAAACCCCAGCGCCAGCACCAGCAAGACCACTTGCAGACCCAACGCAGGAACCAGCCAGGCGAAATGCACTTCGTAGTCCGCCAGTGGCAACACCAGCGTGATGGCCACAAAACCGGCCGTATGCAAGGCGAAACTGGCCGCCACCGTGGCCAACACGGGAATGACCCGCGGCATCGCCACCTTGCCGATCAACTCGGCATTCTCCGTGATGGTCGTCGCCGAGCGCTGGATGGCCTCGGAAAACGCCGTCCACGGCCACATCGCCACCACCAGAAACGGCACGTAGTCAGTGAGATCCCCCGCCCCGACCACGCGCGCCTTGAAAATGTGCACGAACACGAAGGCGTAGATCGCCAACATGATCAGCGGCTGGATCAAGGCCCACAGCCCACCGCTGAAGCTGCCGAGAAAGCGGTTCTTCAGATCCCTGGCAAAAAAATGCCCGAACAGGCGCAGCCGGTGCTGCCAAACGCCGGCACGGTGCAACTGCGAGGCCGGCTGCGCATCCTCGCGTCCAGTGGACTCGGTGGGCTTTCGAGACGTGGCCATGCCAGGGTGCAAGGCCCGCGAGACTCCGCGGGCCACGGGATCACTTTACTTTGCAGCGCTGCCCAAGTCGGCCGGCAGCTTGGTGACGCCCGCCGCGCCCCACTTGGCATCGGAAGCCGCGTTGTCGTAGCGCGTCGGAAGCTGCTTCAGCAAGTCGAAATTCACGTCCTGCTCCCTGCTGCGAAGTAGATCGATATGGCGTTGCACATTCTTGGCCACCCACTCCTGCTTCATCTGCGGAACCAACGTCGCCTTCACCTCGGCGAAGCTCTTGCGATGCGCAGGCTCGATCTTGATGGCCTTGATGATGTGATAGCCGTACTTGGTACGCACCGGGCCGACGATCTCACCGACTTTCGTCAGGCTGTCGGCGGCTTCGCTGAAGGGCTTGACGTAACTGTCCGAGTTGCCATTGGTAATCCGGCCATGGTTGTTCTTCTTGCTCGGGTCGTCACTGTACTCCATGACCAGCGCCTCGAACTTCGACGGATCCGCCTGCAGCTCGGCATACAGCTTCTTTGCGAGCGCCAGCGCTTCGCCATCGCTGCGTTCCTCGGTGCTGATCAGAATGTGCTGAACCGTCACGTTCTTCGGCACCATGAACTCGTCCGGATTGGCCATGTAACGCTCCCTGGCCAACTGTTCCATATCCGGCATCTCGGCACGGAATTTTTTCTCCAACGCCTTGCGCCGCGCATCCACCAGCACGCCTTCGATGGCGTAGGCGATCTGGTCCTTGACCGCCGGATCGTTCTCGAGACCCAAGTCATGGGCTTCCTTGACCATCTGCTTGCGGATAAGCAAGTTGCGGATGATGGTGATCAGGCGCTCTCGCGAGTTGAACAACTGGCCACGATCTTCTTCCGGAACGGTCGCGGCAAAATTGTCGATATCTCCAAACGTCAAGTTCACCCCCCCCTGGGTTGCAACGACCTCAGCTGCATTCGCGACGGTAGCGGGTGGGGTCGCGGCCGAGACCAACAATGGGAGCATGATGGCTAATACAACGAACAGTTTCAAGGCATTACGCAGCAAAAGGGTCATTCTTAGCTCGATTCCTGAACAAGGTTGTGGCAGGGGTGGCGGCTTGATTATGTGGAAACTTGAAGTAGACATCGCCGATTGCTCCAGCCGGATGGAAGGCAAGGCATCGGTCCGAGCCTGTCTTCCTCGCTACAGGTACTCAACTGTAACAAGTGTCGCCGCAACACTTTCGGCTACGCATTGGTGCTCAGTCAGCGCTGATCAGTAGCCGGCACCCGAAACTGTAAAGTTGATCGAGCATTTTCCGCTTCCAACGCATTGTGAGTTGCCAAAGTTGTCACGATGGGCTCGAATGTTGACATAGTATGTCTGATTGTAGTTCACCGGACAAAGGAGCGGATTAGGCGGCGTGAAGCCGGAGATGACTCCAATGCGCAACAGGTTACTCGACATGGTGGGATAGGTTGCGTAGCACTGGTCCAGTGCATTGCCATTCACAGAGTCAAAATCACCCGGACATGGGCTGATGCTGACGTCCCAACTCACACCCGGCGTAGCCCCGGAGTCCCACGATATGAAACCGGTCCAAGGTTCGTTCGTGGAGCTGTTGAACATCGCCATGTCCTCCGCGGTGGGCGTAAAGGCGAGCGCAATATACTCATTCGCGCGCATCTTCAATCCAACCTTTCGCCCCCAAGGATGAGGCCAAGCGTAGCCACCACCGCCGCCGTTGTAACCAAAAAGGTCTTTCCAGTGGCTGACAGCGAAAGACTGCCCATAGATATTGAGTTGCGGCAGACTGATGGTGGCATGTGTCAGTCGGGTCATCCCTGCTGGCGTCGTACAGCCTGGGGGTGTGGTGCCGCCGCCCCCGGTCACGTCAATGGAAACTGTATCGCTGGCAGAATTGGACAAGGCAGGCGCTTCGGGGTTGTAGCAAGTCAACGTCAGGCTGCCGCCGGACGTGAGGATCACCGACTGTGCAGGCTCGCTGGCACAATCGCCCATACCCATGCAGGCAAACTTGCCAGTCCAGGTATTCGGCAGCGCACCAGTCGGAATCGTGCTGGAAACCTGGCAAAAGGAAGCGTGCTGGGTGGTCCAACCGATATTCACCGATTCACCGGAGTTGATGCTGGTCGAGCTGGCATTCAACGTCACAACGGGCTGCGAGGTGTCACCACTACTGCCACCAATATTGCAACTGGGACCAAACGTACCACTTGCGGATACCTTCGAAGGGGTAGCCCCATCAACTGTGATCGCGGCGGTAGAAAACTGGCACTCGGTATGAGGGGTGGTGCTGGTATCCGTCAAGTACAAGGTGGTGTTCGTCGACTGGGCAGCGGCAGGCGGTGCCATCAAGAAAGCCGGAGACATCAGAATGACAGCGGCCAGGGCGGGACGGTAAGAGAACTTCATCGTTTTGATACTAACCTTCGTGATCGATGGCGGCGCGTGCGCGCATCGTGCTGGGCGAATGGCACCTGCGACGGGTGCAGACGCAGCGAAGTTTAGCAGACCCGGCACCGGATCACGACATTTCGCGGCAATGCACCTGCCCGGGTGTCAGCCTGCATTCACCCGGGAATATCCGGCTGCCCGCGCCAACGCCGAGCTCGGAGTATCGGGCCGAATTGCCTGCCCACAAAAAGTGAGGGGGCCTTGCGGCCCCCTCGATACTGCATTTGTGCTTGTTCCGTGAGGAACAATGGCACTGGTGCCAAGCTTACGAGATCACCTCACGCTCGAAGCGATGGTGGAAGGCACCGGAGTAGTTGCCGAGGACACTACCACCCGTACCACGGATGAACTTGTCCGCCCAGAAACCGGTAACCGGCAGCCCCCCGAACACAACCGCACCATCCGGACCAGCAGCATCGGAAGCCAGCAACATCGGGGTGTTGGCAAAGGTCAGCTTGAACCAACCCTCGGTTTCAGTACCGAACGCCGGAAGCTTCAACACCGTATCCGGATCGCTGTGCAGAATGCTGTCCTGACCCCCGAAGGTGATCACGTTCACCTCATGACACAGGCCCGTCGGGTCACCCTCTGGTGGGGGCGGCGAGAAGATCGGCTCGTCCTTGGTTTCCTTCGTGAGCTCTTCGCGATTGAAGATGGTGCTCTTGACCTCGTCGCAGGACTGACCCGGCGCTGCAAAAGCAGAAGCAAACGGCGCAATCGGAGGCGTGGCCGGCGTCCAGACATAGAATCGCTTGGTCGGGAAGGTCAGCACCCAGTCACTACCGATACCACCAGCACTGTTGGCAACCCACTCGTTCATCACCGACGTGGCGGCGAAAACAGCGCTGACAGCATCCACGCGACGACTGTTCGGATCGGCACCCGGATACACGGCGGTGATGACATCACCATTGTTCATGAACACATGCGCCGTAGCGGTCGCCTGAAAGCTATCGTCGTTCACGCTCATCAGGTTCGGCTGCGGGTCGCCAGCGCCGCTAAACAGGTTGGCACGGTTGAAGCCGGCCAGGGTGTCCGCTTCATAGCCATACATGATGCCCTCGGGCACGCTGATGATGGCGCCGTTGCCGAACAAGCCACCAGGGGTCGTGTCGGCATCACCCGGAGCAACGTAGTCCGTATTGGCCGGATCATCGATGCCGGTCGGCGAACAGTTGGCCGGCGCACCCGAAGCGGTATGCGTCACAGCGGTGGCCGTGGCACCCACAACCGTTGCCATCTCGATCATCTCGATGTAACCCTCACGGGCACGATCGATACCGGTCGGACCGCCATCAGCACCCGTGCCGGTGTAGCCATAAGTCAGGAATTCCTGACCGGCAGGATCGATGGCCGGCACGGTGCAGCTGTTGTCGTTGGTAGCAATGCCGGGAAGGCCACTGCTGAGCTCACCAATGGATGCCGTCCAGACGTCCCACGGCGACAGGAAGAGGTTGAAGTCCAGCACCTCGGTACTGTTGTAAGACTCCAGCATGCGCACCTTGACCGCCTTGACACTGTCGCTGGTGTTGACCACCGAGACCAGCGTCTGCTGGTTGCCACGGGTGGTGTAGTACGGGTAAATCAGGACCTGGCCGACACCGTACGGCACCTGCTGCACGGCGCTGGCAGTACCTGCGAAGCCAGCCACGCCGACGATTCCGGCGAGGACGGCAGTCGTCAAACTGCTCTTTTTCATGTGAAACACTCCTAGGTTAACCACAGGGTTTTTTTGCTTTTGGACCCCGCCGCGCGGATGACGCAAGACGTTCCCGTGCGAGGCAAATGCACTGTAATGCTAAAACAAGGTGAAATGCAAGGCAAGAACCTGAACAAACACCCCACGAAACTGAAATAACGGCACTTCCGGCCGGGTCAACACCCGAAAAAAGCATGCCGCCCTTGCTGATCTTTCCACACACGGCAGGCTACTGCTGCTCCAGTGGCCCCCAAAGTCCTGAAAACGCCGACTGGCTCAACCACCAGCCTCGTCCGGCAAATGGTACCACTGATTATCCAGCAACAACCAGGTTTCCGCAACATGCGCGGTGGCGGTGGCTTCCTTTCCGCCGGTACGCGGGATGGGCAGTTTGTAGCTGATACCCATCTGGACGGTGCACGAATCCACGGCGCTGCACTTGACCTTCTCTACCTTGGCTCCCGTCCAAGTGACCGGGCGATGATTCATCATCGTGGCATACTCATCCTGCGGCATGGTGGCACGATAGCCCGGTGTGAGGTACTGCCAGGCCTTTGCCGCTTCGTGGGTCACGAGGTATTCCCAGCGCTGGTCCGCGCGTTGCTGGAGGACGTCCATGCTGTTCTTGAAGCGGGTGGCGGGATCTTTGGGTGCCATGCCGGCACAGGCGGCCAAGAGCAGGCTGGCGACCAGCAGAGGCACGGCACGATATATCGGATGTCGGATCAAGGTTGATCTCCTTGGATAGTGGGTTCTGTAGGCGCCTGCTCGAACTTCGTGCGCAGGGGCTTGAGTGATTCGAAGCGGTCCTGATACTCGCGGGTAATGCGCTGTGCGTCCTGGCTGTTGCCGATGACACGGGGCGTAATGAGGATCAGCAATTCGGTGCGGTTGGTATCACGGCTGGTAGCGCCGAACAGCTTGCCGAGCCACGGGATGTCGCTGAGCAACGGCACGCCGCTTTCCGAATCCACGTCGTTTTGCTGGATAAGGCCGCCCAGAAGCACCGTTTGCCCGCTCTGTACGGCAATCTTGGTCTGGATAGTGCGCTGGGAAATGCTGACGTTGCCGCTCGGCCCGGCCTTGGCTCCCGGCACACTGACTTCCTGGTTTATATCCATGTACACCAGCCCGCCCGGGTTGACGCGCGGGGTGACCATCAAGTCGATGCCGGTCTGGCGGAAGCTCACGGATCCGCTGTTGAAACCACCACCACCACCAAAGCCATCGTTGCCGACGCCACCACCCACGCTGCCATAGCCCGGCCGGAAGAAAGTCTGGACGACGGGAATCTCATCACCGACGTGGATATTGGCTTCCTCGTTGTTGGTCACGACCACCGATGGTGCCGACAGCACGGTGGTGTTGCCGCTGGTTTCCATGGCATGCAGAGCCACCTGGAGCTCGTTGTTGATGAACGAGTAGAAGAAGGTATCGGTATCGCCCAGGGTCATGGCGGCATCACCCAGCGACCAGCCCTGCTGATTGCCCGGCTGGTTGCGCCCTTCGGCACCGACGCCACCGCCGCTGGCAATCAGGCCTTCCAGGTACCACTGCACGCCGAACTTGAAGCTGCCGGTCAACTTGACCTCGAGGATCTTGACCTCAATCTGGACCTGCAACGGCTGGATATCCAGGCGCCTTGCCGCCAGCTTGATGGTGCTCCACTGGGTCGGTGTGGCCAGGATCAAGAGCTGGTTGTTTTCCTCCACGGAGGTAATCCGCGGCCCTTCACCAGAACCGGAAGCCGCACTGCTGGTGCGCGGCTGCCGGGGCGCACTGCGCTGCCGTGTCTGTCCACGAGTGCCCCCGGCACTCACCGGCGTCAGCCCCGGCGCAACACTGCCACCGGTGTCACGCGAAGGCCGCGGCGCCGCGCCATTGAAGATCTCGTTGAGATAGCCGGCCAGGTCATAGGCGTTCATGTTGACGACGTTGTAGATGTACAACTGCCGACCTGCTTCGGTCGCACCGGCACCGGCATCCAGCCGCGCCAGCCATTCCTGGGCCTTGGCCAGATACTCCGGCTGTGACGTGATCACGATGATCGAGTTGGTGGCCTCGATGGGCACGAAACGGAACATGCCGGCCATCGGTGACTCGCCCGCGGCACCGAAAATCTGGTCCAGTTGCGGCATCAGCTTGGTCACTTCCTGGTTGACCATGTTGTACACGCCCACCGACATGCCCTTGAGCCAGTCCACATCGAAGGTGTCGATGGTGCGCTGGTAATTGATCAACTGTGATGGCGTGCCGGCAAGAATCAGCAGGCTGCGGGCCGTATCCACGGACACGAAGGCATCCTTGGGCGCAAACGGCGTCAGCAGCTTCTTCATCTCCGACGGCGAGATGTAGTGCAGTGGGAAAATATGCACTTCATAGCCCTTGGCCTTCTGCGCCGGGGCCAGGTGCGGCACCAGGTTGCCCGGAATGGCAGCCTTGACCGGCAGGACGGTGTAACGGCCATCGGTGAAGATCAAGGTGTTGTTGGTCCAGCCCAGCAGCGTCTCCAGGATGGGCATGGCATCCTCGGTGCGGACGGGCTGGGTGGTGGCATAGGTCACGTTGCCGCGCACGCCGGGCGCGATGACGTAATTTTTCTGCAGAAGATCCCCGAGGATGGCCTTGACCACAGCCTGGATCGGCTGGTTCTCGAAGTTGAAGGTCACCTGCCCCTGCGGCACTTCCTTGCCATGCACCGGCCGGCGGGCCACTTTCTCGTTGATGAACTGGCCGGTTCCCGGCTCCACCACCGGCTCGACCGCCTCCACCGGGGCCGGCTGCTCGCCATCGATGTCGATCGGGCCCTCGTCCGCGGCCTGCGGCACACCCATGGTCGGCGCAAGCACCTCACGCGCGATCACGCCATCTCCAGCGCCGGACCGGATCCCCGTGGATGCGCAGCCGGCCAGCAGTACCGTCATGGCCACCAGCAAGACCAGCCCCGCCGTGCGACCGCCACGCCCCATGGAACGCAGTATCTTCCGGCCTGACGCAATGGCAGCGAGGCGCCTGGTTTGTACCCGATCATGCATCATCAACTGGATTCCTGTGCTCGTTTTCTCTCGCGCTCTTCGCGTATCTTGCGGGCCCGCTCTCGCAACTGCTTGCGTCGTTCCTCGATGCGCTTGCGCAAATTGGCGCGGCTGTCTTCATCCATCTCAATACGTCTGCCAACGACCCCACCCGGAGGGTTCGACTGCGACTGTGACTGCGACTGTGACCCCGCGCCCGTCCGGCGCCCCGTTGCAGTGACACGATCGTTGGCCGGTTCAGGCGTATTCTGGCCCACGGTCTTCAGCTCAATGCGCGACTCCTCGTCGCGGGCGTTCTTGAAGACCACCTCACGTGGACTGATTTCGACCAGCTGCCAGCCCGATTGTTCCCCCGGCAGCGGCATTCCGACTTTCAGCGACACCGGCTTGCGCGTCGTCTGGTCCATGAACAACGCCAGCTTGACCTCCGGCGTGATGATGATACCCGTCAAGGCGACCCGCAGCGGAACCGGCGGTTTGACGGGCTGCTCATTCTTGTTGTCCTTCTCGTCCAATGGCACGGGACGCCGGTCAGGGTTGAACAACGGGCGCTGTGCCACCTCCACGTAATTGGAGAAGGCGGGCATGGTGAAATCCTGGTTGGCGACACTGGCGATGGACGGCAATGGCTGGCGCTGCCCGTCCGCCGGCTCGTCAAAACCGTAGCCCGTTCCCAGGCCCGCCCAGAATGCGATGGCCAGCACGCCGGATACGGCACAAGCGACCGCCAGTCCCACCGTCAGCCGTGCCTGCATTGCCGGGCTCATGCCTTGCCCTCATCGTCGGCCTGGTCGCCGCGCTGGCGCAGGTAGCCGGTGATGGTGAACTGCACCTGCAGCATGCTGCTCGCCGGTTGGCCGGGATGGAAACGCGCACGCTGGTAAATCATCAACTCGTCGATGAAGAGGAACGGTTTGCCCTCTTCCAGATCATAAAGCACGCGCGCCGTGGTGCCGAGGTCGCATTGCATGCGGATACGGACACTGACGCCCAGGTAACGCTCTTCCTGGTTGCGGTTGCTCAGTGCCGTGCTCTGCTGGCTGGAACAACGACCGCCTTCCGGATCATGCTGCTTGATGGCCTGATTGACGCGCTGGATGAGCAACGCGGAGGCCGCCGCCGGATCAGTCTGCGACAGGAACGCCTGATTGGTCTTTTCGTACTCGCGCACCTGCGCCAGCCGCTCTTCAATGGCCGGCTTCTCGGCCACGATGGCGGCGTAACGTTGCTGCTGCTCGCGCAAGTCATCCATCTGCGCGCCCACGGCAAGCTGCGGCGCCACGAACCACCAGTGGATGCCGAGAAAATACACCAGCACCAGCACCACGACCAGCAGACCGACCGCCAGCGGACGGCTGTCTTCGGGAAGCTCCGGCATCTTCATCGCATGCCTCCGTTGCTGCCGTCCCGCGGAGGCTCGGCATTGGCGGCATTGTCACCGCCAGCCTCATCCGGCCGGGCCCCTGCCGCATTGGCTGACGCCGCACGCGCGGCTTCGGTCGCGGTCTCCGCCGTTGCCTGCTTGCCTTCGACCGCTGGGCTGGCGGCAGCATCCGTCATGACGGTGGCAGCGCCAGCCGGGCGCGCTTCCGGCTTGTCCGCATCCACGTCCTCCGGCGCCGGGACGATATTGGCCATGATGTTGAACATGTCCTTGCCGCTGCGCCGATCCGGGCGGATGGGGCCCTGGAAACTGGGGTTGTCCAGCTCCGGAATGGCGGCAACCTCACCCAGCAGGCTGGCCGCATGGTCACTCATGCCCTGCAGGCTCAACCTGTCCTCCGTGTCGATCGTCAGACGTTGCAGGTAGGTCTGATCATCCAGCGTGCGGGTGACATCGGCCAGCAGGTTGATGCGGCTGGGAAAATCATTCTTCTTGCGAATCAGGAAGCTGGCACCCTTGATTGATTCCACCAGGCCTTTGCGCAACATGCTGACCTGCTTGGCCTGTTTCTGGATTTCCGCGACCTCGGCACGCATGTCTTCCAGCGCCTGCTCACGATTGGCGACCCACAGATTCATGGCCCAGACCAACAGCGCCACGGCCAGTGCAGCCAGGCCCAGATTGAGCCACAGGCGTTTGTTGTGCCGCTTGACGCGCATCGATACCGGCAGAAAATTGAACCCGAGACGTTCGCCACCCGGCGCGTCGACCCAGGCGTCAATGCCATCCAGGGCCAACTGCAACGGCTCCAGCTTTTCCAGCTCCGCGTCCAGCACATGGCGCGGAATGACCGCCAGCTCGACCTCGATCGTCTTTTTCGCCTTGTCGCGGCCGACGATGCGATAGTCGAGATAGACTTCATCCATCTTGAAGGGCGTCTGCCGGTCCATCTCGAAACCCAGCACCTGGGACAGGTTGTGCTCGGCTGCCACCGGCAGATGCATCGTCCGCACCAACACCCGGCGCCGATCGAGACAAAACTGCGTGCGCGCCCTGGCATCATGCAGCTCGGCACGTACTTCGTTCACCGTCAGGCGCTTTTCCTCGGCACTGAGCCTGGCCGGTGCCGATGCCACCGGCGGTTCACCCGGCCGGCTGGCATAGTAAACATCCAGACCACTGTCCGAATATCCGACCAGCAATGTCTCGATGTGATCACGCAGCAACGCCTGCCAGCGCTCCGGCAGACAGGCACGCAGCCCATCGCCCCACCAGGCAAAGAATGCCGGCAGGGGCGATGTGGCATAGCCCGCCCGCAGGCGCGCAAGCGTCGGTTGTAGCGCGTCGTCCAGCGTCATCATGAAAGGTCACCTTAGCGCCAGCGCATGATCACGTACGGCCGGGCGACTGTATTTCTTCCACCCAACCGTATCGTCACGTCCAGCGAGCTGCTGGCACCGTTCGGCAGGCGGGCAACGGACCGGATACTATACGTGACACCGCCGCCTCTGGCTATCAACGGCGTGCCATCGGGCAAGGTCAGACCACTGGTGCCGATCGGCGTGCCCGGTGCAATCTGGTGGCGCATCTCGATGAGATTGTCGGCAATCGAGCCGGTCACACCCTGCATCGTCAACAGGACCGAACGCGGCGCAAACATCGGGTTCGGGCGTGAATTGCCGGAAAAAACCGTGATCGCCGGCTCCAGCTTCTGGTACAGCTCGTAATCCATGCCCATCACCTGCTGCAGCTCGCTGACGGTGGCAAACTGCGCATTGGCAGGGCCATAGGGCAGCCCGGCCTGCTCGTAATCGGCTTCCTCGGCACCATTCGGCGTCACCAGGTCGTCCCGGTCGCGCCAGTCCTTCACCCGAGCCGCCATGATCACGGCATTTTGCTCGTCCAGCCCGCCGACAGACTGAAACAGGCGCACGAGCTGCTCGTCCTGCACGCGATTGAGGTCGATCTTGCCGGACTCGCTGTTCACCCGGATGGTCAGCTCGGTGCCGTTGAACTGGAACTTGTAGGGCCGACCGTCCGGAACCCATTTTTTCATCGGATCCTGGCGCCGCAGTGCATAGGCCGCCAGATTGATACCCGCCTGGGCGGCATAGCGTGCGCGCGTGCTGTCCAGCAAATGCCGCGCCTGCATGTTCTCGATGCGGGCGATGACCGCGAAACTCCCCAGCAGGATGGACACCAACGCCACCACCCACAGCACGATCAGAAAGGCCAGCCCGCGCTGGCGACGCCCAGCCGGGCCAGAAAGCACGGCTTGCCGCAGTGCACGCCTCATCGCCGCCTCCGGAATGATCTCTCATCAGGCTGCGCCTGGCGCATCTCGCCCACATCGCCCGGCGGCATGCGCTGCATCCCCGGAACGCCATCCTGCAGCCCCGGCACCGGCCGCGACCGGGCGGCACGCGACAACGAACCGACATCCATCATCAGCGGAATGACCATCACCGGCCAGCTCATCCCGCTGTCGGCACGCATCCGGAAGTCGATACGCACCATCACCGGCAACTGATCGGGCTCTTCCCAGGTGTCTTTCCAGTCCCCCAGCGCCCCTTCGTCGTCCAGCCCGCGATACTCGAACCGGCCGCGGGAAATACCGCCCATCAGCAAGGTCGCATCGTCATCGCCGGAAAACATGTCCTCGTCGGAAAAACCATTCAGCATGGCATGGTTGAAAGTCAGCTCGAGTCCCTCGCGTGACCGCTGCAACGCCAATGCCTGCACGTACGCGCCGCCCTGGGACAGATAACCCGGCATCAAGGCCACGAAGCGCATGCGATCCGGCTCACCCTGGAACATGATGTTCTTGCCGGAAAACTCGTCACGCCAGAAGGCCAGCGGCATGATGTGACTGATCTGGCGCCGCAAGAACTGCTGGGTCACCCGCAAGCGGTTCATGCGTTCGATCGCCTGGTCGCCGGAATGAATGGCCTTCACCGCCGTGTGGATGCCGCCCCAGGCCGCCGCCAGCAACAAGGACAGCAACAACAACGAGACCACGACCTCGATCAAGGTGAAACCGTTGCGACCGGGACGGGCAGCAAGCCGGCTCATCGTCGCCCCATCCGTTGCATGCGCAACTGGTTCTGGTTGGTATCGACCGCGCGGATGGTGGAAAAATCCACCCGTCGCTGGTGTCCCGGCGGGCCCCAGCTGACCACAAGATCCACCTGGTACATGTCCACCGGCAGGTTCTCGTCCACGCCACCGGCCACGGCTGGCGGCTGGATCTGGTGAATATCCATGTCCCAGCGGTAGCGGTCATCGAACATGCCGCTGGAATGCCCGGCCTCCAAAGGCTGACCGACGCCGACGACATCCAGCGTCGACTCGGCCCACAAGGTTGCCTGCGTGAACTCCTGGGAACGTTGGGCAACCCGCAGCGAAGAAGTGAGAATCTGCAACAAAATGCCGAAGCCCACCGCGAAAATGAGGAAGGCGGCAATCACCTCGATGAGGCTGAAACCCTGTTGTCGGCGCAAGATCATCACAAGACATTGACCAGCTTCATGCGCCGAAGTTCGCGCCGCAGCCGCGAGCCGGCCCAACCATCCTGCGCGCCAGCACGGTTTCCATCAACCGGCCTCCACTTCCTTGACCCGAACTTCGCCCGTCAACCAGGACACATTCACATGCCACTCGCGTGGTCCGCGGATGATGGTGATGCGCCCGCCGGTCGAGCTGCCATCGGGATAAAACCGCAAGCCCCAGATGTCCTTGTCGATCTGCTCCTCCGCCGCCGTGCGGATGCGCAATTCCATGCCGTCCGGCAGCTTCTGCGCCGCTTTTCCCGGCACCTTGTAACTCCAGTCGCGCAGATTGAAACGGATGACCTGCTCGCTTCCCTTGACGATCGCCTGGCCGCGCGTGTACCGCAGCGCCGCCGCCAGATCCCGGCTGACCGCATTGACCTGCGCGCTCTGGAGACTCTTGCCCACCGTCACCGCCACCGCCGAGATGGCAATGGCAATCAACACGATCACCGCCAGAATCTCGATCAGAGTGAAGCCGGAAGAGCCGCGAGACGAGAATCGGGAGCCGGGAATCGGGAAACGGGATGAAGGATTCGGGAAACGGGAATCGGGAATCGGGAATCGAGAATCGGGAATCGGGAATCGTGGGCTGATTTGGTGTCGCGGCAATGGCTGCGCCGCGGGCGATTCACGCCCCATCGCCGACAGGTCGGCTCCTACAAATGCGGCGTCACCATTCCGACCCACTGTAGGAGCGTGCCTGCACGCGACCCGTGGGGCCGGGAAACGTGGGGCCGGGAAACGGGAATCGGGAATCGGGAATCGTGGGCTGATTTGGTGTCGCGGCAATGGCTGCGCCG
>CAZOXZ010000032.1:3758-6317 GCA_964583865.1 uncultured Rhodanobacteraceae bacterium | reverse complement strand
CGTCACCATTCCGACCCACTGTAGGAGCGTGCCTGCACGCGACCCGTGGGGCCGGAATCGCCTTGGACGCCAAAACCCCGCCCGGCAACATCGCGAAGAACCCACCAGAACGCATCACATCAACCTCGCTGCACACTTCGAGCCAGCCGACCGGGGCCCCTTCTGGAGCGGTGCCGGGCAGGCGACCAGACCCGCAGGGGCGAGTGCAGGATGCGCTCGCCTTTTCGTCGGCACAGGGAAGTGCCGTCGAAAAGTCCGCCTGCCGGGCACGTACCCGGCGAGCGCCAGCGAGACGGGCGCGCAAGCGGGGTGCCCTTCTCTTTGGTTCGTTTCTCTTTACTCCGGGCATCCTGCCCTCCGCCCTTCGGGCCCGCCTGCGGCGGTTCAAATCCGTTCCCGACGGATTTGTGGGCAAGCAAGAGAAATGAACGGACAGATCGGGATGCGGGACCCGGAACCCGTGAGCTGGCTTGGTGTCGCGGCGATGGCCGCGCCACGGGCGATTCATGCCCGGCCCACTGCAACATGGCGTTCCCCGCGGGATCGCTCACTGCCAGTTGCCGTAATCCTTGTTCAGCTTGTCGCCGCCCGGCTTGCCGTCCTTGCCGTAGAAGATCAGGTCAAAGGTCACGCCATGATCGCCGGGCGCCTTGTAACCGAAGGCGTTGCCGAACGGGTCCTTGAGATCCGATTCGCGCGCATACGGCCCGTTCCACATGGCCGCACCGCCCGGATCGCTGACCAGAGCCTCCAGGCTCTTCGGCGGGTTGCCATTGTCGAGCGCATAGTTCTCGATCTTCATGCTCAGGGACTGCACCTGCGCCTTGCCGGCCTTGTATTTGCCGGAATTCAGGCGATTGCCGATCTGCGTGACGACGATACCGGCGACGATGCCGATCAGCACGATCACGGCCAGCATCTCGATCAGGGTGAAGCCGCGCGCATTGATGCGACGCATGTTGAATTGTCTGGACTTGCTCATGTTCTCCTCGGGGTTTGTGTCAATGAATGGCGCCGGCCAGGTTCAGGATGGGCAGCACGATGGCCATCATGATAATCGCTACCACGCCGGTCATGACCACCGTGGTCAATGGCACCAGCGCCGCCAGCATGCGATCGAGGCTGTTCTTCACTTCGACATCGAAGGTGTCGGCAACCTTCATCAGCATGGAATCCAGCTCGCCGGACTCCTCACCAACGCTGATCATCTGCAACGCCAGCTTGGGGAACCGTTCCGATTCACCCAACGCCAGGGCAAGGCTGCCACCGGTCTTCACCTGTTCGGTGGCTTCATGCACGGTCTCGGCCAGCGCCGTATTGGAAAGCACTTTCTCGGCAATGGTCAGTGCCGACAGCAGCGGCACACCATTTTGCAACAAGGTGCCCAGCGTGCGCGCCAGACGCGCCGTGTCCACGCGCTGGCTGATCGGGCCGAACACGCGCATCTTCAACAAGCGGGCGTCGATCTTCAAGCGCGACGCCGGGTCATTCCACTGCCGCCGGAACACCGCCGTGCCGACAACGACAACCAGCAACATCAGCCACCAGAAGTCCTTCAGCGTCGTGCCGACACCCATGACGACACGTGTAAGCAACGGCAACTGCACACCCATGTCCTCGAACATCGGCACGAACTGCGGCACCACGTAGGTCAACAGCACCACCAGCGAAAAACCCACCATGACAATCAGAAATGCCGGGTAAATCAACGCATTGATGACCTCGCCGCGCAACTCCTGCGAGCGCTCCATGTAATCGCCGAGGCGCTTCAACGTCTGGTCCAGCGTGCCACCCATCTCGCCGGCCCGCACCATGTTGATGTACAGCCGGGAAAACACGCCGTGCTCTTCCTCCAGCGCCGACGACAAGGTGGCACCGCCACGCACACGATCACGCACCCGCTCGATCAGGTGCCGCGCCTGCTCCGCCTCCGGAAGATCCAGCAGAATCTGCAGCGAACGATCCAGCGGCTGACCCGCGCCCAGCAGCGTCGCCAGTTGTTGCGTGAACTGCACCACCTGCTTGCTGCCGAAGGTCTTGCGCTTGAACAGTGCCCGCAGCGCACCGGCGGTGTCGCCGTCGGCCTCACGCGCATCCAGCGGCAAATGCCCCGCTTCCTGCAGCTTGGCAATCACCTCGGCCTCGGAAGCGGCCTCCATCTGGCCATCAAGCGTTTCACCGGCCGCGGTAACGGCCTTGTAGCGATAAAGCGTCATTGGCAGATCGATGAGGCAGGGAAGAGGGAAGAGGGAGCGGGGAAGAGAGAATAGGGAGTCGGGACACGGGACCCGGGAGCCGGGACTCGGGAGCCGGGAATCGGGCAACGGGAATCGGGAATTGGGAGCCGTGGACTGGTTTGGTGTCGCGTCAATGGCCGGGGCGCGGGCGATTCATGCCCGATCGTCGGCACGCCGGCTCCTGCAAATGCCGCGTCGTCGGATAAACCGGCTGTAGGAGCGTGCCTGCACGCGACCCGTGGGCCCGGGAAACGGGAATCGGGAATCGGGAGCCGTGGACTGGTTTGGTGTCGCGTCAATGGCCGGGGCGCGGGCGATTCAT
>CAZOXZ010000032.1:2934-3658 GCA_964583865.1 uncultured Rhodanobacteraceae bacterium | reverse complement strand
TGCCGCGTCGTCGGATAAACCGGCTGTAGGAGCGTGCCTGCACGCGACCCGTGGGGCCGGAATCGCCCTGGAGGCAAAAACTCTACCCGACAACCTCGCAAAGAACCCACCAAAACGCATCACATCCACCTCGCTGCATACTTCGAACCACCCGACCCGGGGCCCCTTCTGGAGCGGTGCCGGGCGGGCGACCAGACCCGCAGGGGCGAGTGCAGGATGCGCTCGCCTTTTCGCCGGCACAGGGATGTGCCGTCGAAAAGTCCGCCTGCCAGGCACGGACCCGGCGAGCGCCAGCGAGACGGGCGCGCAAGCGGGGTGCCCTTCTCTTTGGTTCGTTTCTCTTGGGCAAGCAAGAGAAATGAACGGACAAATCGGGACACGCGAAACCGAAGGCCGCGGATGCGCATTGGCTGGCGATATGGTCCTGCGTATCACGTTTTTTTCGGCTCCTCGATTGTTCGGCTTGATCGGCATGGCGAATTGCAACCTTCCATGGCAATTGGCTCCGGCCGCACAACATGGCGAACCGCAACCTTCCATGGTGAATGGCTCCGGCCGCGCCATCCATGGCGCGGCGTTCGTCGCTGCGCGGACTGCCACCGGCAGTCCGCATACGCAGCGACTCACCCCTCCTGTGTTACGCGCAGGACTTCCTCGATGGTGGTAATGCCGTTCAGCGACTTCACGATGCCATCCTCGTACATGGTGCGCATGCCATCCTTGC
>CAZOXZ010000032.1:0-2924 GCA_964583865.1 uncultured Rhodanobacteraceae bacterium | reverse complement strand
AATTTCACCCATGCTGGCATGGCCCATCACCTCGCGCCGGATGGCGTCAGACATCACCAGGAACTCCATGATGGTGGTGCGGCCGAAGTAGCCAGACGGGTTTGTCGGCGTCGGCACCGGCTTGTACAACTGCACCGGACGCTCATCGGTCCACGATTCCAGCTTGAACTCCTTGATGACTTCCGGCTCGGGCGTGTAGGGCTCGACGTGTTCGCCGTCCAGGCGCCGCCCCAGACGCTGCGCCAGGATGCCGTTGATGGTGGATGTCAGCAGATAATCCTCCACGCCCATGTCCAACATGCGGGTGATGCCGCCCGCAGCATTGTTGGTGTGCAGGGTGGACAACACCAGATGGCCGGTCAGGGCGGACTGGATGGCGATGCGCGCGGTCTCGAGGTCGCGCATCTCGCCGATCATGATGATGTCCGGGTCCTGGCGCACGATGGAACGCAGGGCATGGCTGAAATCCAGGCCGATCTGCGGCTTGGCCTGGATCTGGTTGACGCCCTCGAGCTGGTACTCGACCGGGTCCTCGACGGTGATGATCTTCACGTTCGCCGTGTTCAGCTTGCTCAGTGCCGTGTACAGCGTGGTGGACTTGCCCGAGCCGGTCGGGCCGGTCACCAGCAGAATGCCGTGCGGCAGCTGCAGCACATCCAGGAACTGCGGCAGGAACGAATCGGTGAAACCCAGCTTCTTGAAATCGAAGACGATGGCCTCGCGGTCGAGGATACGCATCACCACCGACTCGCCGTGGGACGTGGGCACGGTCGATACGCGCAAGTCCAGCTCCTTGCCCTGCACGCGGATCATGATGCGGCCATCCTGCGGCAGACGACGCTCGGCGATGTTCAGCTTGGCCATGATCTTGACGCGGCTGATGATGGCCGCGGTCGAGCTGGAAGGCGGCGACTCGACCTCGTGCAGCACGCCGTCAATGCGGTAGCGCACCTTCAGGCGGCTCTCGAACGGCTCGATGTGGATATCCGACGCGCGCTGCTCGACCGCCCGCTGGATGATGAGGTTCACCAGCCGGATGACCGGCGCCTCGGAAGCCAGGTCGCGCAGGTGCTCGACATCGTCCTCGCCACGCGCATCCTCGGCCAGGTCCTCGACGATGGTACCCATGGCCGAGCGGCCCTGGCCGTAATAGCGCTCGATGATGTCGTCCAGCTCGCTGGGCAGCGCCACGGACACGCGACACGGCTTGCCGACCGCCAATTCAGCCGCTTCGATGGCATAGCTGTCGGCCGGATCCGCCACCAGCAGGTCCACGCCGTCGTCATCCTCGGCATAGGGCACGATGTGGTGCTGTTTCATGAAGCGCACGGACATGTTGATGTCCGCCGGCGGCGCGTCCGGCAGGTCATCCATGGCCTTCAACGGCAGGCTCAGCAGCTCGCAGGTGGAGGTCGCCATCACCCGCTCGGACACCAGGCCGAGACGCGTCAGCAAGGCACTGAGGCTGCCATCTTCGGTGGCGCCCTCGTCGCGCACGCGGCGCGCACGCTCCAGATCATTGCGCTTCAACCGGCCCTGTTCGACCAGAAAACTGCAAATGCGCTCGTCCACGGACGACGGCAGCGAACTGGCCTCGCGCGGCTGCTCGGTTGTGCTGGCAACTTCCGTACTCATGAAACTCCCGTCATCGCAGAGACCGTGGGCATTGTACGCGTATCGGAACAATCGCCCCGAAGCGCGCCACAGCATAACCAGTTCGACCACTCACGAGGCCGCCGGTTCCTTTCCGCCACGCCCCAGGGCGTCGATGAAATGCCGGTTCAACAGCATCCACAGCACCACGGGCACCACCGCCGGCATGATCAGGTAACCGAACTGGTAAACCAGCGCCACCAGATCAGCCGACATGCCTGCCACATCCATGGCGGCCTGCCCCGCCAGGCCGCTGTCGAACTGCACCATTTTCAGCGCGCCGGTAACGATGCCGAACACCTGCGCCAGCCACAAGACCGGCAAGGCAATGGCACACTGGATGAGACGCTGGTTGCCACCGAGTTCGGTCGCCATCACCAGGCCGAAGAACAACGGCAGGCTGTAGCCATAGCGCATCGGAAACAGCTCAAAGACCAGCTGCCCCATGCCGCCCGACGGCGAAGCGCGGACAATGATGCTGGTGGCCACCTGCCAGTCCGGCCCGCCACTATGCATCACCTCACTGAAGATCGTCGGCCACAAGGTCTGCAGCAACCAGCCGCTGGCCAGCCCGGGCAGGTAATTCAACGCGGTGGAAAACACGGCCCAGCCGATGAACGCCAACGGCAGCCACGCCAGGGCCGCCAACATGAAAGCCTTCAGGAAACGGCTGTCACGGCTCATCCGTCGAAACCTCCCAACCAGGCACGGGCATTGCGGAACAGGCGCAGCCACGGTGAATCTTCGCCCCACTGCGGCGGATGCCAGGACATCTGCACGCTGCGAAACACGCGCTCGGGATGCGGCATCATCGCCAGCACCCGGCCATCGGCGGCCTGGAAACCTGTCAGACCCGCCGGGGATCCGTTGGGGTTCAACGGATAGGCCGTGGTCACCTTGCCGTGGTTGTCAACGTAACGCAAGCAGCCTCCGGCTTTGCCCGGCTTGCAACCGGCGGACCAGGCACTGCGGCCCTCGCCATGCGAGACCACCACCGGCAACAGCGAGCCGGCCATGCCTTCGAGGAAGATGCTGGGCGAAGGCATCACCTCGACCGTCGCCAGACGCGCCTCGTACTGCTCGGAGCGATTGCGCTCGAAGCGCGGCCAGGATTCGGCGCCGGGGATCAGCTCGGCCAGGTGCGCCAGCATCTGGCAGCCGTTGCACACACCCAACGTGAAGCGGCCGCTGTCGGCAAAGAAGGCGGCAAACTGGTCGCGCAGGGCGTTATCGTAGAGGATCGACGTCGCCCAGCCACGTCCGGCGCCCAG
>CAZOXZ010000031.1:0-21431 GCA_964583865.1 uncultured Rhodanobacteraceae bacterium | reverse complement strand
CGTATTCCATGCCCTTGCGCGAGGTCCACACGTTCTTGCAGGTGACCGAACAGGTATGACAGCCGATGCATTTGTCCAGGTTCAGCACCATGGCGACTTGTGCGCGGATCTTCATGCCGATTCCTCCCGTGCGTCCACCATTTTCACGTCCAGTTCCTCCTCGCGGGCCTCGCGCTGCACACGATCCATCCAGTCAATCTTGCTCATCTTGCGCACCACCACGAAGCCGTCGCGGTTGTTGCCGACCGGCCCGTAGTAGTTGAAGCTCCATGAGAATTGCGCATTACCGCCGATCATCTGCGTGGGCTTCAACATGATGCGCGTCACCGAGTTGTGGATGCCGCCACGCTGGCCGGTGATCTCCGAGCCGGGCACGTTCACGATCTTTTCCTGCGCGTGGTACATCATGCACATGCCCTCGTTGACGCGCTGACTGACCACCGCGCGCGCTGTCAGGGCACCGTTGATGTTGAAGCACTCGATCCAGTCGTTGTCCTCGACGCCGATCTTCTTCGCGTCCACCTCGGAAATCCACACGATCGGCCCGCCACGCGACAAGGTCAGCATCAGCAGGTTGTCGGTGTAAGTCGAGTGGATACCCCATTTCTGGTGCGGGGTGATGAAGTTCAACATGATCTCGGCGTTGCCGTTGCTCTGCTTGCCCGCCACCGCATGCGTCGAGCGGGTGTCAACGGGCGGGCGGTACAAGGGGAATGCTTCGCCGTAGTCGCGGATCCAGCCGTGGTCGAGGTAGAAATGCTGGCGTCCGGTCAAGGTATGCCAGGGCACCCGCTCATGCACGTGGATGTAGTGGCCGGCATAGCCCACTTCCTCGTTCATCACGCCCGACCAGGTCGGCGCGGTAATGGCCTTCTTCGGCTGCGCCTGCAAGTCACGGAAGCGGAACTTTTCGCGCTCGCGGTCAGCCGCCAGATGCGTCAGCTTGCGGCCGGTCTCGTGCTCCATCTCGGCAAAGCCGCGCTTGGAGACTTCACCGTTGGTCACCGGGTCCAGCATGAGTACGGTTTCACAGGCATCGATATCCGAATCGATCTTCGGCCGTCCCTTGGCGGGCCCGTCGACCACGGTGCCGTTCAACTTGGCCAGCTGAGCCACCTCGTGCGACATGTTCCAGCTGATGCCGTGCGACCCGGCGCCGTCGTCGCCGTCCAGCAGCGGCCCGGCCGAGGTGTAGCGGGCAAAGGTTGCCGGATAGTCGCGTTCGACCTCCATGATGTTGGGGCCGGTGACGCCGGGAATGAGGTCACACTCACCCTTCTTCCAGTCGGCCACGTCGAACGGCTGGGCCAGCTCACCGGGCGAATCGTGCATGATGGGCCGCAACACGACGTCCTTTTCCTTGCCCAGGTGGCCTTCGGTCAGCTCCGAGAACTTCCTGGCGATGGCCTTGAAGATCTCCCAGTCGCTTTTCGATTCGAAGACCGGATCCACGGCCGCCGTGAACGGGTTGATGAAAGGATGCAGGTCGGTGGTGGAAATATCCTGCTTCTCGTACCAGGAGGCCGTCGGCAGGACGACGTCCGAGTACAGCGCCGTGGTGGACATGCGAAAGTCCAGCGTCACCACCAGGTCGAGCTTGCCCTCCGGCGCCGGATCACGCCAGGTGACTTCCTCGGGCTTCTGGCCGCCCTGCTCGCCCAGGTCCTTGCCCTGCAAGCCGTCGCGCGTGCCCAGGAAGTGCTTCAGAAAATACTCGTGGCCCTTGCCGGACGAACCCAGCAAGTTGGAACGCCACACGAACAAATTGCGCGGGAAGTTGGCCGGGTTGTCCGGGTCCTCGCAGGCCATGGCCAGATCGCCGGACTTCAGGCCGTCCACGACGTACTGCTTGACATCCACGCCCGCCTCATCGGCTTCGCGCGCCACCTCCAGCGGGCTCTTGTTCAATTGCGGCGCCGAAGGCAGCCAGCCCATGCGTTGGGCGCGCACGCTGCAATCGACGATGGTGCCGCCATGGCGCTCGCGATCATCCGCCAGCGGCGAGAGCAAGTCGTCGGTCTGCAGGGTCTCGTAGCGCCACTGGTCCGAATGCAGGTAGAAATAATCCGTGCCGGCCATTTGCCGCGGCGGACGCGACCAATCCAGGCCGAAAGCCAGGGTGGCCCAGCCGACCTCCGGACGCACGGCTTCCTGGCCGGTGTAGTGCACCCAGCCGCCGCCGGACTGCCCCACCGTGCCGCACAACATCAGCATGTTGATCATGGCACGGTAGGTCACATCCTGATGGAACCAGTGATTGATGCCCGAGCCGACGATGATCATCGAGCGACCTTCGGTCTTCTCGGCGTTGTCGGCAAAGCCGCGGGCCACGTCGATGACGCGATCGACCGGCACGCCGGTGATCTTTTCCTGCCAGGCCGGCGTGTACGGCACATCGTCCTCGAAACTCGCGGCGCAATCGCCACCCAGGCCGCGATCGACACCGTAATGGCCGCACAGCAGGTCAAACACCGTGGCCACCACCAGCTCGCCATCCTTGCCGGCTAGCTTGCGTACCGGCACCTTGCGCACCAGCACATCAGTCTGCTCGTTGGCCGTGAAGTGCTCGTGCGCCACGCCGCCAAAATACGGATAGGCCACATCCAGCACAGCGTCGCTGCGCTCGATCTCGGTCAGCGACAGCTTGGTATCGCTGCCATCGGCGGCCTTCTGCTCCAGGTTCCAGCGGCCATGGTCCTTGCTGTCCTTGTCGGCCCAATGGAAACCGCTGGTCCCAAGCGGCGCCACCGGCTTGCCGTCGGCATCCAGCGCGACCGTTTTCCAGTCGGCCTTGTCCGGCGTGCCCAGATCATCGGCGAAGTCGCTGGCGCGGGCGAATCGTCCGGCCACCCAGCGATCGCCATCCTTGCGCAGCGTCACCAGCATTGGCAGATCGGTGAACTGGCGGCAGTAATCCTGAAAGTACGGCACCTGTCGCTTGATGAAAAATTCGGTGAGGATGACGTGCACCATGGCCATCGCCATGGCGCAATCCGTGCCCTGCTTGGGATGCAGCCAGATGTCGGAGAGCTTGGCCAGCTCGGAGAAATCCGGACTGACGCCGACCACGCGCGTGCCGTTGTAGCGCGCCTCGGTGAAGAAGTGCGCATCGGGCGTCCGTGTTTGCGGAATGTTCGAACCCCAGGCCATGATGAAGCCGGCGTTGTACCAGTCGGCCGATTCGTTGACATCTGTCTGGTCGCCCCAGGTTTGCGGACTGGCAATGGGCAGGTCGCAATACCAATCGTAGAACGACAGCATGGTGCCGCCGATGAGGCTGATGTAGCGCGAGCCGGCCGCGTAGGACACCATCGACATGGCCGGAATCGGTGTGAAACCGGTGATGCGATCCGGCCCGTAGTTCTTGATGGTATGGATGTTCGAGGCCGCCGCGATCTCCAGCGCCTCATCCCAATTGGCGCGCACGAAACCGCCGCGCCCACGCATGGTCTTGTAATCCTTTGCCTCGGGGTCGTCCATCAGCGACTTCCAGGCCTCGACCGGTTCCATGGTCTGCCGGGCCTTGCGCCAACGCTTCAGCAAGCGCCCACGGACCATCGGATATTTCAGGCGATTGGCACTGTACAGATACCAGGAATACGAGGCGCCACGCGCACAGCCACGCGGTTCATGATTGGGCACGCCTTCACGCGTCCGCGGATAATCCGTCTCCTGAATCTCCCACGTCACCACGCCCTGCTTGACGTGGATCTTCCAGCCGCAGGACCCCGTACAGTTCACGCCATGCGTGGAGCGCACCACCTTGTCGTGCGCCCAGCGGTTGCGGTAACCGTCCTCCCATTGACGCGCCTCGATGCGCATCTCACCCCAACCATTGGAGAAGTCCTCACGCGGACGAGAAAAGTAACGCAAACGCTCCAGAAAATGAGCCATGACAAGAACCTCGACTGGTTGTGGACTGCACCGGCGGGCCCAAGCACCCGCCTCGTACGGCGACACACCGGCAACAACAGCCCGGTAAGGTCGCGACAGGATACGCAATGATCATAACCCGCGCGCTCATCTGGATCATGGGCCAATCTGGTCCTGTTTGGTATTATCGCGCCACATTAAACAAGACCGTTTCGGTCTTGTTTGCAAGAAGATTAATCAGGACCTTTTCAGTTCTGTTTTGACCACCACACAAACCCGCCTCCATCACACCTGCCGCCGAACAGGCAAGAAACAGTGTCTGAGGCACACGGAGGCCATGAAGAACCCCCACCCAGCTGCTTTATCCAGTCACAAGGCCGATACTCGCCCGACACCGCCGTCAAGCACGCAATGATCGGGAACCAGGCATCGCCAGAACATGTTGCCCCGAGTCCGCGGGAATCGGGAAGCGGGAAGCGGGAAGCGGGAAGCATCGGGACACGGTACCCGTCGCCGCATGAAGGTTGCGAAAAGCATGACGGCTCTCCGTAGCACCCGGTTGTATTGCAAGCTTGCAGTGCATTGCGAATTTACCCTATCACGAGTGGAATGTGATGGCTGGCGCACTCAGCGCCAACTGATGCTGCGTCTTGCGGCCACCGGTGCGGACGGATGCGATCCCATAGATTTTCTTGCCATCACGACCCAGCGCATCACGAATGGTCCGGTTGATGCGACTACGGCGTTCGGAGAGCCACTGGTTATGGTCGGCACGGTCGTCATCCCAGGCACGCGCTTCCCATTCCTCGGCCTCGCGTGACACCGGGTTGGCGTAAAGTTTCCGTCCAAAGCTCGCCAACTCCTGACGGACGCCGGAGTGCACGGCATTGAACTCAGGCAGGCGCACCGCCGGATCATCAAGGTGCTTGGCGCGGTCGGCCAGCCACGCGTACACCGCGAAATTGAGGGTGCTCATGTTGATGACCGTGCCGGCACAGGTAATGGCGCGATGTCGGCAATCAACGACAAGCTGCGGTGGTTGCTCGAAGCGCTGCGCAGCCTCGACCGCGTCGACGAAGCGGCCGCCATCCAGCAATTCACGGGGAAGCCTGTCGCGCAGGCGAACAAAGGGAATGTCCGCCAGATCAATGCGGGCCGTGGCCGTGGAAACACGTCGGCCATCGCGTGTTTCCAGCTCAACGGGCTCGATCGGCGGAAAAAAGAAACTCGGCAGGGTTTCAAAGTCCTTGCTGACCAGCACGTGTGACAAGCGATCCTGGGGCCGGCCATACAGCGACAACGCATAACCGGCAAAGAAACCCATGCTTTTGCGTCCACCCGCCAGCGAGACATGAAGCTCACTGTCCGGATCGGAACTTGCGCTGGCGATGAACGCCAGGATGGCATCGGCCATGGCGAGGTTGTCTTCCTGACAGCGAATGTCATCCATGGGCTGGTCTTGCCGGTCACGCAAAACATGCACGTGCGAAGCATCAAAGCGGATGTCCTCCAGCCCGTATTGCTGGCACAGCGCGCGAAAGCGGCCTTCACCCACATCCAGCAGCTTGTTGCGGACATGCTGTTCGCCGGTCAGGGTTGTCAGCACATGCACCTCATGCGGAACCCAGGCGTCCGGGCACTGCGAAAGCGCGTACACCGTTTCGGTCACCACTTGCGGCGTCAGGCCGGTTACACAAGCCAGAATGCGCCGCGGTCGGGTCTGCTTGTCCATGATCGCCCTCGACAGAAATGACGCCTCAATACTAGCCCGTGTAAGCGGGAACAGCGGGGCTGCAAGCTTGCAAGGTGAACTGCAACAACCCGCCCATGTATCCAGGCAAGCAAGGCTGCGTCAATCCATCATCGTTTGTGCCATCCAAGCTTCCGGCACAAGCGGGGTTCGCACACCCCGCTTTTGGTTGTCGTTTGACAACCGCGAACCATGAGTACAAACTGACATCGACACAAGGAGCTTGCATGTCACGGCCAAGACATCCGGACAAGGCCATTGAGGCAGCCTTGCAGCATGCCGAGCACGCAGGGTGGCGAATCGAAACCAGCAGCGGACATGCTTGGGGGCGGATGTTCTGCCCACGGAACAGCAGATCTTGCCGTTGTGGACGCTTTTGCATCACCAGCATCTGGTCAATACCAAAGAACGCGGATAGTCATGCCAGGCAATTGCGGCGGGTGGTCGACAACTGCACTGCAGACTCGGAACAGGACAACCAGGAATGAACTGCCACGACTTCACATTGACCTTTCAGTTGTCAGATCAAGACCAGGATCCGGAGCAATACGTCGATGCTCTGGCCGAACACGGCTGCACCGACGCGGTCGTGGGCATTGGCAAACTGGGCAGCATTACCCTGAACTTTACGCGTGAGGCAGGCAGTGCCCTGGAGGCCGTGGCATCGGCGATCCGGGACTGTCGCACCGCCATGCCGGGCGCCACTCTGACCGAGGCGGCCCCGGACTTCGTCGGCATCACCGAGATCGCGGCCATTTACGGCGTCAGCCGGCAATACATGCGCAAATGCATTCGCCAGCATGCGATGACATTTCCGCAGCCAGTGCACGAAGGCAAGCCTTCACTTTGGCATCTGGCCGAAGTCATCGCGTGGTTGCAGGAGCATCAGCCGGGCCGTGTCCAGCCGGGTTTGAACGAGATATCCCGATTGGCGATGCAAATCAACGCTTGGCGCAGCCTGTCCCGCGCCGGCATGGGCAGCGGCGGGCCATTGGCCGGCGGTGAACATACAACAACAAACGAGAATCGCTGGCTGCAATGCATTCGTGAGGCTACCGCCAGCTACGGTTGACCCCGATCAGCGCATCACCGCCACGCTTTTCACCAGGGCATGGACGTCGCGGCCGGGCACGAGATCGAGGTCCTGCACGGCTTTGCAGGTGACGCGGGCCAGAAGTTCGGCGTCTGCCGCCTGCAAGTGCAGCAAGCAACTGCTGGCCGTCTCCTCGTCGATGGCCGTGATGCGGGCCGGCAGGCTGTTCTGGATGCTGAGGCCATCGGGCGGTCGGGTGGCGATGGCGACGTCGGAGGCGAGCAAGCGCACGCGCAAGCCGGCACCTTCCGGCAGGTCGATCTGCGGCACATGCAGCCGGCCAGCCGCGCTGTCGAGCAGGGTTAGCCCGACATCTTCATGGCGAACAATGCGCGCCTCCAGCACGGTACCGACGCGCGCGGCACCGATCACTTCGGCCAGCGCCGGTTGCACAGCGACCTCGCCCAGCTTGCCGGCCGCGGTGACCCGGCCATCGGCCAGCACCACCAACTGATCGGCCAGGCGCACCACTTCGGCAAACTGGTGGCTGACGTAGACGATGGGCAGGGCCAGCTCGTCGCGCAGGCGTTCGATCCAGGGCAGGATTTCGGCCTTGCGGGCGGCGTCCAGCGAGGCCAGCGGCTCGTCCATCAGCAGCAGGCGCGGGCTGGTCAGAAGCGCGCGACCAATGGCCACGCGCTGGCGCTCGCCGCCGGAGAGCGTCGGCGGCCGACGGTCCAGCAGATGGCCAATGCCCAGAAGCTCGACGATGTGGCCGAAATCGGCGTGTCGTTGATCCGGCGGCGTGAAGCGGCGACCGTAGGCGAGGTTCGCACGCACCTTGAGATGCGGGAACAGGCGGCTGTCCTGAAACACGTAGCCGATGCGGCGCTTGCGCGCGGGCAGATCGATTCCGGCGGTGCTGTCGAACAGCACGCGGCCGTCGATGGCAATGCGTCCGCGGCGCGGGCGCGCCAGCCCGGCAATCATGTTGATGACCGAGCTCTTGCCGGCGCCGGAATGACCGAACAGCGCCGTCACGCCCTGTTCGCCGGCAAAGCGCACATCGAGCGAAAACGCGCCCAAGCAGCCCTCGATGTCGACTTCAAGCGCCACGACCGTGCAACCTCCGCTGGACGATGCGATTGAAGACTTCCGCGCCCACCAACGCGGTCACGGACAGCAACACCGAAATCACCAGAAGCCGCGCGGCGGCTAGTTCCTTGCCGGGCACCTGCGTCAGCGCGTAGATGGCCAGCGGCAGGGTCTGGGTCTCGCCCGGGATGTTGGAAACAAAGGTGATGGTGGCACCGAATTCACCCAGCGCGCGCGCGAAGGCCAGGATGGCACCGGTGATGATGCCGGGCAGGATCAACGGCAGGCTGATGGTGGCAAAGATCCAGGTCCGCGGCGCGCCCAGCGTGTTGGCGGCCTCCTCAATGCGCCGGTCAATGGCCTCGATGGACAGGCGCATGGCACCCACGGCCAAGGGAAAGCCCATCACCGCCGCGGCAATGGCCGCCCCTGTCCAGCGGAAGGCCACGACGATGCCGAAGCTCGCATCCAGCCAGGCGCCGATCGGCCCGGTACGGCCCAGGGTGAGCAGCAGCAGATAACCCGTCACCACCGGCGGCAACACCAGCGGCAGGTAAACCAGCGCGTTCAGCAATTTCTTGCCCGGAAACTCGTGCCGCGCCAGCAACCAGGCCACGGCCAGTGCCACTGGCAGGCTGATGACCAGACCGACAAAGGCCACGCGCAAGCTGAGGCGCAGAGCTTCGACTTCCAGCGGGCTGAGGACAAGCCAGGAGGGCATGGCGATGGACGGTCAGTCATCCAGCGGCGTGAAGCCGTAGTGCGCGAACAGCTTGCCCGCGGCGTGCGACTGCAGGTAGCGCCAGAAGGCCTGAGCGGTCTTGTTGTCCCGGCCGTGCACGGTCAAGGCCAGCGGATAGGTCACCGGCTTGTGGCTGGATGGCGGAAAGACACCGACGATGCGGACCTTGTCCGAGACCAGCGCGCCCGTCTGGTAGACGATGCCCAGCGGTGCCTCGCCCGTGGCCACCAGCGCCAACGCCGCGCGCACATTGGCCGAGCGCGCGACGTGATCCTTCACCGCATCCCACACGCCCAGTGACGTCAGTGCCTGCTTGCCGTAAATGCCTGCCGGCACGTGCATGGGATTGCCCATGGCGAGGTAGCCTTCGCCCAGCATCTCGGCCAGCGGGAAGGCGGGCTTGATCTCGACCTCGTGCTGCTTGCTGGCCGCCGGCGCCACCAGCACCAGGCGGTTGGCCAGCAAGTTGACGCGCGTATCACCAGCAATGCGGTGCTCCCTGGCCAGATAATCCATCCAGCGCAGGTCGGCGGAGACATACACGTCCGCCTGGGCGCCGTGGGCGATCTGGCGCGCCAACGTGGAGCTGGAGGCAAACGACAGCGTCACCTTGTTGCCGCTTTGCTGCTCCCATTGCGAGGCCACCTTGCCCATGGCATCGGTGAGGCTGGAGGCCGCATAAACCAGCACCTCGCCGGCCATGGCCGGCAGGGCCAGCAGGCCGAAAATCAACGCAAAGCCAAGGCCTGCGGCACGTCGATGGCAAAAAATCCGGTTCATGAAGTAGGTTCCTTGGCGTGGACATGGTTCGGCGCCGGCGCCTTGTCAGGACAATTCACGGTCAGGCGCATCACTTGCCGTGGCGAGCGTGCCGGTCGTGGGGCATCCGGCACCAACAGTCGGTACGGGCCTTCAAAGTCCGGCAAGGGCTTGCCGTTCTTGTGATCCGCGAGAACGGCTGTCAGGTTGCCGAAAGCCGGTGCCAGTTCGGCCAGCGAAAACACCACCTGGTAACCATCGCGTGCCGTCACCATGAGATGGCAGGCCAGGAGTCCATTGTGCAGGCCATCGGCGAGCGACAGGCCGGCAGCATCCAGCACCGCCGACAACGGCACGCCGGCATACGCCCCCGAGCCGCGGTGGCCCGTAAACCGCAATTCCCTGCGCGGCATGGCCCGCAACGCGGTGGAATCGAGCGTGATGGCCTGCACGCGATCACCCGCGACCTGCAGGACGGACGAAGGCGCCAGCGCTTCGGGTGCGGCATTGGCCACGAAAGCCGTTGCACTGGCAACAAGCGCGTACATGCAGGCGGCGAGAAAGGACTTGCCAGGCCAATGATGGCTGCTCGCACGCTGATCAGACATGGGAATGCGCTCGTTTCGGAAGCCGTTATGTTACCAGTTGCATAACGGACGCCGCCAGCCGCACTTGTCGGGTTCCGCTGCGCTGGTGCCGACCTACGCTGACATGGTCCAGAGACCTTGTCGGGTCCGGCTGCGCCGGTCCCGACCTACACCGACACGGTGAGGATCACATGCGACACCTTGCCAACCGTAAGTCGCGATCGCATACCGCGCGAACCCGACGATGACGCCCGACGCCACCTCAGGTTTCACGAAAACCATGGTCCGAGCGCCGTGCCGGGTCCGGCTGCGCCGATACCGACCTACGCCGGCACGGCGAGGATCACGTGCGAGGCTTTCACCAAGGCGCGCAGCGGCATGCCCTCCTCCAGCGCCAATCGTTCGGCGCTGGTGTTGGTGATGATGGCGCCGATGTGCTTGCCGCCGCCGATGTCCAGCACCACGTCGCTGTTGACTGCGCCGCGTTCGATGTGTGCCACGGTGCCGCACAGCCGGTTGCGGGCGCTGGTGACGATGTCCGTGTCCGGCGTCAGGATCACGCTGGAAGCCTTGATGATGACCACGGCGTCGGCGCCCTCGCGCAGGTGCAGTCGCTGCAAGCTTGGCTCGGTGATGATGGCCACGATTTCGTTGCCGCCACCAATGTCGAGACTGACTTCGGCATTCACGGCGCCGTGCTCAATCCGTGTCACCTGGCCGTGGAACTGGTTGCGGGCGCTGGTTTCCATGCGCAAGGCTCCGACTTGCGGCAAAAGTTGTTCGGCATTGTCGATGCGTGCGGCCAGGCGATCAAGAAACTGCCGATGCTCGTCCTCCAGGGTATGGAACAAGGCCAGCATGCGCTCGCCGGCCGGCGTCAGCTGACTGCCCCCGCCGCCCCTGCCGCCCGTGACCCGCGCTACCAACGGCTCGGGCACGCGGTTGTTCAATGCTTCGATACGGTTCCACGCCGTGCGGTAGCTGATGCCGACGGCTTCGGCGGCCGCCGTGATGGAACCGTGCGTGGCCACGGCCGCCAGCAAGGCCACGCTCTCCGGCGCCAGTTCCAGGCCCGAAGGCCAATGCAACGCCAGCGCGGCATCCAGTTTTCGTTGTGGGTGGTCCTGCGGCATGGTGATGTTCCGGTGGAAGGCGTCCAGACTACAACGCCTTAGTCTGCCTGCTGGCGCTCCGACCGCGTTGCCCGCTTGCTCGGTACGCTCCCCGGCTCCCTGCTCTCTTCTCCCAACGCCACCAATGCTTTATCCTGCCGGCCCCGAGAACCACGAGACCAACTGCCATGAGCCTTGAACATGTCGGCCCCGGCAATGATGTGCCTGATCAGATCAACGTCGTCATCGAGATCCAGAAAGATGCCGAGCCGGTGAAGTACGAGGTGGACAAGGCTTCCGGCGCCATGTTCGTTGATCGCGTATTGACCACGCCGATGCGCTACCCCTGCAACTACGGTTACATCCCCGGAACGTTGGGCGGCGATGGCGACCCACTGGACGCTCTGGTGCTGCTGCCGCTGCCGCTGGTTCCGGGCACCGTGATCCGGTGCCGCCCGCTGGGGCTGCTGCAAATGTCCGACGAGGCTGGCGCCGATGAAAAGCTCATCGTTGCTCCGATGCCCAAGGTGTTCCCCGGCTATGCCCACATCGACGACATCGACGCCGTGCCTCAGCACTGGCGTGATCGCATCGCCCATTTCTTCACCCATTACAAGGATCTGGAGGAAGGGAAATGGGTTCGGCTGGAGGGCTGGGGCGACGCGACCGCGGCCCGTGACGTCATCACCTCAGGCATTCGACGCGAAGCGCACGATCATTGATCGTCGCGCGCGCGATGCACCAAGCCACCGCCAGCGGCAGCCGCAGCCGCTTGTGTTTCTGCCGCCCAGGCGACCGTCAGGCGTTTGCCGACTGGTAAGCGCGCAGGAACATGCTGACCGCAGCTTCGGCGTTGGTCGCCAGCTCCTTCTGGAATTCCTTGCAGTCGGCATCGGCGCAGTGCAGCAGGCGCTTCAGGTGCAAGTCACCACGCAGCAACGCCATGAATTGCGTCGCGGCAAGGTCACAATCGTCGATCTCCAGGCGGCCTTGCTCAACCATGTGCTCCAGGTATCCGCTGACAAGCACGCGCATGCGCAGCGCCCCTTCTTCCCACAGCAGCTGGCCCAATTGCGGCGCATGCCGTGAGCTGCTGGTGATGGCCCGCCACATGCCAACCGCATCATGGCTGGTGGCGAGCCTGGCATGGCTGCGCGCAATGGTCAGCAGACCTTCCTCGACGCTGAGCGAGTCATCGGTGAGATAGCCGTGCTCAGGGAACAATTCGGCGCAGTGTGCCCGCACCGCGGCGCGGAACAGGCGGTTCTTGTCACCGAAATGGCTGTACACGGTGAGCTTCGACACCTCGGCCTGCCGTGCCACGGCATCCATGCTGGTGCCGGCGTAGCCATGCTCGCCGAACAGGGACTTGGCTGCCGCCAGAATGGCAGCGTTCTTTTGCATGTCTTTCGGGCGCCCCGGACCGGGACGTCGTACCATCGTATCCATCGTCGCGATTACTTCACATTCAGCTGGGAAACGATTATTATACGCCACAGTATATTTATTGGCCAATGGATGTCTCCCGATGCCCGATCAACTTGCCATGCCCGTTCCTCCGTTCAGCCAGCCCTACAAGGGTTGCCAGCGTGCGTTGGCGCAGTGGCTCGACCAGCGCCCCGGTGGTACGGCGTCCGTGGCCGCCACCCGCCACGCCCTGCAATCACTGTCCGCCGGTGAGTACCGCCAGCTGCTGTCGTGGTTGAGGATTCTTGACCGCGCAGCACGCGACAACGGCGACACGGCCATGGCCGCGCGGATCGAGCGTCTGACAGCACATCTGGGCGGCCGCAGCCGTCCGCGTGACACCAGCGTCAACCCGCCGTGCGCCGTGCATGTTGCCGACCCTGTCTTCTCTGTCGGGCGTGTCTGACGTCTCCCGGTCGCGATGGTGACTTCCGGCACTGGGCAGTCGGCCCGCGGCAGGCAATGATGTTCCCACCCGCGACACTCCCGACTGACGAGCCTCGCCACCACGGCAAACGGCTCCGCAGGCAACGGTCCGGCAGTCGCCCTGATGGTGAATGCAGGTTAAAGTGCCTGCTTTTCGGAAAGCGAACAAAGGTAACCCGATGACAGCTGCAAGCACGCTCGCACACAGCAACATGGTCAACAACCAGATTCGTGGCTGGGATGTGGTCGACAAGCGTGTCCTGGATACGCTGGCCAACCTGCCACGGGAGCGTTTTGCTCCCGAAGCCTGGCGCAGCATGGCGTATGCCGACATGCCGTTGCCGTTGGGCGACGGCCAGTGCATGCTGCCGCCGGTCGTGGAAGGCCGCATGCTGCAGGCACTGGAGCTCAAACCGGACGACACGGTACTGGAAATCGGCACCGGCAGCGGCTTCATCACGGCCTGCCTTTCCCGCATGAGCGCGCATGTGACAAGCATCGACATCCGTGAATCATTCACACAGGCAGCCGGTGGTCGCTTGCGCGAGCTCGATTGCGACAACAACGTCACTCTGGTGACCGGCGAAGCCGTGCACGAGTGGCATCCGGACCGACACTTCGATGCCATCGCGGTCACGGGTGCGGTCGCCAGAATCCCCGAACGCTGGCATGACTGGCTGCGTCCGGGTGGGCGCCTGTTCGTCATCCATGGGCAACTGCCCATCATGCAGGCTTCCGTGCTGCATGCTTCCGGAGTCGGCATCGTGGGCCGCGAAAGCATCTTCGACACCCGTGCACCGTATCTCGAACACGCCGGCCCCGCGCCGGACTACACCGCCTGATGTGGTCGCATCAGGTGCCGCAGCAAGGATCCAACCCATGAACATCACATCCAGGCACATTGCCGGACTTGCCCTTGGCGCATGTTTGTTGGCCGCAGGCAGCATGCCCGCGTCCGCCGAGAATCTCATCGACGCCTACCAGCAGGCGCGGCAATCGGACCCGGTCCTGGCGCAGGCGCAGGCTCAGGACCTCATTGCAGAAGAAGACGTGGCCCAGGCGCGCGCGCAGCTGCTGCCGCAGCTGTCGGCCAGTTACAGCTACAGCCGCAGTCGCACGCACCGGCGCAACACGGCGCCGACAGAAGTCAGTCCGGGAACCTTCGACGTCTTCACCAGCCGCAGCGCCAACGAGGGCTTCGGCACCAATTTCCAAGCCAGCCTGTCGCAGTCGTTGTTCGACTTCGGCAAGTACGCCAACCTGAAAAGCAGCCACGCCCGTTCCGATGCCCAGGATGAGTTGTTTCGCGCTGCGCAGCAGAACCTCATCATCCGCGTGTCCAAGGCGTATTTCGGGGTACTGGGCGCCGAGGACCAGCTGAATTTCGCCAAGGCGCGCGAGAAGGCCCTGGCCAAGCAGCTTGACCAGGCGCAACAGCGCTACGATGTCGGCCTGTCGGCCATCACCGACGTCAACGAAGCCAAGGCCAACCACGATGCGGCCACCGCCAACGTCATCCAGGCACAGAACGCGCTGGATGATGCCCGCGAGGTTCTGGCGCAGATCACCGGCAAGGCGCCACGCAACCTGGAAGTGTTGCGCGAAGACCTGCCCATGGCGCCGCCTTCGCCCGACAACCAGCAGGCGTGGGTCGAACAGGCCTTGCAGCAGAACCCGCGCGTACTGGCCCAGCGCCACCAGCTGGAAGCCGCGGAGAAAGGTGTCACAGTGGCCCGTTCGGCACGTCTGCCGACCTTGGGTGCCAGCCTGAACTACAGTCACAGCCCGAGCTGGGGCGACGACCTGTACGCCGCTCCGGGTATGCCGTTTCACAGCAACAGCGACATGGAAAACACCAGCATCGGCCTGACGTTGACCATCCCGATTTTCAGCGGCGGGGCCACCCGTTCCAGGGTGCGTCAGTCGATCCAGCGGCGCGAGCTGGCACGCTACACGCTCGAGGAACAGAAGCGCCAGATCAAGCTGACCACGCGCAATGCCTACCGTTCGGTCATTGCCGGCATCAGCGAGGTCGAGGCCCGCAAGCAGGCCGTCATCTCGGCCAATAGCGCCCTGGAGGCAACCCAGGCTGGCTACGAGGTCGGCACGCGCAACATCATCGACGTGTTGAACGTGCAACAGCAGCTGTTCCAGGCCCGTAGTGCCTACTCCGAGGCACGCCACCAGTTCATCCTCAACAAGCTGTTGCTGAAGCAATCGGCAGGAACCATCAGTTACGACGATCTGGTGGCCGTCAACAACCTGCTGGTGGCTTCCGACCCGATCGAGTGAAACCGCGACCCGGTGCCGCGATCATTCGTCGGCACCGGAACCCCGAACCGGTGACTTTACGGTTCGCTGCCGGTCAGTCTGCAGATACACCTCGTCGAGCTTGTGCATGATGCGGTCAACCGCACCGCGTTCGCGTTCGAAGACCTTGCGCGCTGCCCGCCCCATGCGCTGCGCGCGAGCAGGGTCGGCCAGCAGCTCAATGACGCGTGCGCCGGTCTCGGCCTCGCCGTGCAATCGCACAGCCCCGCCGCCACGCACCAGCGTGCGCGTAATCTCGGCAAAGTTGAACGTCAGCGGGCCCACCAGCACAGGCTTGGCAAGCGCGGCCGGCTCCAGCACATTGTGCCCGCCGATGGGTACCAGGCTGCCAGCCACGAACGCCACGTCCACGGTGGCGAAATACGCCATCAACTCACCCATCGTGTCGATGACGAAGCATTGCATCTGCTGGGCCGGCGTCCGGTCCACGGTGCGCGTGCCAACGGCAAGTCCGAGATGACGGGCGGCCTGCTCGACGGCGCGAAAGCGTTCCGGATGGCGCGGCGCAATCAACAGCAGGGCATCGGGAAAGCGCTTGAGGACTTCCATGTGCGCGCGCAACACGAGCAACTCCTCGCCTTCATGCGTGCTGGCTGCAATCCACACCGGCCGCGCCCGGCCCCAGGCCTCGCGACGCGCGCGGCCTTCGCTGCGCCATTGTGCCGCCACGCTCATGTCGAACTTCAGGTTGCCGGCAATGGTGATGCGCTCGGGCTCGGCACCCAGCATCTGGAAGCGCCGCGCGTCAGCGTGTGACTGCGCGGCAATGGCATACGCCCGCCGCAGGGCGCTGCGCGCCAGCGACCAGACCGGCCGGTAACCGCGCAGGGAGCGCTCGGACAGCCGACCGTTGACGATCACCAGCGGAATGTCGCGTCGGTCGCACTCGAAATACAGGTTGGGCCAGATCTCGGTTTCCAGGATGACCGCCATGCGCGGCCGCACGCGGTTGAGAAACCGACGCACCGAAGCCGGCAGATCGTACGGCAGATAGACGTGAAAAACGCGGTCCCCGAAAAGGTGTTGCACCCGCTCCGAGCCGGTCGGCGTAATGGTGGTCACCACGAACGGACGGTCGGCATGGCGCGCCATTAGGGCTTCGATCAGCGGCTCGGCCGCATTGACCTCGCCCACGGACACGGCATGAATCCAGATGCTGTTACGCAGGCCCGGATCCGGGAAGAAGCCGAAGCGCTCACGCCAGCGCGCGAAATAATCCCGGTAGCGCAGGCCACGAGCCGCCAGACGGTACAGGATCAGCGGTGTGCCGAGGTACATCACCAGGGTGTAGAGTAGGCGCTTGAACACGGTGGCTCCGGAAGACAGGGCCGCAGTATGCCAGACAGCCCACGTCTGAAACCCTGGAACACGCAATGACCGGCATCGAGATCCTGGCCGCGGACATCACCGAATTGCCCGTCGATGCCATTGTCAACGCCGCCAACGAGACTTTGCTGGATGGCGGTGGCGTGGACGGCGCCATCCACCGCGCCGCCGGTCCGCGCCTGCTGACGGCCTGTCGCGCGCTCCCCGAAGTGCGCCCCGGCGTGCGCTGCCCCACGGGCGAGGCCCGCATCACCCCCGGCTTCAACCTGCCGGCACGGCATGTGATTCATACGGTCGGCCCGGTGTGGCAGGGCGGAACCGGGAACGAGGCAGAGCTTCTGGCCCGCTGTTACACCCAGGCATTGGTGCTGGCTGGCCACCATGGCCTGGCCAGCGTGGCTTTCCCCGCCATCAGTTGCGGCGTGTTCGGTTATCCCGTCGATCAGGCCGCGCAAATTGCCGTCAGCACCATCCGGCAACACATGGCAGGGCACGTGCTACCGCAACGCGTCGTGCTGTGCGCCCACGGCGACGGCGTCGGCAAGGCACTGCGCGAGGCGCTGACCCAAGTCAATTCGTAGCCATGGCCGCTGCCGGTAGCATCGCCGGTTCAGCAATGTCGCTGTGACCACCGGAGCACGAGCATGTCCAAGCACGCCATCATCATCGGTGCGGGCCCCGCCGGCCTGTGCCTGTCCCTGGCCCTGGCCCGGCGCGGGTTGGAAGTCGATGTCATCGAGCGCCAGGATGAAAAGCTCCTCGCAGAGCCGGCTTTCGACGGCCGCGAGGTCGCCTTGAACCATGCCTCGATGCGCTTGCTGCGCGAGCTGGGCGTATGGTCACGCATCGCACCGGAAAACAAGGCGCCGCTGCGCCAGGCGCGCATCATGGATCGCGGCGACCGAGGCTTTCTGGTCGAGGGCATGAGCTTCGGCAAGGACCGGCTGGGCACCCTGGTATCCAACTGCCATATCCGCAAGGCCGCCTGGGAAGCCGTGAACGAAACCCCCGGCATCCACGTGCACACCGGTGTGGCCGTCAAGGGCATCGGCAGCACGGCGGATCATGCCTGGGCCGATCTCGACGACGAGCGCCACCTCGAAGCGGCCCTGATGGTGGCCGCCGACAGCCGCTTTTCGGCCATGCGCCGGCAAATGGGCATTACCACCCACATGCATGACTTCGGCCAGACCATGCTGCTGTGCCGCATGCGCCACCCGGAATACCGCAATGACGGCGAGGCCTGGGAATGGTTTGGCGACGGCTTCACTCGCGCCCTGCTGCCGCTGGGCGAACACCTGTCCTCGACTGTCCTCACCGTTGCCGAAGGCGAAGCAGCCGCGCTGCGCGAGATGTCACAGCAGGACTTCGAGGCCGACATGACCCGCCGCTACGAGGGCCGTCTGGGACCGCTGGAGCGCGCCAGCACGGTCCACACCTATCCCCTGGTGGGCACCTGGGCACACCGCTTCACGGGCGAGCGCTTCGCGCTGGCTGGCGACGCCGCCATCGGCATGCACCCGGTCACGGCCCATGGTTTCAACCTCGGCCTGGCCAGCGTCGAGCATCTGGCAAGCGCCGTGGGCGATGCCGTGGATCGCGGCCGTGATCCCGCCGATCCGGCGTTCCTGGCACGCTACCAGCGCCGTCAGCGCATGACCGGACTGCCCCTGTTTGCCGGCACCCGCACGGTCGTGGATCTGTTCACCAGCAAACGGCACTTTATCCAACCGCTGCGCCATGCGATCATTGGCACTGGCCGGCGGGTGCCCCCGCTGCGGCGTGCCTTGGCGGCAGCCGTGGTGGACGACAGCAATCGTGGGCCTACGCCATGGCACCATGCGCGCAAACTGGCAAGTGTCTTGCGCCCGCGCCCAGGCCATGGCCCTGCCCCGACATGAGTCGGGCCACCAACGCGCGCGTGCTGCTTGCGCATCCACAACAGGTTGTCCATGCATCATTCAGAAACCCGGCAAGGCCCTGCGGCCAGCAGCCCTGTATCCGAATCCGCCAGCGGGCGGCCTGATCGCCTCGACCGCGAGGCCATCCTGGCGTGCGCGGCGGGCAAGATGTTCGGCCCCGAAAACGCGCGCCTGCCCAGCCCGCCGATGCTGATGTTCGACCGCATCACGTGCATCACCGAAGACGGCGGCTCGCACGACAAGGGCTACATCGAGGCCGAGCTGGACATCCACCCGGACCTGTGGTTCTTCGACTGTCATTTCGCCGGCGATCCGGTGATGCCGGGCTGCCTTGGCCTGGATGCCATGTGGCAGCTTGCCGGCTTTTTCCTGCCCTGGCTGGGCCTGCCCGGTCGCGGCCGCGCGCTGGGCGTCGGCGAGGTGAAATTCACCGGCCAGATCCTGCCGCATGCCACGCTGGTGCGCTACCAGATCGACGTGCGCCGCGTGATGCGCAGCGGCAAGCTGCCGCTGGTGATCGCCGATGGCACGACCTTCGTCGACGACAAACCCATCTACAGCGCACGCAACATGCGGGTTGGCCTGTTCCAGTCCCTGGAGGGTTTTTGACGTGAACCGCGTCGTCGTCACCGGCATGGGCGTGGTGTCCTGCCTGGGCAACACGCTGGAAAGCGTGACCGAGGCCCTGCAGCACATGCACAGCGGCATCCGTGCCATGCCCGAGTATGCTGCGCACGGCCTGCGCAGCCAGGTTGCCGGCTTGCCGGATATCGACCTGGATGCCGTCATCAATCGCCGCCTGCGCCGTTTCATGGGCGATGCGGCGGCCTACAGCTACGTCGCCATGCGCTCGGCCATCGCCGATGCCGGGCTGGACGAGGACCAGGTGTGCAACCCGCGTATCGGCGTCATTGCCGGCTCCGGTGGTGGTTCCTCGCGCTGGCAGGTGGATACGGCCGATCTGCTGCGCGAGAAAGGCCTGCGCAAGGTCGGCCCGTTCATGGTGCCGCGCACCATGTGCTCGACGGTCTCGGCTGCCCTGGCCACGGCCTTCGGCATCCTCGGCATGAGCTATTCCATCTCGGCCGCTTGCGCCACCTCTGCGCATTGCATCGGCGCGGCCGCCGAACAGATCCGCAACGGCACCCATGACATCATGTTCGCCGGCGGCGGCGAGGAAGAGCACTGGGGCATGAGCGCCCAGTTCGATGCCATGAAAGCCCTGTCGCGCAATTTCAACGACACGCCCGAAAAAGCCTCCCGGCCGTATGACCGCGATCGCGACGGCTTTGTCATTGCCGGCGGCGGCGGCATGCTGGTGCTGGAATCCCTGGAGCACGCCCGCGCCCGCGGCGCCCGCATCCACGGCGAGCTCATTGGCTACGGCGTCACCTCGGACGGTGCCGACATGGTCGCGCCCAGCGGCGAAGGCGCCGAGCGCTGCATGCGCATGGCGCTGGCCAATATCGACGCACCCATCGACTACCTCAACACGCATGGCACATCCACGCCGCGTGGCGACGTCATCGAGCTGGAAACCATCCGCAAGGTCTTCGGCGACGACATTCCGCCGCTGTCTTCCACCAAGGCCCTGACCGGCCATTCGCTGGGTGCCACAGGCGTGCACGAGGCCATCTACAGCTTGTTGATGGTGCGCGAGGGCTTCATAGCCGGCTCGGCCAACATCGACAACCTGGATCCGCAAGCCGAAGGCGCGCCCATCGTGCGCCAGACCCGCGCCGCGAAATTGCGCACCGTGATGTCCAACAGCTTCGGCTTCGGCGGCACCAATGCCAGCCTGGTGTTCGCCGCAGTTTGACATCCACTGCGCGGCAATGGCCGCCCATGAACGCGAATACCTGCTTCTCCGCGGCGTGATGTCCGGTTTGTTGGCGCGGCACCGTATACATGGGCAACAAGCACGGGATCGCCCGTGCCAGCCAGATCACGGGAGTCGTTCAACATGTGGGATTTCAGGATCGGTGCGGCCTGCAAGCTGTTGCTGCGCACATTGCCATTTCTCGTCCTGCGTCTTGTGGTGTATGCCGCCATCACCATCGGTTACATCCTCGTCACAGGCATCGGCGCCGGCATCGGTTACGGCGTGGGTACGGTCGGTGGCGCCGAAGGCCATGCCATGGGTACCTTCTGGGGCGGCGCCATCGGTTTCGGCCTGTTCGGCGGCCTGATGTACTGGGCGCGCGAATATATTCTCTACCTGGTGAAAGCCGGGCACATCGCCGTCCTCGTGGAACTGATCGAGGAGCGCGAACTGCCGGGCGGAAAATCCCAGATCGAGCATGGCACGGCGATCGTCAAGGACCGCTTCGTGCAATCCTCCGTGCTGTTCGGCATCGACCGCCTGATCAAGGCCGTGATCGGCGGCATGACCCGCCTGTTCGAGGGCGTGATGTCGGTCCTGCCGCTTCCCGGCGTGGAGCAACTGGGCGCCATCTTCAAGGCCTTCCTGCGCATGAGCCTGGGCTTCGTGGACGAACTGATCCTGGCGCAAATCATCCGCACCGATTCCGACAACGCCTGGGCCTCGGCGCGGGACTCGCTGATCCTGTACGGCCAGAACCACAAGATCATGCTGAAGAACGCGGCCTTTCTGGCGCTGATCGTCTATGCCGCCAGCTTCCTGATCTTCCTGGTGATGCTGATCCCCGCGGCCGCCGTGGTGTACCTGCTGCCCGGCTCGCTGTCGCTGGCAACCTTCGTGTTCGCGGTGCTGTTTGCCTGGGCCCTGAAGGCCACGTTGCTGGAGCCGTTCGCCCTGACCTGCATGATGCAGGTGTACTTCAAGACCGTCGAAGGCCAGCAGCCGGACCCGGAATGGGAAGCCAAACTGGACAAGATGTCCGGCAAGTTCCGCAAGCTGAAGGAGCGCGCCGCCGCATACATCCGGCCCGCACAGCAGGACGCCAACCGGCAAGGCGCCTGAACTTCTGCCCTAGGAGCTTGGGCGGTAGGAACCATGTGAGCGAGGCACAGCCATTTTGAGAGCG
>CAZOXZ010000030.1:0-21567 GCA_964583865.1 uncultured Rhodanobacteraceae bacterium | reverse complement strand
TTACAGTCTGCCCCCGTTGGCCGCTTGGGTATCCCTCCGGGAAATCTTCAATTGTATTGTCTGGTACTGCTTCGTTTCCCGGGCGGTGCTCCGCACCGCGAGGGAGGTGGATTTACTCGCCCCATCCCTGGGGCTCGCCCTTCGGGCCGCGCCGCTTGCGCGTCGCGAGCATCTTCCGGGGCATCAGGCTCATCGGCCTGACAAAGAGCGGCATTTTCTCTTTTTCATGGTGCCGATGTCAATACCCAGCGGCGGATTTTTTCACTGCGGCATCAGCGAGCCCCTTTCGCGTCATCCGCCACGTCCGCAGCCACCTCTCTTTCCATCGCGCGCGACAAGCTGTCCAGTGCCGCGGCGCGCTGCGCCAGGCGTCGGTCCTCGGCAGTCTTTGGTGTCCACGTGGGCACGGCTGTCGGCCTGCCGTCGGGTGAATCCAGTGCCACGAACGTGATGATGCAGCTGGTGGCCAGTCGGTCACTACCTGTTCGCAGGTCACTGGCCCGGACTTCGGCGGCAATCTGCATGCTGGACGTGCCCGTGCGTACCAACCGACACTCCACACTGACGAGGTCGCCGATCATGATGGGCTCGAGAAACTGGATGCCACCCACGGCAACCGTGACGCAATAGGCCCCGCTCCAGCCAACGGCACAGGCGTAGCCTGCCTGGTCGATCCACTTCATGACCATGCCACCGTGCACCTTGCCGCCAAAATTCACATCGGTGGGCTCGGCAAGAAACCGGGTCGTCAACTCGCGCTGCGTGCCTGCCATTGCATCCTCCGGGGCGTCGTGAACTTGACCGCTTTCCGGTTCAGCTTACACGTTGAACAGGAAATGCAACACGTCGCCATCCTGAACGATGTAATCCTTGCCCTCGGTGCGCAGGCGGCCTGCCTCACGGGCACCCGCCTCGCCCTGGTGGGCAATGAAATCGTCAAAGGCGATGGTCTCGGCGCGGATAAAGCCTTTTTCGAAGTCCGAGTGGATGACGCCGGCCGCCTGGGGCGCCGAAGCACCGACCGGAACCTGCCAGGCCCGCACTTCCTTTTCACCGGCGGTGAAGTAGGTCTGCAGGCCCAGCAAGGTGTACCCGGCATGGATGACACGATCGAGACCCGGTTCGGTCAGCCCCAGATCGGCCAGGAACTCGTCGCGATCGCCGGCATCAAGCTGGATCAACTCTTCCTCGATGGCGGCACACACGGCCACCACTTGGGCACCCTCGCCCGCGGCATGTTGACGCACGGCATCAAGATGGGGATTGTCCGCAAAGCCATCATCGGCGACGTTGGCGATGTACATCACCGGCTTCAAGGTCAGCAGCGCCAGGTCACGCAGCAGCAGGCGCTCATCCTCGTCCAGCGACACGCTGCGGGCAGCATGCCCTTCAGCCAGCGCCTCAGCCATCTTTTGCAGCACCGGAAAGCGTGCACGTGCGGCCTTGTCATTGCCCTTGGCCGCACGGGTCGCCCGCTCCAGGGCGCGCTCCACCACGTCCAGGTCGGCCAGGGCCAGCTCGGTTTCGATGGTCTCGATATCCGACAGCGGGTCCACGTGGCCGGCAACATGAACCACGTCGTCGTCATCAAAACAACGCACCACATGGGCGATGGCATCGACCTCCCGGATGTGTGCCAGGAACTTGTTGCCCAGGCCCTCACCTTGCGAAGCGCCAGCCACCAGACCGGCAATATCGACGAATTCGATGGTCGTCGGGATGACTTTTTGCGGCTTGGCGATAGCGGCCAGTTGCTGCATGCGCGGATCGGGCACCGGCACCACGCCGACGTTCGGATCAATGGTGCAGAACGGAAAATTGGCCGCGGCAATGCCCGCCTTGGTCAACGCATTGAACAGGGTGGACTTGCCGACATTGGGCAAACCGACGATGCCGCATTTGATACCCATGATCAGACCCTTGGGAAAACGTGAGTGACAAACTGGAAGGCGTTGCCCGGCACCCTCATGGCGTGGTCCGGGTGTGCAAGCGCTTCATGGCCTCGTTGAAGTCCCCCGCCAGCACCAGCGGCAGGACATGATCCACCCGCGCCATGCCATCGAGAATCAGATTCTCGTCACCCGCCGACGGCGGGCTCAGGACCCAATCCAGCACACGGCTGCGGTCGGACGGATGGCCAATGCCGAGCCGGACACGGTGAAATGCACGTGTATCCAGTGCCTTGATGATGTCCCGCAAACCATTGTGCCCGCCATGCCCGCCGCCGAACTTCAGGCGCACCGTGCCGGCGTCCAGATCCATGTCATCGTGCACCACCAGGCACTGTTCGGGCGGGATGCGGAAATAGGCCAGCGTGGCCGCCAGCGCGCGCCCACTGTGGTTCATGAAGGTGGAAGGCTTCAAAAGACGTACATCGTGGCCGTCCAGGCTCACCTGGCCGACTTCGCCATGCAGCCGGGGTTGTGCCCGCCAGTGCATGCCTGCGCCATGCGCCAGTGCATCCACGAACCAGAAGCCGACGTTATGCCGTTGGCGGCAATACTTCGCGCCGGGATTGCCCAATCCCGCGATGAGCTTGATACCCGTCATGCCGAATATGGCACCCGCCGCTCGCGCGACGGGTGCCGACAGGCTCAGTCGTCGTCTGCTTCGCCGGCGTCTCCGGCCTCGCCGCCTTCGGCAGCATCGCCACCTTCGGCAGCCTCGTCCGTGGCAGGCTCTTCCTCGACGTGGACACGAGCCTTCTGGGCACTGACCACCGCGTAGTCGTGGTCTTCACCCTCGACCATCAGGGCCGTCAGCTTCACGCCCTCGGGCAGTTCGATGCCAGACAAGTGGATCAGGTCGCCTTCCTCGAGCGCGGAAAGGTCGATCTGGATGCTCTCCGGCAAATCCGCCGGCAGGCATTCGACCTCCACTTCGGAGATGAGGTGGGAAACGATGACGTCAGCCGCCTTGCCGGCCGGCGACAGCTCGGCATTGACGAAGTGCAAAGGCACGCTGACACGGATCGCTTCGTCATCGCGCACCCGCATGAAGTCCATGTGCAGCATCTGCTGACGGAATGGGTGAACCTGCCAGTCGCGCACCAGCACTTTCTGGTGCTTGCCGTTGAAGTCCAGATCCAGAATGGAGGAAAAGAAACTCTCGTCCCGGGCTGCATGGAACACTTCATTGTGCTTCAGCTGAATGTTGCGCGGCGGCCGTTCGGCACCATAGAGAATGGCGGGAACCAGGCCCGCACGACGCAGGCGGCGGCTCGCACCTTTCCCCGTGTCGTCGCGGAAGTCCGCCGTGATTGTTCGAGTCTTGGCCATGATGAATTGCCTTGTTGGATTGAAGCAGCCGGAGCTGCCGGAGACCTTTCCCGCGACCAGGAAAGGCATGTGACACCCGCAGCCATCGCATCATTGCGACGATCACGGGCATGGGCTTTGGCGCCCTCGGGAAGCTGAGGCGCAACACGCGGGCGCAACGAAAGCCGGCAATTATAACCCGACACGGCGGCGCCGTCATCATCGGCGGCAGATCCGCCGGGCAAGCAGGTCAGTCGACGTACAGCGAGCTTACCGACTCGCCGAATGCCATGCGCCGCATGGTCTCGGCCAGCATCTCGGCGACCGAAAGGGAGCGGATCTTCTCGCAGGCACGGGCCTCGGGCCGCAACGGAATGGTGTCGGTGACCACCAGCTCGTCGATGGCGCTGGCTTCGATGTTCTCGATGGCCGGGCCGGACAACACCGGATGCACGCAGTAGGCCACGACCCGACTGGCACCCTGCTCTTTCAACGCGTTGGCCGCGGCACACAGGGTCCCGGCCGTGTCAACGATATCGTCCACCAGCACGCTGGTCTTGTTTTCGACATCGCCGATGATGTTCATCACCGTGGCGACGTTCGCTTTCGGACGGCGCTTGTCGATGATGGCCAGGTCCGCGTCGTCCAGGCGCTTGGCCAACGCGCGCGCGCGCACCACGCCGCCGACATCGGGGCTCACCACCACCATGTTGCGCGTGTCGTGATGACGCCAGATATCTGCCAGCAGGATGGGTGAGGCGTAGACGTTGTCCACCGGGATGTCGAAGAAACCCTGAATCTGGTCGGCATGCAGGTCCACCGTCAGCACGCGGTCGGCGGCGGCGGGACCGATCAACCGGGCCGCGAGCATGGCGGTGATCGGGACGCGCGCCGAACGTGGCCGGCGATCCTGCCGCGCATAGCCGAAATACGGGATCACGGCCGTCACGCTGGCCGCCGACGCCCGCTTCAGCGCATCGATGAGGATCAACAGCTCCATGAGGTTTTCGGCAGTGGGCGCCGAGGTCGGCTGGACCACGAAGATATTCTGCCCGCGGACGTTTTCCTCGATTTCCACCTGGGTCTCGCCATCGCTGAAGCGGTCGACCAGGGCCTTGCCCAGCGGCAGTGCCAGACGATGCGCAATATCCTCTGCCAGCTGGCGATGGGCACTACCGGTGAACAGCAGCATTCTGGGAGCGTCCTGCGGCTTCATGGCAAGTCTCGGGTGGACGGCCTCCGGCGGCCGTGCAGACAAAGCCCGGTTTCGTTCCCGTGGCTGGCTGGGGCGGCAGGATTCGAACCTGCGCATGCGGGGATCAAAACCCCGTGCCTTACCACTTGGCGACGCCCCAGTAACAGCATGAGAGCCACAGCAACCGATCGGGATGAACGGGGCCGGAGACGTGAAAACCACGCATCCGACGGGCGAAATTGTCGCCGCTGCCATGACCAGTGTCAATCAAGACCGGCTACCGGCAGGCGTCGTGGCGGAGGCCACCATCAATCTTCCAGCAAGGACCAGTGGTTGATCAACAACTTGACCCGCTCATCCCCGCGGCTGGCATAAACCCGGCGCGGCAATGGTGTTTGCAGCTCAGTGTACCAGTCGCGGTATTCGATCAGCCAACCTGCCTGCGTGAGAGTCGCCGGCAAGCCATCATTGCCAAAGCGCAGTTCGGCAGGATAGCCGGGCGCCCGCAGTCCACGCACCCACCAAGCCAGGGCCTTTACCGGCACCTGCCAACCCAGTGTGCGCGCCAGCACGCTCCGCGCATCCGCACCGCGAACCGGGCCGCCGTCCAGCCCGTCGAGCCGGGCGCCGGCGGCATCGACGTGCAAGCGGAAGCTGCGTCCGGTCACCGGTGCCTGCAAGACGAAGTCGAGGCCCGATGCGCGCTGCTCCCAGACCAGCGAACCGCTGCCACCATCGCCATGTGCCGACACCGCAAGCCGGCCCTGGACGGTCCACTGCGGGTACTCGGCCAATTGCTGTTCGCGCGCCTGCTGCGCGGCCAGCAATGCTGCATCCGGCCGCACCGTGGTCGGCGCACAGGCAGCAAGTACCAGCGCCAGCAACACCAGCAGCAGCGCGGCAGGACCATGGCAGTAGCGCGGCGATCTCATTGCAGGCGCTGCAACACGGCGTCGACCACAGCCGGATCGACATCCAGTTCGCGCACGGCATCGAAGATCGTGCGCGCCTCGGCCTTCTTGCCTTGCTGCCACAACACTTCACCCAGATGCAGGCCGATTTCCGGATCGTGCACCGCGTCCCATGCCTTGCGGAGCATCGTTTCGGCCTTGTCCAGATGCCCCAGGCGATACTGCAACCAGCCCCAGGAATCGATGATGGCCGGCTCGCCCGGCTGGCTTTCCAGTGCCCGACGCAACAGGCGTGTGGCCTCGTCCAGATCACGGTTGTCGTCAGCCAGCGTGTATCCCAGGGCGTTCATGGCGTCGATATTGTCCGGGTCCAGCGTCAGCACACGCCGCAAGTCGGCAATGGCGGCGTCGATGCGGCCACTGTCGGCGGCAACCAGGGCACGGCCGTACAGCAGGTCGGCATCCTCCGGAAAGACCTCCAGCCCGCGAGCATAGGCCGTCGCCGCCTCGTCGCCGTTGCCGGCCCGCACGTACAGCTGCGCATCCAGCAGATACAGCTCGTGCAGGCGCGCACTGTCCTCGGTGCTGCGTTGCTGCCAGCCGCGGATCAACCGGTGCGCAGCGACACTCCGGCCAGAAAATGCCAACAACACGGCTCGGCGCACGGCCGCGTCGTATGCATTCTCATCGGTGACCGGTACATCGGCATAAAAGCCGATGGCAGCTTCAGGCTTGCCCAGCACTTCGGCCAGGCGCCCGAGAAGGAAGCTCACGTCCCGCTCGAATTGCGCACGACCGGCTTGCAAATCATGGTAGACCGCCTGCAATGCCTGGTCATCGTGCAAACGCGCGGCATACGCCGCACGCGCCGCCAGCACGCCAACCGTGGCGTCGGCTTCGGCCAGGACATCCAGCGCCTTGCGGTTCTGGCCATCCTCGCCCAATGCGGACGCGTATGTGAGGCGATAACGCGTGCTGTCCGGCTCGGCCGTGACCGCACGGGCAAGCATGTCCAGCGCCGCCTGGTCATGCCCTGCCTCGCTCTTGAGATGTGCCGCCCAGGCAAATGCACGGGCTGTGCCGAAACGCTCGGCCGCCACCACGGCCAGGCGCTCGGCATACAGGTGGCGCTGCAAGTGCTCGCCAAGCTGGCTCATCGCCAGCCAGACCGAGGCATCATCGGCCGGCAATCGTGTTTCGGTGGCCAGGGATTCCAGCAACACACCCGCCAGGGCCGGGTCGCGCGCGTCGGCAAGCACCCGGGCAACATCGTGCCAGGCTGTCGCACTGCCGTCGCCAAGGAGCGTGACCAGTTGTTCGCGGGCCTCGTCGCGGTGTCCGCGCAGCAGCGCCAGGCGTGCCCGTTCGCGGGTCACTTCGCGCTCGTCCGCGCCGGTGTCGCGCATCCGTTCAATGCCGGCCTGTGCCGTATCGGCCTGGCCGGCATCGATCGCGGCAGCGGTCATGGCTTCGGCCACACCCGGATCATCCGAATGACTGGCTGCCCGAGCCCAGGCCTCACTGGCGACCCGGCTGTCGCCACGTTGGCGCGCGAACTCCGCCTGCATCACCTGGGTCATCAGGCGCGTACTGCGGCTGGTGTCCGGTGCCTGCACGCGCGCCGGACCTTGCACATTCGCATCAACGGCATCGGGCACTTGCGGCTGGTGGGCGCAACCGACCGAGAGCAGGGCCAGGCCCGGCAGCGCAATGCGCAGGAAACGGAATATCGACATCAGCACTGGCAAACTCCAGAAGCCGGGGCAATCCGGCTTGAAAATGGCGACCGGGTAGTACAATAGCCCAGCAGACTCCATGACGTCACACCGTACCATGTCGTTAGTCACCCTCGGACTGAACCACCAGACCGCGCCGCTGGAGCTGCGCGAACAGGTGGCCTTTGCCTCCGAGACGACACCGGCGGCATTGCAGGAGCTGGTGGCCATCGACGGCGTGGACGAGGCCCTGATCCTGTCCACCTGCAATCGCACGGAACTCAGCTGCACCGTGACGCCGCATGCCGCTGCGCGCCTGTCGGGCTGGCTGCACCGGCATCGCAAGCTGGCACCTGGCATGTTGGACCGCTTTCTTTATCGTTACGACGATGCCGCGGCCGTGCGCCACATGTTCCGCGTTGCCACGGGCCTCGATTCCATGGTGCTGGGTGAACCGCAGATCCTGGGCCAGGTGAAGCAGGCCTGGCAGATGGCGCGCGAGGCCGCCACGCTGGACACGCCCATGGATCGCCTGATGGAGCACACCTTCGCGGTGGCCAAACGGGTGCGTACGGACACCCGCATCGGTGCCAACACGGTGTCGGTGGCATTCACGGCCGTGCGCCTGGCCGAAGAAGTCTTTGCCGACCTCGGCCAGGCCTGCGTACTGCTCATCGGCGCCGGCGACACCATCGGCCTGGCGGCCCGCCACCTGGCTGAAAGGAAGGTGCGTCGCCTGATCGTGGCCAACCGCTCGCTGGAGCGGGCACAACGCCTGGCCAGCGAACATGGCGGCTTTGCCATCGGCCTGGACAGCCTGGACGAGCACCTGGCCGAAGCCGACATCGTCATCTCGTCCACGGCTTCACCGGAAACCATTCTTGATGCCGGCATGGTCGGGCATGCGCTGGCAGTGCGACGGCGCCGGCCGATGTTCCTGGTCGATATTGCCGTCCCGCGCGACATCGACCCGACTGTGGGCGAACTGAAGGATGTGTTCCTGTATGCCATCGACGACCTCAAGCAAGTGATCGAGGACAACCTGGGCTCGCGACGCCAGGAGGCCTCGGAGGCCGAGGCCATCATCGGCCTGCAGGTCGAGCGGTACATGGCCTGGCGACGGTCGCTGACGCTGCGCAATCCGGTGGTGGCCATCCGCCATCAGGCCGAACAACACCGCGACGAAGTCTTGCGCCGCGCACGCAGGCTGCTGGCCAGCGGTCGCGACAGCGACGATGTGCTGGACTACCTGGCCCGGACGCTGACCAACAAGCTGCTGCACCAGCCCAGCGCCCAGCTGCATCAGGCCACACTGGAAGGTGACGAGGCGCTGCTGCGCGCCGCCGAGCAGCTGTACCGTGTCGCCGGGGACGACGACACGGCCCCATGAGACCCGCCATCGAGACCCGCTTGCAGGCGCTCGACGAGCGCCATGAGGAAATCACCCGACTGCTGTCGCAACCCGACGTCATCGCCGATCAGCACCAGTTCCGTGAGTTGTCACGCGAGTACGCGCGCCTGGAGCCGGTGGTACAGGCATTCGGTGAATTCCGCGCGGCCCGCCATGAACTGCAGGATGTGCGCGAGCTGCTGGATGACGCGGAGTTGGCGGACGAAGCGCGCGCGGACAGCGAGCGCCTGACGGCCCGTCTGGCCGACCTGGAAGCGCAATTGCAGATCCTGCTGCTGCCACGCGATCCGCTGGACGATGCCGACCTGTTTCTGGAAGTCCGCGCCGGTACCGGCGGGGACGAGGCGGCCCTGTTTGCCGGTGACCTGCTGCGCATGTACAGCAACTACGCCGAAGCCCGGGGATGGCAGGTGGAGGCGGTCTCGGCCAGCCCCGGCGACATGGGCGGCTACAAGGCCGTGGTGGTGCGCATCAGCGGCGAGGGCGCTCATGCCCATCTGAAGTTCGAGGCCGGCACGCACCGCGTCCAGCGGGTGCCGGAGACCGAATCCCAGGGGCGCATCCACACCTCGGCCGCAACCGTGGCCGTGCTGCCGGAACAAGACAGCATCGACGATATTGCCATCGATGCGGCGGACCTGCGCATCGACACCTTCCGGGCTTCCGGGGCCGGCGGTCAGCATGTCAACAAGACCGACTCGGCCATCCGCATCACCCACCTGCCAAGCGGTACCGTGGTCGAATGCCAGGATGAGCGCAGCCAGCACAAGAACCGCGCCCGCGCCATGAGCCTGCTGCGCGCGCGCCTGCTGGATGCCGAGCGCAGCCGCCAGGCGGCCGCACAATCCGAATCACGCCGGCTGCAGGTGGGTTCCGGCGACCGCAGCCAGCGCATCCGCACCTACAACTTCCCGCAGGGCCGCATCACCGACCACCGCATCAACCTTACCGTGCACCGCCTCGAGGAAGTCCTCGGCGGCGACCTTGACGAGCTGATCGGTGCATTGCAGCGCGAACAGCAGACCGAAGACCTGAAAGCCCTGGGTGAAGCCGGCTAAACTGCCGGTTGTCAGCGGATCACGAAGGACGCGCCCTGCGGCTCATCGGCTGGCTCCACGGCAAGCCGCTGCACGTCGGTCACGCGCGCATTGGCCGGGCCATGCTGCAGCCAGGCGGCCAGGGCGTCCAGCACGGCCTCGTCAGCCCTGGCCAACACTTCCACGCGCCCATCGGTCAGATTTCGCACCCAGCCCGTCACGCCCAGCTGCTCGGCCTCGGCCCGCGTCGAGGCGCGAAAGAACACGCCCTGTACGCGCCCGGAAATGAAAAAGCGCGCGCAGGCCATCACTTGTCGGCAGGCTTGCCGATGGCCTGTAGCAAGTCCTTGGCTGTCACCGGCCCGATGAACTTTTCTGCCACCTTGCCGGTCGGATCGATGATGTAGGTCGTCGGCAGTCCGCGTGGCGCGGCAAAGTCCGGCAACGGCTCGAAGGGATCGACGATGGCGATCGGATAGCTGACCGGGTGCTCGTCCAGAAACGCCTGCACCTTGGCCGGCTCGGCATCCTGCCACGCCAGGCCGATGACGGTGACATCATCGCGGGAAGCCGCGAAGCGGTCGATCTCGGGCATTTCGGCGATGCAGGGCGAGCACCAGGTGGCCCAGAAATTGACCACCACCCATTGACCACGTTGCGTTTCCAGCGACCACGCCTGGCCATCCAGCGTGGTCACGGCCAATGTCGGCCGCTCGGCCGTCTTGTCATCCGCGGCCCAGGCACAAGGCACGCACAAGGCCAGCAACAGGCAAGCAAGAAGGGTTTTCATGATTCAATCCGTTCAGGAGGGTCCGCGTACGGTGTCGCCGTACCGTACAACCTGTCCAGCCCCACGCCAAGCTCGGCGCGCAGTCGCTGCGCCAGGCCCTGCAGCAAGGCACGCAGATCCTCGGGCAGGCCTTCACTCCAGCGCTGCACATCCGCCTCATCCAGCGGAATGCGGTAGCCGCCACTGCGATACACCTGCGCCAGGCTGGCACTCTCCAGGCTGTAGACCAGAACCCAGCCGAGATCCTCGCTCTGGCGGATCAGGCCGGCATTTTCGAGATCGGCCAGGTAGCGCTGCAGCAAGTCATCGGAAATGAAACGCTTCTGCTTGCGCAGTTGCGAGCCGCGCACGACTTCGCCCTTGCGCTGGGCGACGACGAAGTGCTTCAGCACATGCAGCAGGCCGACGAACTCGTGCCCCGGAGGCAGACGGGCCGCTGCCGGGCGATAATCGAAGGAGGTCAAGGAGGCGGTCAGGGAGGCGCCCAGCAGCACGATCACCCAGCTGAGGTACACCCAGATCAGGAAGATCGGCACCACCGCCAGCGCACCATAAAGCTGCTGGTAGGTGGGCACGCTGCTGACGTAGGTGCCGAAACCCCACTTGGCCAATTCGAACAGGCAGGCACCCAGCAAGGCACCGACGGCGGCATGGCGCGCCGCCACGCGCCGGTTGGGCACGATGGTGTACAGCAACAGCAAGGCGATGAAGGTGGTCAGGAAAGGCAGCATGCGCAGCAGAATGCTCTGGATGTCCGGTTGCAGCGCGGTGTCGCGCAGCACCGGCAGGGCAAACAGGTACGACGACAGGGCCAGACCACCGACCAGCAAGATGGGCACCAGCGTCAGGGTGGTCCAGTAGAGCAGGAAACGGGCCACGTTGGAGCGGCTTTCGCGCACCCGCCAGATGCGGTTCAGGCGGCTCTCGATGGCGGACATCATCATCAACGCGCTGCCCAGCAGCACCAGCAGGCCCACCGCCGTCATGCGACTGGCGTTGCCGGCAAAGGCCAGCAAGTAGCTTTGCACCGTGGCGCCGGCCGCCGGCACGAAGTTGCGGAAGATGAAGTTGGTGAGCTGATCGGTCCACACCGAGAACACCGGGAAAGCCGACAGCACGCCGAACACCGCAGCCGTCAGCGGCACCAGTGCAAACACCGTGGTGTAGGACAAGGCGCCGGCCGTCTGGAAACATTCGTCGTCCAGAAAGCGCCGCCACAGGAAGCGGGCAAAGGTCAATGCGCGTTCGCGGTCAAACGGCTTCATGGTCATCCTTTCATGCGACAGCGTGACCTCGCGGCCAGCGACCAGACCATGGTACCCGCGACGATGCTCATGGTGCAGTCCGGCGCATTTTCCGTCATCATCCGCATCCCATGAACAACGAAATCCTCATTCTTTACTATAGCCGCACCGGCCACGTGGCCCGCATGGCCCGCCTGCTGGCGCGCGGCGTGGCACAGATCGAAGGCTGCAGCGCACGCCTGCGCCAGGTGCCACCGGTGGCTGCCGTGACCCGTGAGGCCAGCCCGCCCACACCGGAGGACGGCGCACCATACGTCACCGGTGAAGACCTCGACGAATGCGCCGGCCTCCTGCTCGGCAGCCCGACCCGTTTCGGCAACATGGCCGCGCCACTGAAGCATTTCATCGATGGCCTGGGCAGCGCCTGGGCCTCCGGCACACTGGTAGGCAAGCCGGCCGCGGTATTCACCTCCACCAGCACCATGCACGGCGGCCAGGAAGCCACCTTGCTGTCGATGATGCTGCCACTTTTGCACCACGGCATGCTGCTGGTGGGCATCCCGTTCACCGAGCCCGAACTGAACAGCACATGCACCGGTGGCACGCCTTACGGCCTCAGTCACCTGGCCGGCCTGAAAGGTGAAAACGACATCAGCGAGGACGAGCGCAAGCTGGCACTGGCGCTGGGCGCGCGGGTGGCCACAGTGGCTTCACGGCTGAGTGCCGGCAAATGACCACGCGTCATGTCGCCTTCGTCGCCTGGGCCGGGCTGGTGCTTCTGCAACTGGCCTGGCATGTCTGGCTGGCGCCACCGACCACGACCGCCCTTGGGCCCACGTTGGCCCTGAGCCTGTTGCCCTTGCTGTTGCCGCTGCTGGCCATGCGCCAGCCCGGTCGCGCCCTGCTGTGGGTCGCCATCGCCTGCCTGTTCTATTTTTGCCACGGCATCGCGGAAGCGTGGTGGCAGCCTTCCCTGCGGCCGCTGGCCATCCTCGAGATCGCCCTCAGCTTGACCGTCATTCTTGCCGTCGGCCTGAAGAAGCCGCGCCGGCGCCGGGCGAAGCTGCGATAATCCCGCACTTTGCCGTTTTCCGCATGCACAACACGGGAGAGCCACCAATGCAGGAACTGGCCATCGTCACCACCGGCGGCACCATCGACAAGATCTACTTCGATGCCAAGTCCGACTACCAGATCGGCGCACCGCAGATCGGCGACATCCTGGAGCAACTGGAGGTCGGTTTCCGCTTTTCCGTCATCCCCATCCTGCGCAAGGACAGCCTGGAGCTGACCGATGCCGACCGCGAGCTGATCCGTGGCACCATCGCGGCCCAGCCGCAACGTCATGTCCTGGTCACCCATGGAACCGACAGCATGGTCGAGACCGCCCGCCTGCTGGGTTCGATCAAGGACAAGGTCATCGTGCTCACGGGCGCGCTGAACCCGGCCCGTTTCCAGGGCTCGGACGCGGTGTTCAACATCGGCTGCGCGGTCGGCGCGGTGCAATCGCAGCGCGAAGGCGTATGGATCGCCATGAACGGACGCATCTGGGACCCGGCCAAGGTGCGCAAGAACCGCGAGGCCAACCGCTTCGATGCCATCCGCTGACGAAAAAGAAGGCCCGGCCATTTTCATGACCGGACCTTCCGCCATCAGGCTGATGCTACATCAAAACTGCAATTCAAAGCTGTCGATGTAGCCGGTGTAGCCGCCATACATGTCTTCCACCTTGAGCTTCCAGGTCCCGTTGGGATTGACGCTCGAAGCATTGACCGTGTAGGTGGTATCGACATTGTCGGCGCCATCGTAGTAGTCGGCTTCCTTCAGGACCGCACTGGCACCGCTGGGCGCCACGATGGTGATGCGCAGATCACCGCGGTAGGAATGCACGACGCGGACGTGGACCTTCAAGCTCGACGGCCCCGAGCTGCCCTCGCCACTGACGGCAATGGGACTGTACGCCGTGCCCTTGTCCGGAATGGCGATGTTCGTGGTATTGGCGTACGAGCCGTTACCCGAGTTGCCACCATCGCCGCCGCCGCTGTCCCAGGTGGCCACCAGCTGGACATTGTCGAAGGTCTGGTAGGCACGCAGCTTGACGTGGTACGTCCCGGCCTGCGGCGACGCCACGGTACAGGTTTCGCTGTTGCCACTGCGGTAGGGCCGGCAGTCGTAGGTCGAGGTGGTCGGCGCGGCGCCGAAACGGGTGTACAGATCGGCATCGCCGGAACCGCCCGAAATGGAAATCTTCAGGTTGCTGGCACCGGCCGGAATGGCCACGCTGTAGTCGCCGCTGAAAGTGCCGCTGGCGACCTGACCGACGCTGACTGGCACACCGTTGCTCAAGGCACCACCCGGGTCAGGGTTGCCGCCGCCGGCCGTATCCCAGGTCGCCACCAGCTGCACGTTGTCGAAGCTCTGGTAGGCACGCAGCTTCACATGCCAGGTACCGGCCTGTGGGTTGGCCTCGGTACACTGCTCGACGCTGCCGTTGACGTACGGGCGGCAGTCGTAGCTGTTTTCGGTCGGTGCCGCACCAAAGCGCACATACAAGTCGGCATCACCCGTGCCGCCGGTAATGGAAATCTTCAGGTTGGTGGCACCGGCAGGCACATCCACGGTGTAGTCACCGCTGAAGTTGCCGCTGCTGACACCCGAGACGGTCACCGGCTGGCCCTTGGTCAACACGCCGCCTTCATTGTTGCCGGGGCCACCGTTGTTGCTGCCGGGACAATCCACGTCGACCGCGGCAAAGGCGGCTGCCACGTCGCTGGTGGAATAGCCGAGGTCCGCAGCCGAACTCTCCACGCCGCAAGCGCCGGAATCAAAGGTCGCGTTGGCGGACCAGTACAGGGCGTTGGCGCGATAAAACACCTCGAAGGCCTTGTGCGTGTTCCAGCCAGACGTCTTGGCCAGCGTACAGAAGGCCTTGTTGTACACGCCACTGGAGTAATGCACGTCCAGGCCGCTGTAATAGTCCAGCGCGCTGTCGATGGAGCCGCCATCGTTCGACGGGGTACACATCCAGCGCAAGGGCGCGTTGCCCTTGGTGATATCAACGCCCACCACCCAGTCATTGCTGCCGTGGTAAAAATACTCCACGGCCTCTCCGGCCATGTCCGAGAAGGACTCATTCATGCCGCCCGACTGGCCGGTGTATGCCAGGCCCGAGTTCTGTTCGGTGAAACCGTGGCTGATCTCGTGCCCGGTGACATCCAGCGCCACCAGCGGGTAAAAGTAGCTGGCGCCGTCGCCGAAGGTCATGGACGAACCGTCCCAGAACGCATTCTCGTAGTTGCTGCCGTAATGCACCCGCATGTACAGGATCTGGTTCAAGGGTGGCGAGCCGAACCAGGACTGGTACATGTCGTGCACCAGGCCACCGAAGAAGTGGGCATCGTTGATGGGCGAGTAGCCACCGTTGATCGAGTCACCGGAGCTCTCGTAACACGGGAAGGTCCACAACGTTCCGCTGCCGGAGGTGGCATGGTTCATGTTGTAGGTGCGCACGTAACTGTTGGCCATGCTGCAGGTGCTGCCCGACTTGGTGATATCGAGGTAGGGCACGCCGCCGCTGCCGTAGTTGTACTGGCCGGTCTTGGCGTTGCCGCCCGGGCCGGTGCCATTGGCGGTGGTCAGGCCGTTCCAGGCCTTGATGATCTCGCCGGAGTTGGCATCGATGATTGCCGTCGGTCGCGCCGGCCGGTTGCCGTACTCCATGAAGGATGCCAGGTACACCAGCCGTGCACTGCCTGTCTGCTGGGGATAAACGTACAGTTCGGTCTGCGCGTTCGGCAGGTCGGTGGCCGTGAGCGTTGCCGTCGATGTGCGCAACCTGGTACGCACGCTGCTGCGCAGAATGTTCAGCGCCTGGGTTGCTGCCAGCTTGGGCACCACCGAGTCCAGGTCGGCCGTCAGCTGGCGGCTGATGGTGCCCGTGGCCCGGATGATACGCCCGGATGAATCCTTCTCGACGGCAATGCTGCCGCCATACACCGGCACACCCTTCCAGGTCTGCTGCAGGCGAACGGTCTTGGTGCCACGCACGGTCGGCGCCACGAAACGGGCTTGCATCATGGCCCCGGAATCCAGCTGCAGCTGGCGGCTCAAGGTCTTGCTGGACAAATGCTGCATGGACTGGCGATACAAATGCTCGGTATCGGCAGCCGAAGCGGAGGTGGCCGCGAGCAGGCCGGCTCCAAGTACCACGGTGGACGCGGCCAACAACGAATGGCGTACGCCACTTTGGCGAATCGATGACATGGTTGAACTCCCCGTATTGAATCGATACGGCACCGGGCTGAACCACAGCGGTGCCACGGATCTCGTCCGTAAGCACTGCAGTCGCTTCGCGCCCGGGGTTCAGGGAGCCCCGCACTCGCTCCTTGCTGGATGCAGCATGACCATCACTGCACCACCGCAGCATGCATTCCCCACAAACGTGCATCGAGGAACGCCGGCCATCCGGCCACAAAAAGAAAACGAATGCAAGTCCCGAAATCGCGCAAGTTATTGATTTAATGAAATCATCACGATTGGATTGTTCATTTTGTGAACCAACTCTCGTTTCCGGGCCTGTACCGGAGCCACATCATGGCCTGCCGGGGGCCAACAATGCACAGTCATCGGAGTCCAGCCGCAGACTCGCACTATCCGTCAACTGCTGCAGCTGGGCCAGACTGGTGGCACTGGCAATGGCGGCCGTGATGCCCGGTTGGGTCATCACCCAGGCCACGGCCACCTGCGCCGGGGTCACGCCATGCTTGTCCGCCACCTGCTCCACCGCGGCCAACACCCGAAGATTGGCTGTCGTGAGATAACCACGCACCATGCCGCCACGCGCGCGCCCGGCCAGATCCGCCTCTGTGTGGTACTTGCCTGTCAGAAAGCCGGCTGCCAGCGAAAAGTAACTCAATGCTCCCAGCCCGCTTTCCGTCACCAGCGGCAACAGTTCATTTTCAAATGGCTCCCGCTGTACCAGGTTGTACTCGGGCTGGATGGACTCGTAACGCGGCCAGCCGTGGCGGGCACTGACCTGCAGCGCTTCTGCGAGCCGCGGCGCGCTGTGATTTGACGCACCGATGGCACGCACCTTGCCGGCCTGCACCAGTTCGGCAAAAGCTTCCAATGTTTCCTCCAGCGGCGTATCCGGATCGTCCGCGTGTGCCTGGTAAAGGTCGATGACATCGGTGCGCAGCCGGCGCAGTGAGCCATCCACCGAGGCCAGAATGTTCTTGCGGCTCAAGCCCGGGCTTCGCGACCATTTGCCCACCTTGGTGGCAAGCAAGACCTTGTCGCGCTTGCCACTGGCCGCCAGCCAGCGCCCCACGGCCTCCTCGGACTCACCCCCCGAACAGCCCGGCGCCCAGTGCGGGTAGCTGTCGGCAAGATCGACCAGGTTGCCGCCCGCATCCAGGAAAGCATCGAGAATGCGGCCAGCGTCCTGTTCATCGACCGTCCAGCCAAACACATTGCCGCCCAGCGCCAGGGGCGAAACTTTCAGACCAGATTGTCCCAGTTGGCGAAATTGCATGGACCGCTTCCCGTGTAAGATCGACCACCAGCCTGTCGCCGCATTCGGCAGCTGTCAATCACCCGCCTTGTGGCCAACCCGGCTCGCCCCATCCCGGAACAAACCATGAAACGAAGTCTGAGAAAGAAACGACGCGCAGCCGACCCACTGAAAGCCCGCTGGCGCGACCTTTCGCCGACCACTGCGCGCATGGTCGAGACCCTGGCCCGCGCCATCGGCAAACATGATGTCCCTGGCGCGCAAATGGCCCTTGTGGCGGCGCTGGCAAGCGCGCCGGAACACCCGGAAGTGCAGCGCCTGCATGGTTTGCTGTGCCACCTGAGAGGCCAGTACCAGCAAGCCATTGAGGTCTTTCATGCCATCCTGGCTGACCACCCTGACGATGCCCTGGTCTACAACAACCTCGGCAGCGCACTGCGTGCCGCCGGCCAGCACGACGCTGCCGTGGAGGCCTGGAAAGCCGCCACGGAGAAAGCATCGGATCTGGCTGCCGCCTGGTACAACCTCGGAAAACATTATCGTCACGACAGCCATACGGACGCGGCACGCGAGGCACTTGAGCGCGCCGTATCCGCAGATCCACGGCACGCGGGCGCCTGGCTGGTACTGGGGGGCGCGTACAAGGACCTGGGACAAATCGGTAAAGCCGAAAAGGCTTTTCGTGAAGTGCTGAAACACCAGCCAGGCAGCGCGGATGCCTGGTACGGTCTCGCCAATCTGAAAACGGTACGCTTCACCACCGACGATGCGCGGCAGCTGGAGCATCATTTGCAGCAGCCGGGGCAAGCCCGGACTGATCAGGTCACGCTGGGCTTTGCCCTGTCCAAGGCACTGGAGGACAACAACCGATACGAGGAAGCCTTTGCCGCCCTCGAGAAAGCCAATGCACTGCAGCGCAAGCAAATTGAATGGGATGGCGCCGACTTCAACCGGCGCATGCGGACCACCGAGGAGGTGTTTTCCCAACCGCTGCCAGCCGCTCCGGCCGACCAGGGCGGCGAAGTCATCTTCATCGCCTGCCTGCCACGATCCGGCTCGACACTGACCGAACAGATCATCTCCAGCCACCCGGACGTCGAGGGCGCGAACGAACTTCCCGATCTCAGTGCCATCATCACCGAGGAATCGGAGCGCCGCGGCAAACAACTGCACGAATGGGCCAGTGAAGCCTCGGCGGACGACTGGCAACGGCTGGGACAGGAGTACCTGCGTCGCACCGAACGGTGGCGCAAGAAGCGCCCTCGCTTCACCGACAAGTCGCTGCGAAACTGGCCATTGATCGGCGCCGCACTGCAGATGCTGCCAGCCGCCAGGGTCATCATTTGCCGCCGCGACCCGCTGGAAACCTGCCTCGCCTGTTATCGCCAGTACTTCGCCCTGGGCTGCCATTTCAGCTACGACCCGGATGACATGGCCGGCTACTGGCATGCCTTCGACCAACTGTCGAGATTCTGGCAGCAGCGCTATCCGGAGCAGGTTGGCGAACTGGTACACGAAGAACTGCTGGCCGACCCGGAAGCAGTGATCCGACGCTTGCTCGACGACTGCAACCTGACATTTGATCCCGCCTGCCTGCACCCTGAACAAAGCCAGCGCAGCGTGCGCACCGCCAGCGCCGCCCAGGTGCGCCAGCCCCTGCGCCGCAGCACCGCCCGTGCTCACCTGTATGGCGAGGCGCTGGACGGCATGCGCATGTCGCTGACGCGGGTCACCAAACACGACTGACAATCCCGATCGCGCCAGTGCAGCCAGGTTACGCGAATCGAACCGGGGCAGCAGCAGATCGCTCCACAGGGCTTGACAACAAGGGCGAAATTGCCTTGCGAGCCCGAAAGGCTCATGCTAGAGTCAAAACGACTGTCGCGGCTTGTGTGTATCTTGCCCACGTAGCTGCGGGTCTGTTGCTACTTCCATCGGAGATCGGGGATAAAAATGACTTTACGTAAAACCTTGCTCGCTGGCGGTATGGCCGCCGCCCTTGGCGTGTCCGGACTTGCCGGCGCGGCCACTTTGCACACCCAAGCCAACTTGCCAGCATCGGTGACGTTCACCCCTCTGGCAATCCCAAACAGCACGTCTGCCACCGTGCTGTACGACCAGACCGTGGACCTGTCCACTTCCGGACTGCCGGTGCAGTTCTTTGGTGACAGTTACGATGCAGAAGGTGCTGACGACTTTGTGGTGCCCTCTGGTGGCTGGGATGTCACCAGCGTCGCCGCCGTCTTTTTCGGACCGAACATCCCAGGCGCCATCACTACCACCAGTGCTGTCAATTTCTACGCTGACGCGGGTGGCTTGCCCGGGGCTGCGGCTTGCTCCTATCCCGCCGCGCCGACAACGCTGGATCCTGCCGGCTTCACGATGATTACACTGCCCAGCACGTGCAGCCTCACGGCCGGCACCTACTGGGTAGGCATCATGCCTGACGTGGACTATGCAACCTACGGTCAGAGTTACTGGCTTATGACCAACTCGCAAACCAACAGTATGGCTGCATGGCGGAATCCGGGCGGTGGGTTTGGCACGTGCCCGAGCTGGGGTAGTATCGCCAGCTGTCTTAGTTCTACCCTGCCTGACTTTGCATTTGCGATCATTGGTGAGGAAGGCGCCACCGGCGGCGGCGGCACAACGCCCCCGGGTGGCACTCCGGGCACCGGCCCCGCGGGCGTCCCGACGCTGGGCCAGTGGGGTGCCGGTCTCGGTATCGGCTTGCTTGCCCTGCTGGGCCTGTTCGGTCTGCGCCGTCGCGAGATGGAAGGCTGATCGAAGACACCGTTTCACGTGTCATGACCGGGAGCTTCGGCTCCCGGTTTTTTTTGCGCCATCGTCAGGCAGTCCGTTCACCTTTCCGGGCAAGACGCGTTACAGTAACGGCCTTTCCTCGCCGGACAAGACTGCCATGAACAAGCTGCTGATTGCCGCAACCTGTACTGCCGCCCTGTTTCTCGCCGCCTGCGGCAAGCCGGCGCAGGAGCCGACCACGGGTACCTCCACCGCAACGGTTGCCGAGACTCCCACGATCGCGTCTGCCGCGGGTATCCCGGCCTCGGGTATCGACCTGGCCGCCATTGACCATGACGTGCGTCCCGGCGATGACTTTTTCGAGTACGCCAACGGGGCGTGGCTGAAGACGGCCGATATCCCGGCAGATCGTTCTTCCATCGGCTCATTCCGGGAAGCCTACAAGCGCGCGCAGAAGCGCATCGCGGACATTATCCAGCATGCCGCCGACAGCAATCCACCCGCGCGCAGCGATGCACGCAAGATTGCCGATTTCTACAGCGCCTGGATGGATACCGAGGCCATCGAGAAGCTGGGACTGAAGCCGATCCAGCCAGCCCTGGATGTCATCGATGCCATCGGCAACCGCCAGGATCTGGCGCGTGTGCTGGGCCAGCGCCTGCGCCAGGATGTGGATCCGGTCAACTCCACGGATTTCCACACGCCCAACCTGTTCGGCCTGTTCGTGGCCCAGGGCCTCACCGACCCTTCGCACAACATCGCCTACCTGCTGCAAGGCGGCCTGGTGTTGCCCAGCCGCGACTATTACCTCGCCGACAACGAGAAAATGGCCAGTTTCCGCGCCGCCTACAAGGATTACCTCGCCAAGCTGTTCACAGCCGCGGGCATGGACAATCCCGAGCAGCAGGCCAAGCTCGCCTTCGCCCTGGAAATGAAGATCGCTCAAGCACAGGCCAACCTGGTCGAAAGCCAGGACGTGCACCAAGCCAACAATCTCTGGGGACCCGATGCGTTCGCCAGCAAGGCGCCCGGCCTGGACTGGGCCACGTACTTCGAGGCAGCGGGACTCGCTGGCCAGCCCGAGATCGACGTCTGGCAGGACGATGCCATTACCCGGCTGTCGGCGTTGACCGCAAGTGAATCACTGGCCAGCTGGAAGGCCTTGCTGCGTGCACACACGCTGGATGCCGCGGCCGACCTGCTGCCGAAGAAGTTTGCCGATCTGCATTTCGAGTTCCACCAGCACGTGTTGAGCGGCACCCCGGAGCAGCGCGAGCGCTGGAAGCGTGCCGTGGATGCCACCAGCAACTCGTTGGGTTTTGTCGTCGGCAAGCTGTACGTCGAGAAATACTTCCCGCCGGAAGCCAAGAAGGCTGCCCAGGACATGGTGGACAACATCATCGCCGCCTTCGGTGCCCGACTGGAGACCCTGGACTGGATGACACCGGCCACACGCCAGAAGGCCCGCGCCAAGCTGGATGCGCTGACCGTGGCCGTCGGCTATCCCGAGCACTGGCCGTCCTATGCCGAACTCAAGATCACCGCTGACAACCCGCTGGCCAACCGCATGGCCGTCTCGCGCTGGCACACCGACCAGCGCTTGGCCGTGCTGGGCCAGCCGGTCAACCCTGACCATTGGTGGATGACCCCGCAACTGGTCAATGCCATCAACCTGCCACTGGAAAACCAACTGCAGTTCCCGGCCGGCATCCTGCAGCCGCCGTTCTTCGAT